>NZ_JBIAUR010000010.1:0-475906 GCF_042893105.1 Streptomyces sp. NPDC001663 | reverse complement strand
CCGCTGCTGCGACGAATCCCGCCGCTTCTACGACCGCAAGCGCGCCGAAGGCAAACGACACAGCCAGGCCGTCATGGCGCTCGCCCGACGCCGAGTCAACGTCCTGTGGGCCCTCCTTCGTGACGGACGGTGTTACAACCCCATACCGCCCGTCACTCCGGCCACTTGACAACTCCATTAGGAATCCAGGGGCAGGAGCACGCCGGGGTTGAGCACCCCGATCGGGTCCAGTCGCCGCTTGACGGCGCGCAGGGCGTCGACGGCCAGCGGGCCCGCCTCGCGGACGTACCAGTCCCGGTGGTCGGTGCCCACGCCGTGGTGGTGGGTGATGGTGCCACCGGCGGCGAGGATCGCCTCGTTGGCGGCGTGCTTGGCCCGGGTCCAGTGCGCGACGGGGTCGTCGCCCTGGGCCGAGACCACGGTGAAGTAGAGCGAGGCGCCGTTCTCGTAGACGTGGGAGATGTGGCACATGACCAGCGGCGGGGTGCCCGCCTCGGTGAGCGTGCCGGTCAGCGCGTCGCGTACGGCCGCGTAGAGCTCCGGGATGCGGGACCAGAAGGTCGCCGTCTCCAGCGTCTCGGCGAAGGCGCCCGCGTCGAGCAGGGCGTCGCGCAGGTAGGGGGCGGAGTAGCGGCCGTGCGCCCAGCGTTCGCCGGGCTCGTCGCCCAGGGGTGTGCCGCCGCACTCGCGCAGGACGGCCGCGGCGCGCTCGCGCCGATATGAGGTGTCCTCCTCCGTGCCCTCGTAGCCTGCAATTGCCGTGCACCCGGCGGAGGTTGGCGCATCCGTGGAACCGATCGCGTCGGGCTGGGCGAGGCCGATCAGGGTCTCGGTCTCGTCGGACAGCCGCAGCACGGTCGGGCGCGGCCCGTCCTGGGCGAGCCGGCGCAGTGCGGCGGCGCCCTCCTCGAAGGAGGGGAAGCGCCAGCCTTCGTAGACACGGGACTTCGGGACGGGACGGATGCGGACCGTCACGGAGGTGATGATGCCGAACGCCCCCTCCGAGCCGAGGACGAGTTGGCGCAGGTCGGGGCCGGCCGCCGAGCGCGGGGCGCGGCCCGTGTCGACGGTGCCCTCGGGGGTGGCGAGGGTGAGGCCGAGGACCATCTCGTCGAAGCGGCCGTAACCGGCGGACGCCTGGCCGCTGGAGCGGGTGGCGGCGAATCCGCCGATGGTGGCCCACTCGTAGGACTGGGGGAAGTGGCCGAGGGTGAAGCCGTGTTCGGCGAGCAGCGCCTCGGCCTGCGGGGCGCGGAGGCCGGGCTGCAGGGTGGCGGTGCGGGAGACGGGGTCGAGGGCGAGCAGTCCGTCCATGCGACGCAGGTCCAGCGCGACGAAGGTGCCCCGCCGACCGGGGGCGAGCCCGCCGACGACTGAGGTACCGCCGCCGAACGGGACGACAGGCAGGCCGAGTTGGGCACAGACCCGCAGCACGGCGAGGACCTCGTCGTGGCCGGCCGGGAGGAGTACGGCCGCCGGGGTGTCGGCGACGTCGCCCTGCCTCATGCGCAGCAGGTCGGGCGTGGACTTGCCGCGTGTGTGCCGGATCCGCGTCTCCGCGTCGGTGCGGAGGTGCTCCTCGCCGCCGACCGCCGCCGCGAGGGCCCGGTGCACGGCGGGCTCCAACTGCCCTTCCGGTACGGCGATGTCGTCCAGGCCGACCGGCTCGGCGCTGCGCGGTTTGACGCCCAGCAGATCGCGCAGCAGCCCGATCACCGTGTCGGGCAGCGGTGTGGCTTTGGCCGGGTCGCCCCAGCCGCTCCACAGCATGTCCATGGCTGTCGTCCTCACCGGTTGATTCGAGCGATTGCGTCGTCCGGCGCACCGCACGGGGCGCCGAGGCGTTACACTGTGACACATGACGCCTATTCGTCACAACAGCTCGGACAGTGATGCGGTGCTCGACGCGGTGCGGGACTGCGTCCTGGCCGTCGGGGTGCGCCGCACGACCCTCACCGACGTGGCCCGCCGCGCGGGCGTCTCCCGGATGACGCTGTACCGGCGCTGGCCCGATGTCCGTTCCCTGGTCGGCGACTTGATGACCCGCGAATGGGTCGACGTGGCGACCCGGGCGATTCCCGAGCGCAGAGAAGGGGCTGACGCGCGCACCCTGCTCGTGGAGGGGCTCGTCGCCGGTGTCGACTCCTTCCGCGCCCACCCCCTCTTCCGCAAGATCGTCGACGTCGACCCGGAACTGCTCCTGCCCTACGTCCTCGACCGTCGGGGAGCGAGCCAGATCGCCCTCCTGGGGCTGCTGGTCGACGGTCTGAAGGAAGGACATGCCGACGGTTCGGTCCGCGCCGGCCACCCCGAGCGGCAGGCCCGGTCCGTGCTGCTGATCGTCCAGTCCTTCACCCTGTCCCTGCGGACCATGACCGACGAGGACGACCCCGAGCTCTCCTCCGCGGCCTTCCTCGCGGAGCTGCGCTCCATCCTGGAGAGGACCCTCACGCCATGAGTCACAGCCCCGCCTCCGGATCGTCACTGTCCGCCGCCCGACGCTCGCGCGAACTGGCCGAGACCGTCGGCGGTCCCGTCGTGGACGTCCTGGTCGTCGGCCTCGGTGCCACCGGCGCCGGAGCGGCCCTGGACGCCGCCGCCCGCGGCCTGTCCGTCGTCGCCGTCGACGCCCACGACCTGGCCTTCGGCACCTCCCGCTGGAGCAGCAAGCTCATCCACGGCGGGCTGCGCTACCTCGCCTCCGGGCAGCTCGACGTGGCCCACGAGAGCGCGGTCGAGCGGGGCGTGCTGATGGAGCGCACGGCACCGCACCTGGTCCGCGCCCAGCCGTTCGTGCTGCCGCTCACCCCGCTGGTCTCGCGCGGCCAGGCGGCGCTGGCCTGGGCCGGTTTCCGGGCCGGTGACACGCTGCGGCTGACGGCTCGTACGGCCCGTGCCACGCTGCCCGCGCCGCGCCGGCTCTCCGCGGTGGAGACCCGCCATCTGGCCCCCGCGCTGCGCACCGACGGCCTGCGTGGCGGACTGCTGTCCTGGGACGGCCGACTCGTCGACGACGCCCGCCTGGTCACCGCGCTCGCCCGCACCGCCGCCGTCCGCGACGCCCGGATCCTGACCCGGGTCAGGGCTCTGGAACTCACCGGCTCCGGTGCCCGCGTCCGCGACGAACTCACCGGCGAGGAGGGCGAGATCAGGGCCCGCGCAGTGATCAACGCCTCCGGCGTCTGGGCGGGCGGCCTGGTCGACGGCATTCGCATACGGCCCTCCCGCGGCACCCACCTGATCCTGCGCGCGGAGCACCTCGGCCCCCTGCCGGCCGGCCTGCACATCCCGATCCCCGGCGAGACCAACCGCTTCGTCCTCGTCCTGCCCCAGGGCGACGGCCGGGTCTACGTCGGCCTCACCGACGAACCCGTCGAGGGCGACATCCCCGACGTACCCGAGGCGCCCGAGTCGGACATCGGCTTCCTGCTCGACGTGCTGGGCTCGGTCCTGGACGTCCAGGTCCGGCGCGAGGACGTCGTGGGCGCCTTCGCGGGGCTGCGCCCCCTGCTGGACACCACGCCGGAGGCCGGCTCCGCAGCCGCGGCCAGGACCTCCGACATCTCCCGGCGGCACGCCGTGCTCACCTCGCCCGAGGGCGTGGTCACCGTGGTCGGCGGCAAGCTCACCACATACCGCCGCATGGCCGAGGACGCAGTGGACGCCGCCGTCGCCGCCCGCCGCCTCACCGCCGGCCCCTCCCCCACCGCCTCGCTCCCGCTCGTCGGCGCCGCGTCCCCCCGGGCACTCGCCGCCCTGCGGGCACCGCGCCACCTGATCCGCCGCTACGGCACCGAGGCACCGGCCGTCCACGCCCTCGGCGACCACGATCCCCGGCTGGGCGAGCCCGTCGTGCCGGGGCACCCCGTGACCGCCGCGGAACTCCTCTGGGCGGTACGCCACGAGGGCGCCCTCGACGAGTCCGACCTGCTGGACCGCCGCACCCGGATCGGCGTGGTGCCGTCCGACCGTGCGGCGGCCCTGGACGCCGTACGCGAGCTGCTGGGAGAGGCTTTGGCCCACAGGGGCTGAGACTCGGTCGGGCCCGCGGCCGGCCGAGTCCTGCTCACCGCGGCGGTCCCAACCGCGCCTACTTTTGACCACCGCCCCGCCAACAACCAGTGCATGATGCCTCCATGCCCGAGTACACGATCAGCACAGCAGACGGCGAGGACTGGCCGGCCCTTGGCAACAGCCTCGCAGCCGTCCTGCAGCCCGGATCTTTCGAATGCGAGATCCTGGAGGACTCGGACGTGCTCACTTTTCGCACCGGCCCAGCGACCGTCAGCGCGTCGTGGGAGCTACTCGGCACTTGGTACGTCGATGTCGAGGACGCCCCCTCCCCGGAGACCGCCGACCTCATCGTGGCCGACATGGCCCACCGGCTCGCAGAAGCGACGGGCCGGCAAGCCATCCACCACCGGATCACCGACTGACCGACGACCGTCCTCCCTGGCGGCCGGTGGCTCGGCGCGCGGGATCCGAAATACCCCCATATGATGCGTTTGCGTGGCACATAACTTCGACGAGCTGGTAGAGAAACAGCGCGCAGCCGACCAGGCGCACCACCGGGTCGATGAGCTGCGCCACTCGTACGGGCCGCCGTCTCAGGAGGGCGGCTGGAGCAAGCGGCAGACGGACACGTACGAGACCGCTCGGCGCGCCTGGCGCGACCTCGCCCGTGAGGCACGGACCGCGGTCAACGAGTACGCGAAGGACTCGGGGAAACCGCGCAACGAGGTCGAGACGGACGTCCGGCAGGCGGTCACGCACCCCGCGGAAGGGAACTGATCCAAGGCGTGAAGACAGGGGTGCTCGATCCTGCTGCCGGGCAGGATCGAGCGCCCCTGTCGACGCCGTCCGTCAGATGATGCGGCGCTTCGTGCGGGTGAGCACGATCAGGCCCGCGGCCAGGAGGACGGTGCCGATCGCAGCGGGCCACAGGGTCGTGCCCGTCTCGGCCAGTCCGCCCTGTACCGCCTGGGGTTCGGTCTGACCGGCGGCCTCGGCGCCACTCCCGCTCGGAGCCTGGGACTGCGCGGAACCGGAGCCGTTGTCACTGCCGTTGCCCGCGGCGGCCGCGCTGCTCTTGGCCAGAGAAGGCTTCGAGTAGACCTTGGGCTCCGTCGTGCTGGACATGGTGGGCTCGTCGTCGTTCGAGGTCGACTGGCCGGAATCGGAGGCCGCGGCGGTAGGCTCCGTCGCCTGGTCATCGCCTCCGTTGCCGGAGTTGTCGCCCTTGTCGCCGGAGTTGTTCCCGTTGCCGTCGTCACCGGCGGGCGGCGTGGTGGCCGTCTCGGTCGGCTGGGCGGTCGGCTCTTCGGAGGGCTGGTCCGTCGGCTTCTCGGTGGGCTGCTCGCTCGGCTGCTCGGTCGGGTTCTCCGACGGCTGCTGGGTCGCCCCGTCGTCCGAGCCCGGGTCCTCGCCGGTTCCGGCGCCGCACTTCCGGCCGCCGTTGATGCAGGACACCATCTCCTTCATCAGGGACTCGTCGAAGACGTTGATGAAGTCGCCGTGGTCGGTGGCCGGCTTGTGCAGCTGCTCGGGGAAGGAGTCCACCGCGAACAGCGGAGTCGTACGGCCGCCGTCCTGCAGGCTCGGCGCGTCGACGTCGTAGACGATGCGCTGCACCAGCTGCGGAATGGCCTCGAAGCCGTTCGGGCAGTTGCCGGACGCGTCGGCGAAGGCCACATGGGTGCGGTGGTTGGCGCTGTCGATGTTGCGGCCGTCCCAGCAGCTCTGGAACTTGAAGGTGCGGACCACGTCACTGCCCTGCGGGCACAGCGGGTACTTGTCCTTCAGCTGCCGGTCCTCGAAACCGGTGCAGCTCCAGGAAGCGTTGGCGTTGGCCGTGCCGTTGACGAAGGCCTTCGCGTCGCCGGTGATGATGCGCAGCAGGCGGGGCATCTCGGTGACCTTGCTCTGCTGGTTGCCGATGAAAGTCAGCGTGACCTGCTTGGCCTGGACGATCTCACCGGCGTTGCCCTCGATGCCGCCGCCGGGCTTGTTGGCGTCCTGCTCCTGGCTGCCGTTCTGCAGACGCAGCACCGGCCAGTAGTACGTGGACTTGTCGCCCGGGTTCTCGCAGCTCGTGTCGGCGTTGGCGAGGTCGTCGTCGCTGGCGAAGGCGTTGTTGGACTGGTTGCCGATGTAGTCGTGGAAGTGGTGGGCGCCGTTGGTGACACCCGGGGCCACGATCACGTTGTCGGAGTTGAACAGCCCGTTCTCGTTCACGCCGCAGCTGGTGGTGAAGGTGCCCTTGGAGGCGAATGAGTTGAGGTTCGGCGCCGCGGCGTTGGGCTGGACGGTGTTGATGTCCTGGTAGTCCGCGGCGACCGGACCGTTGCCGGCCTGGCCTCCGTTGCCGCCCTGCTGGCCGCCGCCGTTCTGCTGGCCGCCGCCGTTCTGCTGGTCGCCCTGCCCCTGCTGGCCGTTCTGATCGTCGCCGCCCGCGTCCTGGCCACCGTTCTGGTCGTTCCAGGTGCGCATCGAGCAGTCCGCCATGGAGTCGAGCCCCTCGGGACGCTCACCGGCCTGCTCGATGGCGCCGCCGATGCGGTCGAGCGACTCGGCCCGCTTCTCCTTCAGCGGCTTCATGACCGTGTCGTCGGTGTAGCCGCTGTCCTGGCGCTGCTCCGGCGTCGCCGCCTGCAACCGCTGATAGGCCTCCGCTATCTGCTGGTCCATGGCGGCGAGTTCCTTGTCGACATCACCCCGCGCCTGGTCCGGCACCTGCGTCAGCTTGCTGCCGACGTCCGGGCAGTCGATCGTGCCGGCAGCGGCGCTGCGCGTTGTCTGCTCGGAGCCCGAACCGCCTTCCGTCGCCGAGGCGTAGACGTTGGCCGCCACAAGACCGCCTCCGCCCAGCATCAGCGCGAATGCCGCGAAGGTTGCGCGGCGCGGGCCTGTTGGGCGTCTGCGCGTGTTGCGTCCCACGAGAGTTCTCCTACAGGTCATGACGGTCAGGCATGGAAATCCCTCGACCCCATACGGACGGTGGCTCGCGCGTGTTCAAGTGCCCCACAGATTCATAGGAACCTCTCAGTAAGCGCGTGCCCCCACATCCCCACACGTGGCGCAAACCGGGTCAGCACGGCACAGTGAGAACGTGGCCGGGCACGACTTCGACGTGTGGACCGCCGGGGATGCGTACGAACGGTACATGGGGCGGTGGAGCCGACTCGTGGCCGACGAGTTCGTCACCTGGCTGGCGTCCGCGCCCGGGGGCCGTTGGCTGGACATCGGCTGCGGTTCGGGAGCGTTGACGTCGACCGTGGCCCGCCGCTGCCGACCCCGGACGCTGCTCGGGGTGGAGCGGTCCGCCGGCTTCGTTGCCACGGCTCGGGCGCATGCGTCCGCCCCCGCGCTCTTCGCCAGGGCCGACGCGCAGGCCCTTCCGGTGGGCAACGCCTCGGTGGACCTGGCCGTCAGCGGGCTGGTCCTCAACTTCCTTCCCGAGCCGGGCGTTGCGGTGGCCGAGGCCGCGCGGGTGGTGGCGCCCGGCGGCCTGGTCTCCGCGTATGTGTGGGACTACGGCGAAGGCATGGCGTTTCTACGGCACTTCTGGGGCGCCGCGACCACTGTCGATCCGTCGGCTGCCGCACTCGACGAGGGCCGCCGCTTCTCGCTGTGCCGACCGGATCCCCTCCGGCGGCTGTGGGACGGGGCGGGGCTCGTCGAGGTGACGGTCGCACCGCTCGAGATCCCGACGCGCTTCGCCGACTTCGCCGACCTGTGGGACCCCTTCCTGGCCGGACAGGGACCCGCGCCCGGCTACGTGGCCCCCCTCGCACCGGCCGCCCGGGAGCGGCTGCGCGCCGCGCTGCGGGAGCGGGTGCCGACCAGCCCTGACGGATCGATCGCACTCCGGGCCCGGGCTTGGGCGGTGCGGGGACGGAAGCCGGGGGCGTAGACCGGTGACCGACCCCGAACCGCGGCTGCGACGGCAGTGGCGGCGAGAGCGACGTCGATTCGTCGTACGCGCCCTTCACGGACGCGGAGCTGGCGATCGCCACCTAGTCGACAGGTGGGGCGCACCCGCACGTCCGCTGCGCCCCACGGGCTACGCCTCCAGCCAGAAACCGGTGCGGTTCAGCCAGAGTTCGAGCAGTGTCGTGTCGCCTCGGGTCTCGAGGGCGGGGGCGGGGCGCCGGTAGAGGAACAGGAGCAGGTCCGTCACCGTTCCGTGCACGGTCGCGGCGGCTTCCTCGGCGGACCGCGGACGCCAGGACGGGCGGTCTCCGGTCAGGTCGACGAACCACTCGCCGACGCCGGCAGCATGGAAGTGCAGCGTACGGCCGGGACCGAGCAGGCCGGGCGCGTCCGGCCCGGACTCGTACGCCTCGGGGACCGTCGCGAACTGCAGCCACTCCTCAACACCGTCTACGGCGAGGTCGTCGTCGACGGTGAACTCCCCGCCGGTCGCGAGCGTCGCGTCGGCCCGGTGGACGAGGGTTTCGTGGGTCATGCGCCTGGCCCAGAACCGCGCGGACTGCTCTACGACGGCCCCGTCGGCCGGCGTCCAGACCCGCACGTCCGGTCCGGCGCCGCGCAGGGTGGCGCCGAGCTTCGCGGCGCCTTCGCGGAGCCAGGTGTCCAGTGACGCGCCGTCCAAGTGGCCGTATACGGCAGGGTCGTTGACGCAGTCGTCGGCGACGGGTGCGGTGGCCCTCGTCCGCACGATCTCCTCCGCCCAGCGGTGGTCTCCGCCCACGTGCCGCAGCAGCCGGCCGAGGTCCCAGCCGGGGCAGGTGGACACCGGAGTTGTTGTGTCCGCCCCTGCGACCTGGCTTCTGAGCAGGTCGGTCTGGGATTCGAGGTGGTGACAGTAGTCGTTGAAGGTCAGCGAAGTCACCGGGTCATCATGCGTCATCCGCCCGCCGAAGGTCCTCGGATATTGTGTCCCGCCTGATCGAGAGGAGACATGAAAATGCTGGTCGGGGCGGGGAACGCACGGCGGGGGCTGGCCCATGTGGCTTTGCTGGCCGGGGTGTTGACGGGTTGCGCGGGGGCGGAGGAGGACGGGACTCGGGCGAGCGCGTCGACGTCGGCGAAAGCCACGGCGACGGCGGACGGGTCCGCTGCGGGCGCGGAGGTCGCCGAGCGGGGCGGGACGATCGGGGCGTCCGGCTCGGCCTGCGAGCTCCCGGTCACGTTCGACATCGCCAAGGAGTGGAAGGCGGAGGCGGTCGACGCCGGGGCCGCCTCGGACAAGGCCTCGAGCGACGGCACCGACGACCTCGGCAGCGAGGTGGCCGACGCCCTCCTGCACCAGGGCCCGGTCACGGCCGCGTGCGAGGTGGACGCCAAGCCCGCCGGCCACATCGGCTTCCTCCGTGTCTGGACCGGCAAACCGGGCGACGACGACGCACGGACCGTCCTGGAGGCCTTCGTGGCGGCCGAGGGCAGTACGAGCAAGGCGAAGTACCAGGACTTCAAGGCGGGTGGCCTCAAGGGAGTCGAGGTGCAATACCTGTACACGAGCGAACTCCTGGACGAGACCAAGCCGGAGCGGGCCCTCGCCGTCACCACCGCGCGCGGACCGGTCGTCGTACACCTCGGCGGACTGGACACCGGCGAGCACCGGGCGATGCTCCCCGCGTACGAACTGGCCAAGCGCACGCTCCGCACGGCTTAGCGGCGTTCGGGGCGGACGGCTCGTAATTCGCCTCGGCACCGAGACCCGGGTGGCGTGCGCCTGACCCGCAGCGGCACATGGCAGCGGTGGCGGGACTCCCGATGATGGAGTCCCGCCACCGCTCAATTTCTTGAACGGACGGCACCAACTCACACCACTCCTGCTTCATCTCTTGACGTCTTTGGTTCAGACCTTTAGGTTCCGGGTCGCACAGCTTCACGAGTACGCCCAATGTTCACTCACGTGAACGGCGAAAGGCTGCGACCCAGAGATGAAGCCCCAACCCCCCACTCCCGGCTCCGCGTTGCGCGGAAGCCTCGCCATAGCCCTGCTCGCCCTGTCCGCCACTGCACTCACCGCGGCTCCTCCCGCCGGAGCCGCCGAGACAGCCGTGGCCGCGCCGACGATGGCCGTGGCGCCGTACCTCTACAACGGCTGGGGCAGCCCGCCCAGCCCGACGACGATCACCAGCGCCACCGGCGTCAAGTGGTTCACGCTCGCCTTCGTCCTCAGCAACGGCAACTGCAACCCTCAGTGGGACGGCAGCCGTCCGCTCACCGGCGGCGTCGACCAGCAGACGGTCAAGACCGTCCGTGCAGGCGGCGGTGACGTCATCCCGTCCTTCGGCGGATACAGCGGCAACAAGCTGGAGAGCTCCTGCTCCAGTGCCGGTCAACTGGCCGCCGCGTACCAGAAAGTGATCAACGCCTACGGCCTCAAGGCGATCGACATCGACCTGGAGGCCGACGCCTACAGCAACCCGACCGTGCAGCAGCGCACCGTCGACGCGCTCAAGACCGTGAAGGCGAACAACCCCGGCCTGAAGGTGTACATCACCATCGGCACCGACCAGAGCGGACCCGACTCCAGCCTCATCAACCGGGCCGCCGCGTCCGGACTCTCCGTGGACGCCTGGGCCATCATGCCGTTCGACTTCGGTGGCGCCGGCAAGAACATGGGGACGCTCACGCTCCAGGCCGCCGAAGGCCTCAAGTCCGCGCTCAAGAACGCCTACCGATACAGCGACGACCGGGCCTACCGCACCATGGGCATCTCCTCGATGAACGGGATCACCGACCAGAACGAGAAGGTCACCGTCGCCGACTTCCGCACCATCCTCGGCTACGCCCAGCAGCATCACCTGGCCCGCCTCACCTTCTGGTCCGCCAACCGCGACCGGCCCTGCGCCGGCGGCGGCGCCGACAGTTGCTCCGGCGTGAGCCAGCAGGCCTGGGACTACACACGGGTCTTCGCCCAGTACACCGGCTGAACTCCCCCACAGCCGCGCGCACTTCCCACCCCCCACCGCATGGGAGACAGCCGTGCTCAGAGCGACATCCGCGCTCATTCCCAAGAGAACACCCGGCAGACGCATACGGGTCCTGCTGACCGCGTTCGCGCTCGCCGCGACCGGCTCCGGCCTCGCCGTCGTACTGCCGCATGCCGCACAGGGCGCCCAGGCGGCGGCCCTGCCCGCCGGTTGGGCCACCGTCGTCAACAAGGGCAGCGGCAAGCGCGTCGACGCCCGCGGCGCCGCCTCGGCCGACGGGACCGTCGTCCAGCAGTACGCCTGCAACTCCAGCCAGGCCCAGCAGTGGCGCTTCCAGGACACCTCCGACGGCCGGGTCCAGGTCGGCAACCGCAACGACGCCACCAAGGTGTGGGACGTCACCGACGTCTCCACCGCCGACAGCGCGCCCGTGCAGCTGTGGACGTACGGCGGCGGCGCCAACCAGCAGTGGCAGGCGGTCACCGAGGCGGACGGCGCCTACCACTTCGTCAACCGCAACAGCGGGAAGTGCCTGGACGTGCCGGGCGCTTCCGCCGGGGACGGCGTCCAGCTCCAGCAGTACGCCTGCAACGGCAGCGCCGCGCAGTCCTTCTACGTCAACCCGGTCGAGGTCCAACAGCCGCCGGGCACGCCGGACTTGGGCCCGAACGTCACCGTCTTCGACCCGTCGACCCCGGCGGCGACCGTCCAGAGCAGCCTGAACGCCGCGTTCGCGCAGCAGGAGACCAACCAGTTCGGCACGGCCCGCAAGGCGTTCCTCTTCAAGCCGGGCACCTACGCCGCCGATGCCAACGTGGGCTTCTACACGCAGGTCGCCGGGCTCGGTCTCTCCCCCGACGACGTGACGATCCGGGGCGCGGTGCACGCGGAGGCGGACTGGTTCCAGGGCAACGCCACGCAGAACTTCTGGCGTTCGGCGGAGAACCTCTCGGTGACCCCGACGTCCGGCACGGACCGCTGGGCGGTGTCGCAGGCGGCGCCGTACCGTCGTATCCATCTGCGCGGCAATCTCCAGCTGGACGACGGCGGTTGGTCCAGCGGCGGCTACATGGCCGACACCAAGGTCGACGGCCAGGTCCGCTCGGGCTCCCAGCAGCAGTGGCTCACCCGCAACTCCCAGCTGGGCAGCTGGACCGGCTCCAACTGGAACATGGTCTTCGTCGGCAGCCAGGGCGTGCCCGCCACCA
This sequence comes from Streptomyces sp. NPDC001663, assembly GCF_042893105.1. NCBI lineage: Bacteria > Bacillati > Actinomycetota > Actinomycetes > Kitasatosporales > Streptomycetaceae > Streptomyces > Streptomyces sp. NPDC001663. The sequence continues at coordinate 463,791 of NZ_JBIAUR010000010.1, read as the reverse complement.
GCTTCCCCAACCCGCCGTACACGACGGTGGCGCAGAGCCCGGTCACCCGCGAGAAGCCCTTCCTGTACGTCGACCCGGCGGGCGCCTGGAAGGTGTTCGTGCCCGCCGTGCGCACCAACTCCAGTGGAACCAGCTGGAGTTCGGGCACCCCCGCGGGCACCTCGTTGCCACTGTTCGACTTCTTCGTCGTCAAGCCGGGCGCGGCGGCCGCCCAGATGAACGACGCACTCGCCGCGGGCAAGCACCTGCTGATCACTCCGGGCGTCTACCACCTCGACCAGACGCTCAAGGTCACCAGACCCGACACGGTCGTCCTGGGTCTTGGTCTCGCCACCCTCGTCCCGGACAACGGCGTCACCGCCATGACGGTCGCCGACGTGAACGGCGTCCAGCTCGCCGGGCTGCTCATCGACGCCGGGACCACCAACTCCGCGCAGCTGCTGGAGATGGGCCCGAGCGGATCGTCGGCCGACCACGGCGCCGACCCCAGCTCCCTGCACGACGTGTTCTTCCGCGTCGGCGGCGCGGGCGTCGGAAAAGCCACGACCAGCCTGACCGTCAACAGCGACGACGTCATCGGCGACCATCTGTGGATCTGGCGCGCCGACCACGGCAGCGGCGTGGGCTGGACCAGCAACACCGCGGACACCGGGCTCGTGGTCAACGGCGACGACGTGACGATGTACGGCCTGTTCGTCGAGCACTACCAGAAGCACCAGACGATCTGGAACGGCAACGGCGGGCGGACGTACTTCTACCAGAACGAGATGCCCTACGACCCGCCCAACCAGGCGGCCTGGATGAACGGCTCCACGCAGGGCTACGCCGCATACAAGGTCGCCAACTCCGTGACCAGCCACCAGGTCTATGGCTTCGGCAGCTACTGCTACTTCAACGTCAACCCCGGCGTGACCGCCGAGCACGCCATCGAGGCACCGAACAACCCGAACGTCCGCTTCACCGACATGGTGACCGTCTCCCTCGGCGGCACGGGCACCATCCGCCATGTCGTCAACGACCGCGGCGGACCGTCCAACTCGTCCACCAACGTGGCCAACCTCGTCAACTACCCCTGATCCGAGAGGAGTTCATCCGATGCACGCCATCAGAACCGGCGCCGTACGCGTCCTCGTGCTCCTCGCGGTCCTGCTGACGGGACTGTCCGCACCACGGGCCCACGCGGCCGCCCAGCCGTTCAAGGTGCTCGCCCTCTACAACGGCACCTGGGACGCGGCGCACATCAGCTTCGTCCACGAGGCCAACGACTGGTTCCCGAAGCAGGCCGCGCAGAACGGCTTCACCTACACGGCCAGCAACAACTGGAACCTGCTCGCGAACGGAGGAGTGAAGGGCTACCAAGTCGTCCTGTTCCTCGACGACTTGCCGCAGACCGCCGCCCAGCGCACCGGGTTCGAGAGCTACATGAGGGGCGGTGGGGCCTGGATGGGCTTCCATGTCTCCGCCTTCACCACCGACGCCAAGGGCTGGCCGTGGTACCACAACCAGTTCCTGGGCAGCGGCGACTTCAAGTCCAACACGTGGGGGCCGACCACCGCCGTCCTGCGGGTCGAGGACCGCACCCATCCCTCGACGAGGAACCTGCCGGCGACCTTCACGTCGTCCGTCAGCGAGTGGTACAGCTGGTCGAACGACCTGCGGCGGAACCCTGACATCAAGATCCTCGCCTCGGTCGACCCGAGCAGCTTCCCGCTCGGGACGGATCCCGATCAGAGCTGGTACAGCGGCTACTACCCGATCCTGTGGACGAACACGAAGTACCGGATGCTGTACGCCAACTTCGGCCACAACGCGATGGATTACGACACGAACACCACTCTGTCCTCGACGTTCGCGAGCCAGACGCAGAACCGCTTCCTGCTCGACGGGCTGAAGTGGCTGGGCGGTGCCCCGAGTGCCCCACCGACCGCGCACCCCTGAGCCGGTGCGCGAAGGGTCCCGACCGCCGCGCGGGTGCGGTCGGGACCCGCTCAGCGGCACCGGGCTGCGCGTCAGTCGGCTCTCTTCCCGGCCGCACGGCGCGTACGTGCTGTGCACCGGCGGGCGTGCGGCGGTGCAGTTCCCGCTCGGCCCACCCGGCCGTCACCGGTGGGGTCGTGGGCGCACGCTCGCCGGAGGGGGTGACCGGCAGTGTGGATTTCCTCAACCACCCCATCCCGCAAGGCTTCTGGCCTTGAGCCGTTCGTCCGGCCCGCACGGACGTTCCCTACGATGACCCGGTGACGAGTGACACCTCAACGCGGGACCGTGTCGGAGAAGGGGCCCGCCCGGCGGCGGAGACGAGCGCCTGGGCGGTGCGGCTGCGCCGGTTCGGATACACGGCGGGCCCGCGGACCGACATCCGTACCCGCCTGGTCCCGCCCTTCCCCGAACCGCACACCCGGCTGTGGGAGTGGGCGGGCCTCGGTCCACAGCTCGCACAACGCCTCGCGAGGTGGACGGGCTGGCTGGGCCCGCTTCTCGTCGCCGTACTCGCCGGAGTGCTCCGCTTCTGGCGGCTCGAAAGTCCGCGCGCGGTCGTCTTCGACGAGACGTACTACGCCAAGGACTCCTGGGCACTGCTCAGACTCGGCTACGAGGGCACCTGGCCGGACCGCAAGATCGCCGACCCGCAGATCCTGGCGCACCCGCAGGTCATCCCGCTCTCGGACACCGGCAGCTTCGTGGCGCATCCGCCGATGGGCAAGTGGGTGATCGCCCTCGGGGAGGGGGTGTTCGGGCTCGATCCGTTCGGCTGGCGGTTCATGACCGCGGTCCTCGGCACGCTGTCGGTGCTCATGCTGTGCCGCATAGGGCGCCGGCTGTTCCGTTCGACGGTGCTGGGCTGTCTGGCCGGGGTGCTGCTGGCGGTGGACGGCCTGCACTTCGTGATGAGCCGCACCGCGCTGCTCGACCTGATCGTCATGTTCTTCGCGCTGGCCGCGTTCGGCTGCCTCCTGATCGACCGGGACCGCGCGCGGGCCCGGCTCGCGGCCGCCCTGCCCGTCGACGAGGGCGACTTCGCACGCCCCGACCATCAGGCCGGCGCGCACACGGGTGTGGGCCTGCGTCCGTGGCGGCTCGCGGCCGGTGTCTTCCTGGGCCTGGCGGCGGCCAGCAAGTGGAACGGCCTGTACTTCCTCGTCTTCTTCACGGCGCTGACCGTCCTGTGGGACGTCGGTTCCCGCCGCGTGGCCGGGGCGTGGAGCCCGTACCGGGCGGTGCTGCGCAAGGATCTCGGCTGGTCGGTGCTTTCCCTGGTGCCGGTCGCCGTGGTGACGTACCTGTCGACCTGGACCGGCTGGTTCCTGTCAGACAAGGGCTACGGCCGGCACTGGGCGGACGGCCGCGGCGGCACCTGGTCGTGGATTCCGGCGCCGCTGCGCAGCCTGTGGCACTACGAGCACGCCGTCTACCAGTTCAACGTGGGCCTCCATACCCCGCACCGCTACCAGTCCAACCCGTGGAGCTGGCTGGTCCTCGGGCGCCCGGTGTCCTTCTACTACCAGTCGCCCAAGTCCGGGCAGCAGGGCTGCCACTCCACGACCAACTGCTCGCAGGAGATCCTGGCCCTCGGCACACCGCTGCTGTGGTGGGCGGCCTGCGGCGCGCTCCTCTACCTGCTCTACCGGTGGGCGCTGCGCCGCGACTGGCGCGCGGGCGCCGTGCTGTGCGCGGTGGCGGCCGGCTATCTGCCGTGGTTCCACTACCAGGACCGTACGATCTTCTCCTTCTACGCCGTCGCGTTCGTGCCGTACCTGTGTCTGGCGGTCGCGATGATGCTCGGCGCCGTACTGGGACCGCCGGGAGCGAGTCAGGGGCGCCGGGCGGGCGGTGCGGTGGCCGCAGGCGCGCTCGTGCTGCTCATCGCCTGGAACTTCATCTACTTCTTCCCGCTCTACACGGGCCAGACGATTCCCTACGCCGACTGGCACGCCCGGATGTGGCTGGACACCTGGATCTGAGGCGGGAGTTGATGCGACCGAGGTGTCACAGCCGGTCCAACTCCCTTGTCGTACGCCCGAGATACGTGACCGGGCCGGGGTCCGGCACCTCGACCTCATGGAAGCCGAGGCGGTCGTAGAAGGCCCTGGCCGGGGTGTTGGCCGTGACCATGGAAAGGTGGACGGCCGGGACGCCCCGGTCCTGCAGGGCCTGCAGGAAGGCGCGCATGAGTGCGCGGCCGTGGCCTCGGCCCTGCCAGGCGGGGAGCAGGTCGATGTGCAAGTGGGCCGGGTAAGCGGCGACTTCGGGGACGATCATCCGTTCGGGGCGGTGCAGGAGCGGGATCATCTCGTCGTCCGGGGTGGTCGGCGGCCCGGAGGGTTGCGGGTAGCGGGCTGCGACCAGGGGCAGCCACTTCGCGCGGTAGTCGTCGACGAAGCGCGGGGTGTCCGCGGTGCCGAGGATGTAACCGACCGCCTGGCCCTGGCCGTCGTCCAGGACGAAGGCCAGGTCCGGTTCCAGGTGGACGTAGGGAGCCGCGAAGATCACCGGGAGGATTCCGGGGTCCGCGTAGACGGGCCGGCTGTCCTGGCCGTTGTGCGCGGTGCGGATGCAGATGTCGTCGAGGGCCGGGCGGTCCTCGGGGCGGTAGGGGCGGATGGCGGGCAACGAGGTCATCGCAGCATCCTGCACAGCTGGGAGCGCTCCCACAAGGCCGCGGTGAGGGCCCGGGCGCGTGGGCCCGGACCCTCGGGCTTGCCTCACACGTGCGGGCGGTGGCCCCTTTCCTGGTGCGGGAAGGTCTGGTCGGCCCCGGGCAGCGTCGGCTTCGGCAGGGTCGCCACCTCCTCCTTCGCCTTCTCCGGCTGCTCTGCCGTGTCGTCGGGCAGCCGCGGCGGGCGCGGACGGGCGTCACGGAAGCGGAAGGCGGTCGTGAAGTCGCCGAAGGTCTCGCGCAGTCGCTGATGTTCGGCTCCTCGACTCCGGTGAACCGCTCCAGGAACTGCAGCGCGGAGGGTGGTCGAAGGCCTCCGAGGCGACCCAACCGCCCATGGTCCAGGGCGAGATGAGGATGACCGGCACGCGGAAGTCAGTCGGCCGAGTCCGAATGGAACTCCATGGCCAAGGCATCGGGTTCGACGGTGATGACGGCCTGGGCACGCGGTGGACGGGAGGTCACCTTGAACCGGGGCCAGCCCTGGAGGACGGTCGCGAGGATGATTTGGAGCTCGACCCACGCGAAGTTCTCCCCGATGCACTTGCGGCGGCCGTCGCCGAAGGCGAGGAAGGACCCTCGGGTGCCCGCGGCACCGTCCGCCTCCCAGCGGTCCGGGTCGAAGCTGTCCGGGTCGGGGAAGTAGGCGGAGTCGTGCTGGTGCAGATAGGGACTCCACATGACGTCGGCGCCCTCGGGTATGAGGTGTCCGCCGAGTTCGATGTCGCGGGTGGCGGTCCGCGTCACCATCCAGATCACCCCGTACTTCCTGATGGCCTCCCGCAGAACCCGTCGGGCGTACGGGAGCCGGTCGATGTCGTCGTAGCGCAGCGGCCGGTCCCCGCACACCGAGGCCAGTTCCTCGCGAAGGCGTCGTTCGACGGCGGGGTTGCCGGCGATCTCGTACAGCGCCCAGGCGAGCGTGGTGCCGGTGGTCTCGATCGCGCCGGCCAGGAGGGTGATGGTCTCGTCCTGGAGCTGCCGGCGGCCGAGTTGGTCCTCAGCGCCGATCAGGGTCTCGAACAGACCGCTCTGCCGCCGGCGCGCCTCGGCCGCGTACGGGCACGCCTCGGCACCGGACGCACCGTCGGCCGAAGCCGATCCGGGTGCGGTGACGTCGATGTGATGGTCGATGGCCTGGTCGATGAGGGCGCGCAGGCGGGCGACACGGTCGGCGTGCGCGCGGTTGGCGGGCAGCGGCAGTCGCGTGATCCAGGGCGGGAGAATGACCTGCCGAATCGTTCCTTTCATGATGTCCGGCATGAGGGCGATGAACTCGCCCTGCAGGTGGGCGGGCAGGTCCGCGCCGAACACGGCGACGAGGAACGTGGCGAGGGTGATCTCGTTCATGTCGGCGAACACGTCGCGCGGTTCGGCCGCGGTCCAGGCGCCGACCATTGTCTGAACCTGCTCGATCATGGCATTGCCGCGCTCGGCGATGTGCGCCTTGTTGAACATCGGCTGCATCAGACGGCGGTTGCGCAGATGGGTGTCGCCGTCGGCGACGGTCGCGATTCCGTCACCGAGGAAGACCCGCAGCGCGTCGTTGTACTTGCCGCCCTTGGTGAAGTGGGCGGCGTCGGTCACCAGGACACGTCGGGTCAGTGCGGGGTCCGTGACCACGTAGGCGGGTGTGGGGCCGATGCGTATGCGCACCACACTGCCGTATTCGCGCAGCGAGCTGATGAACGGCAGCGGGTCGCGGGCGAGGCGGAGTCCGTGCCCGATCAGCGGGAGCCCGCCGGGGGCTGTGGGTGTGGGGATGGGTGCCGTGGTGGGGGCGCTCATCACGCGATTCACTCCTCGTCGGGGCGGGGTCAAACCCCCAGATGCATGCCCATGACACCTTTGCCCGATGCACGGGAGCGGAGATGTTCACGTCACATCCCGGTCTGTCGGACGTCTCCGTCCGCCCAGGTGCGCCGCGGGCCCCAAGTGGCGCATTCTTGCTGTGTCGCCCGCTGGACGGCGCACGGACAAGGTAGGACCGATGACCCGGAGGGCTCAGGACGCACACCGGAAGCCCGGGCAGCTGGCCGCGTTGCTGCTCGACGCCTCGACGGCGGCGATCGGCGCGGCCGGCGGCCACGCGGGAGGCGTCTACCTGCGCTCCGGCACACCCGGCCTGCTGCGGCTGGCGGTGCTCGCGGGACTGCCCGGCCAGCTGTTCCGGCCCTGGTGGCGGATGCATGTGGACCGCCCGTTCCCGGTGGCCGACGCCTACCGGCTGGGCGTTCAGGTGATCCTGCCGAACGCCACGGAGACGATGCGCCGCTACCCCCAGTTCGCGGCCGGGCTGCCCTTCCAGTTCGGATCGCTGTACGTGCCGGTCGTGGGCGGGTCGACGACCTTCGGCGTGCTGACCGTGCTGCGCCCGTCCGCCGCGGACGCCGCCGAGTTGCTCCAGCACCGTGATCGCATGGTGCGGCTGGCCGAGGACCTGGGCGCGGCGCTGCTGCGGCTGGAGGACGGCGCCAGGCCGCCGGTGGCCTGGGACGGCGAGCCCGTGTGCGTACGTCCGCCGGGTGGGCGCCCGCCCGCGGGCCGTGCCGGGGGTTTCGCCTGGGATCCGGTGACGGACGTGGTGAGCGTGGACGAACGCCTGCCCGCCCTGCTGGGCATGCCGGCCGGCGATTTCGCCACGTCCGTGGAGGCGCTCGCGCACGCCGTGTCCCCGGCCGAGGCGCAGCGCGTCCTCGTCGCCCTGCGGGAGACGGCGACCGGCAAACCACCGTCGCTGCCCCTGTACGTACGGTCCGCGGACGACGTGCTGCGCCTGCTGGAGCTGTGGAGCCCGTACGCCTCCCCCGCCCCGCCGGGCACACCGTCGGGCGCGCACCCGGTGCGGGGTTTCGTCGTGGAGCCCGGGCTCGGCGCGGCCGCCGACGCCGCGGCCGACCTGCTGCCCGAGGGCGTGCTCTGCCTGGACCGGCTGGGCCTGATCCTCTACGCCAATCCGCGCGCCGGACAGCTGCTGGGCCGCTCCCGGGCGCAGCTGCTCGGCCGTCCGCTGTGGGAGGGCGTGCCCTGGCTGAACCAGCCGACCTGCGAGGACCATCTGCGCAGTGCCCTGCTCTCCCCGGAGCCGGTGCGCTTCCACGTGGGGCGGCCCGGCACGGACGGCGCCGACGACGACGCGCGGTCCTACGAGAGCGCCTGGCTCGACGTGTCCGTCCACCCGGGTTCCGACGTCCTGACGTGCACGTTCCGTCCGGCGAACCGCGTGGCGGAGGCCACCGCCGACCTGGCGCCCGAGCCGCAGCCGGAGCCGGAGCCCGTCGCGTCCCCCGCAGCGGACGTGCCGTCGATGGCCCCGCTGTACCGGCCGATCGTCCTCGCCATCGCGCTCACGGAGGCGGTCACCGCGCGCCAGGTGGCAGCCGTGGTCATGCGGGAACTGCTGCCCCCGTTCGGCGGCCGCCGGCTCGCGATCTATCTCCTGCAGGACCGGCACCTGTATCTGGCCTGGGAGAACGGCTTCCCCAAGGGGTTCCTCGCCCCCTTCGAGGGCGTGGGGCTGGACGCCCGGCTGCCCGGCGTGGAGACACTGACCACCGGCCGGCCGCTGTTCTTCGACTCGATGCAACAACTGACGGCCGCCTACCCGGGCATCGCACTGGACGCGGAGGTGGGGGCCCGCGCCTTCCTGCCGCTGATCGCCTCCGGCCGTCCGGTCGGCTCCTGCATCCTGGGCTTCGACCGCTCCCGCAGCTTCAGCACCGAGGAACGCACGGTGCTCACCGCGCTCGCCGGGCTGATCGCGCACGCCATGGAGAAGGCGCAGCGCTACGAGAGCGAGGCGGCGCTCGCCCGGGGCCTGCAGCAGGCCCTGCTCCCCCGCCGGCTGTCGGCCCATCCGCAGGTGGAGACCGCCGGGCGCTATCTGCCCGGCACCCAGGGCATGGAGGTGGGCGGCGACTGGTACGACGTCGTCGAGGCCGGGGACGGTCTGGCGCTGGTCATCGGCGATGTACAGGGGCACGGGGTGCAGGCGGCGGCCACCATGGGCCAACTGCGCAGCGCCGTAAGGGCGTTCGCGCTGGGGGACCGTCCGCCCGACGAGGTGATGAGCGGTACGAACCATCTGCTGATCGACCTCGATCCCGGCCAGTTCGCCAGCTGCTGCTACATCCGGCTGGATCCGGCCTCGGGGGTGGCGCGGGCGGCCCGGGCGGGGCATCCGCCGCCGCTGCTGCGCCATCCGGACGGCCACACCGAGGTGGTCGATCTGCCGGTCGGTGTCGTGCTCGGGGTGGACCCGCAGGCCCAGTATCCGGTCGCGGAGCTGCGGATGGAGCCCGGCGCCGTGCTCGCGCTGTACACGGACGGGCTCGTCGAGCGGCCCGGCATCGACATCGACGAGGGCATCACGGCCCTGCGGGTGGCGCTGGCGAAGGCGGGCGCCCCCGCCACCCGGGCGGGCCGCCGTCCGCTGGCCGGTGTCGCCGACCGCCTCACCGCGACGGCACGGCACTCGGTCGACCGCCCGGACGACATCGCCCTGCTGCTCGCGACCCGCCGGGTCGGGTACCACGGTCGGCGCTGAGGCGGCCCGCCCGGTGACACCACGCGTGGACGGCGGCGCGTCCTGTCACCCTCTGTGACGCCTCTCGCCTCCTGGGGCCCGGCAGTGTAGACATGGGCACATGGTCCGACTTCCGGATCGCTCCGGGACCCGGTCGCCCCGCCGTCCCGGCGGTCCCCGTGCCCGGCGCACGATCGACCGCGCCCACGGAGCGCACCGGCGGCGAACGGCGCGGACGCCGGACAGTCCAGCCACCCGGGACAACGGGCACGCGGGCGGGACGGACCCGGGACGCCTCGCGGAGCTCCGCACGGCGCTGACCGGCCGCAGCATCGCCAGGCAGGTGTTCGTCTTCCAGGTCGTGATCGTGCTGCTGCTGGTGGTCGCCGCCGTTGTGGCGCTGTATCTGCAGGTGCGGCACGACAGCACGCAGGAGGCCCGCAACCGGTCGGTCGCGGTCGCCGAGGCCTTCGCCAACGCGCCCGGCACCCGCGAGGCGCTCAACAGCCCCGACCCCACGGCGATCCTGCAGCCGCGGGCGGAGGCGGCCCGCAAGGCCACCGGCGTGGACTTCATCGTCGTGATGAACACCGACGGCATCCGCTACACCCACCCCAAACCGGACCGCATCGGCAAGAAGTTCGTCGGCACGATCGCCCCCGCGCTGGCCGGGCAGACCACCGTCGAGGAGATCAACGGGACGATCGGGCGGCTGGTGCAGGCGGTCGTGCCGATCAAGGATCCCGACGGCAAGGTGGTGGGCCTGGTGTCGGCGGGCATCACGACCGCGAACGTGGGCGGCGCCGCCAACCGGCAGCTGCCGCTCGTCCTGGTCGCCGCCGCCGTGGGCCTCGCCCTGGCCACGGGCGGTACGGCGCTGGTGAGCAGACGTCTGCTGCGCCAGACGCACGGTCTGGGCCCGCACGAGATGACCCGCATGTACGAGCACCACGACGCCGTACTGCACGCAGTCCGCGAGGGAGTGCTCATCGCCTCCGGCGAGGGCCGACTGCTGCTGGCCAACGACGAGGCACACCGGCTGCTCGACCTGCCCGCGGACGCCGAGGGCCGGCACGTCCTCGACCTGGACCTTCCCCCCGACACCGCCGACCTGCTGGCCTCCGGCCGCGTCGCCACCGACGAGGTGCACCTGGTCAAGGACCGGCTCCTCGCGGTCAACCAGCGGCCCACCGACGTCCAGGGCGGCCCCCCGGGCAGCGTCGCCACCCTCCGCGACTCCACCGAGCTACGCGCCTTGTCCGGCCGCGCGGAGACTGCCCGCGAACGCCTCAACATGCTGTACGACGCCGGGGTCGGCATCGGCACCAGCCTGGACGTCGCCCGCACCGCCCAGGAGCTGGCGGACCTGGCCGTGCCCCGGTTCGCCGACTTCACGACGGTCGACCTCTTCGACGCCGTGCTCAGCGGCGGTCAGCCGGAAGAGGTGACCGCCTTGCGCCGTACCGCCTTCGGCGGAATCCGCGAGGACGCCCCCCTCTACCCGACGGACAAGCAGATCAGATTCGTCGACTCCTCGCCGCAGGCCCGCAGCCTGCGCTCCGGACAGGCCGTGCTGGAGCCCGACCTCCGCCAGGCGCCGGGCTGGCACGCCCAGGACCTGGAGCGGACCGCGCAGGTCGTGGAGTACGGCATCCACTCGCTGATCACCGTGCCGCTGCGCGCCGGGACACTGGTCCTGGGCGTGGTCAGCTTCTGGCGCTCGGAGAAGCCCGAGCCGTTCGACGCGGACGAACTGGCTCTCGCCGAGGAGCTGGTGGCCCGGGCCGCGGTCTCCATCGACAACGCCCGCCGCTACACGCGCGAGCACAGCATGGCCGTCACCCTGCAGCGCAGCCTCCTGCCGCGGAGCCTGCCGGAGCAGTCGGCCCTGGACATCGCCTACCGGTATCTGCCCGCGCAGGCCGGGGTCGGCGGCGACTGGTTCGACGTACTGCCGCTGTCGGGCGCCCGCGTCGCCCTCGTGGTGGGCGATGTCGTCGGACACGGACTGCACGCGGCGGCCACCATGGGACGGCTGCGTACGGCGGTGCACAACTTCTCCGCCCTCGACCTGCCGCCCGACGAACTGCTCGCACTGCTCGACGAGTTGGTCGGCCGCATCGACCAGGACGAGGCCGCGGAGGGCGGCACCGCCCAGGTCACCGGCGCGACCTGCCTGTACGCGGTCTACGATCCGGTGGCCCGGACCTGCACCATCGCTCGGGCCGGCCATCCGCCGCCGGCCCTCGTACGGCCCGACGGCACCGTCGAGTTCCCCGACGTGCCCGCCGGTCCCCCGCTCGGCCTCGGCGGCCTGCCGTTCGAGACCGCCGATCTCGCGCTGGAGGAGGGCAGCCGTCTCGTCCTCTACACGGACGGGCTGGTCGAGGACCGGGATCGGGACATCGACGAGGGGCTCGAGCTCCTGCGCGGCACGCTGGAGCGGGCCGGCACCTCGCCGGAGGAAACCTGCCAGATCGTGCTCGACTCGCTGCTGCCGACCCGGCCGAGCGACGACGTCGCCCTGATCGTCGCCCGCACCGAGGCGCTCGCCGACGACCGCATCGCCGAGTGGGACGTGCCGAACGACCCGGCAGCCGTTGCTGAGGTGCGCGCCGCCGTCACCCGACAGCTCGCCCGCTGGGGGCTGGAGGAGCTGGAGTTCGCCACGGAGCTCGTCCTGAGCGAGCTGGTGACCAACGCGATCCGCTACGGCGCCGATCCCATCCACGTACGCGTGCTGTTCGACCGCACCCTGATCTGCGAGGTCTTCGACAGCAGCAGTACCTCACCGCATCTGCGGTACGCGGCGATGACGGACGAGGGCGGCCGTGGGCTGTTCCTCGTGGCCCAGCTCGCCGAGCGCTGGGGCACCCGCTACACCCCGAAGGGCAAGGTCATCTGGGCGGAGCAGCCGCTGCCCTGAACGGGCGTCGTTTCGTTCGTCCCTACAAATTTGCCGCGCGAAGGGTGTCCGGCGTCATAGGTATCTGATAGGAAACCTTCCAATCAAAGTTAGGAAACCTTCCTAACGCAGTGACGCACGGTCAACTCCCCACCCCCCACCACCCTTTGGAGCCCCCGTGAGGCACCCCTCGCACGACGCGACGCAGCCTGCCCACACCTCGCGCCGCACCCTCCTCGTCCTGCTCGGCGCGACCCTGACCGCGGCACCCCTCCTGCGCCCCGCGCACGCCTCGGCGGCGGCGAACTGCGCCGGACTCGACGACCCGGCGAAGAAGGAGATCGCCATGCAGCTGGTGTCGAGCGCGGAGAACTCCTCGCTCGACTGGAAGGCGCAGTACAAGTACATCGAGGACATCGGCGACGGCCGCGGCTACACGGCCGGGATCATCGGCTTCTGCTCGGGCACCGGCGACATGCTCGACCTCGTCCAGCTCTACACCGACCGCAAGCCCGGCAACGTACTTGCCAAATACCTGCCGGCCCTGCGCCGGGTGAACGGCTCCGACTCGCACGAGGGGCTCGACCCCAACTTCCCCAAGGACTGGCGCAAGGCGGCCCAGGACACCGCGTTCCAGCAGGCGCAGAACGACGAACGGGACCGTGTGTACTTCAACCCGGCCGTGGCGCAGGGCAAGACGGACCGGCTGGGGACGCTGGGCCAGTTCGCGTACTACGACGCCATCGTCATGCACGGCGACGGCGACGACCCGACCAGCTTCCGCAACATACGCAAGCGTGCCCTGAACAAGGCGAAGCCGCCGGCGCAGGGCGGCGACGAGGTGGCGTACCTGAACGCCTTCCTCGACGCGCGCGTGTGGGCCATGAAGCAGGAGGAGGCGCACAGCGACACCAGCCGGGTCGACACAGAGCAGCGGGTCTTCCTGCGCAACGGCAACCTGTGTCTGAACACGCCGCTCAACTGGAAGGTGTACGGGGACAGTTACCACATCGGCTGACCGCTCCCGTCCGTGCCGTGGGCAGCCCTACCGCGAGCGCGCGGTACGGCTGCCCACGGCCTCAGGGGCGTTGGCCGATGCGGTCGACGACGCCCGTCCCCTCCAGGGCGAGCACCTCGTGGTAGCCGCCGTGGTGGTCCCACTCGCCGCCGACCCAGTCCGCGGTGCTCCCCTCGGAGCGCATGCCCAGGTAGGCGTACGTCTTCGGATCGAAGACGAGCGCGGAGCCGATCTTCGGGTACGAGACCGCGACCCCGCGGCGGCCCAGAGCGTCCACCGCCTGGTGGTCGACCCTCATGCCGGGAATCCTCGCGACGGCCTCGAAGACGGCGGCCTCCGGACCGGGCGGCATGACCCACGGCACCACGAAGAACCGGCAGGCCTTCATGAACGCTTCCTTGTCGGCCCCCAGTTCGGCGTACTCGGTCGACGGCCGGACGCCGTCGACCGAGAGCCAGCTCTCGTCCGACCAGGTCCTGGTCCTGCTGCCGTTCACGTAGGTCCTGGTGGTGTACGTCTTCGTGTACACGTACTGGTCGTTGCGCGGAACCGGCATGCCGGCACTCTCGGCCCGGGACCTCTCAGCGGCCCTGTGCAGCAGCTGGGCCGCGCTCAGGGCGGTCGTCCGCGGGGTGTCCGTGTCCCCGTCGGGCCGCGTGGCGACGACGATGCCGCCCACGACCGCCGCCGCGGCCGTCCCGGCGACGGCGGCCCGGAGCATCAGCCGCCGGGACAGCGGGCGAGAGCGGGCGTCGTCATCCACGATCGGCCTCCTCGGTCTCCTCGTGAGATCATCCCAGGCGATCAGCAGCAGCCACCTTGCTCATAAAATTGATTTATGAGCTCATAGACCGGACCCGCGTACCGACTTAGGCTTGCCTTAGCTTAGGCTTCCCGATCGAGTCGCTTGTCATCGCTCGAAGGGAACCTGATCATGCCGCGCCCCCTGCGGGTAGCCATCGTCGGAGCCGGCCCCGCCGGGATCTACGCCGCCGACGCCCTGCTCAAGTCCGAGGTGGCCGCCGAACCCGGCGTGTCCATCGACCTCTTCGAGCGGATGCCCGCACCGTTCGGCCTGATCCGCTACGGCGTCGCCCCCGACCACCCGCGCATCAAAGGCATCATCACGGCCCTGCACCAGGTGCTCGACAAGCCGCAGATCCGCCTCTTCGGCAACGTGGACTACCCGAACGACATCAGCCTGGACGATCTGCGCGCGTTCTACGACGCCGTGATCTTCTCGACGGGCGCGACGGCAGACCGCGAGCTGCGCATACCCGGCATCGACCTCGACGGCTCCTACGGCGCCGCCGACTTCGTCTCCTGGTACGACGGCCACCCGGACGTGCCCCGCACCTGGCCGCTGGAGGCGGAGAAGGTCGCCGTCCTCGGCGTCGGCAACGTCGCGCTCGACGTGGCCCGCATCCTCGCCAAGACGGCGGACGAGCTGCTGCCGACGGAGATCCCGCCGAACGTCTACGACGGCCTGAAGGCCAACAAGGCGCTGGAGGTCCACGTGTTCGGCCGCCGCGGCCCGGCGCAGGCGAAGTTCTCCCCGATGGAGCTGCGGGAGCTGGACCACTCCCCCAACATCGAGGTCATCGTCGACCCCGAGGACATCGACTACGACGAGGGCTCGATCGAGACCCGGCGCGGCAACAAGCAGGCCGACATGGTCGCCAAGACGCTGGAGAACTGGGCGATCCGCGACGTCGGCAACCGCCCGCACAAGCTGTTCCTGCACTTCTTCGAGTCGCCGTCCGAGGTCATCGGCGAGGACGGCAAGGTCGTCGGCCTGCGCACCGAGCGCACCGCCCTCGACGGCACCGGCAACGTCAAGGGCACCGGCGAGTTCAAGGACTGGGACGTCACCGCGATCTACCGCGCGGTCGGCTACCTCTCCGACAAGCTCCCCAAGCTCCCCTGGGACATCGACTCCGGCACGGTCCCCGACGAGGGCGGCCGCGTCGTCCAGGAGTCCGGCGAGCACCTGCAGTCGACGTACGTCACCGGCTGGATCCGACGCGGCCCGGTGGGCCTGATCGGCCACACCAAGGGCGACGCCAACGAGACGGTGGCCAACCTGCTGGACGACTACACCAACGGCCGTCTGCAGACGCCGGGTTCGCCCGAGCCCGAGGCGGTGGACGCGTTCCTCGCCGAGCGCGACGTCCGCTTCACCACCTGGGAGGGCTGGTACAAGCTGGACGCGGCGGAGAAGGCGCTGGGCGAGCCGCAGGGCCGCGAGCGCGTGAAGCTCGTCGAGCGCGAGGACATGCTCAGGGAGAGCGGCGCCTGACGAAACCAAAAACGAACGCCGGTCGTGCCACGGGGCACGACCGGCGTTTTCGTTTGCCACTCACAGACACGCAACTCACAGATACGTACGAACGAGCCACTCGTCGGAGTTGTAGGTGTCCCTCGCCGGATCCGGCACCGTGGCGGGCCGCTCCTCGACGGTGTCCTCGAGCCGAACCCGCTCCGGCAACTTCCCGAACCGGGCCCGCCGCACGACCTCGGCGGCTTCCTTCGCCACGCCCGCGTTTGTGACAGCCATGAGGATCCTCTTCCTTGCCGAGTTCGGTGTCACTGGTTCAACTGGTGACGATAGTGGCAGCAAGGTCACCAGCAGTCAAGTGGGAGTGACACCCATCGAGAATCGTCACCTCTTTGAGAGGTGACGCACCTCGTGCAACAGTCATGCCCGAAACCGCAACACCGGGTCGGCAGAGGGGACTTCACATGTTCGACAGGCGCAGCTTCGGCAAGTTGACCGGCGCGGGAGCGGTCGCGGCCTCGCTGACCGGATGGTCCACGCCTTCGGCCGTGGCCTCGCCGGCCACGTCGCACACGTCCTTCGCCCCGCTGAAGCAGGTCAGGGCCGGCGTTCTGAACGTCGGATACGCCGAGGCCGGACCCGCGCACGGCCCCGTCGTGATCCTTCTGCACGGCTGGCCGTACGACATCCACAGCTACGTCGACGTCGCTCCCCTCCTGGCCGCGGAGGGCTACCGGGTCGTCGTCCCGTACCTGCGCGGCCACGGCACGACGCGTTTCCTGTCCGAGCGGACGGTCCGCAATGCCCAGCAGTCCGCGGTCGCCCTGGACGTCATCGCCCTGATGGACGCACTCGGGATCGAGAAGGCCGTCCTGGCGGGGTACGACTGGGGCTCACGTACGGCCGACATCATCGCGGCGCTCTGGCCGGAACGCTGCAAGGCACTGGTCTCCGTGACCGGGTACGTGATCACCAACCGTGCCGCGAACAAGCAGCCGTTGCCCCCGGCGGCCGAGTGGGCCTGGTGGTACCAGTACTACTTCGCCACGGAGCGCGGCCGGCTCGGGCTGGAGAAGAGCGAGTACCGGCGCGATCTGGCCAGGCTGGTCTGGAAGTTCAACTCGCCGACGTGGGACTTCGACGACGCGACCTTCGAGCGCACCGCCACCGCGTTCGAGAACCCTGACTACGTCGACATCGTGATCCACAACTACCGCTGGCGACTGGGCCTCGCGGCGGGCGAGCCGCGCTACGACGCCCTTGAGCAGCGCCTCTCCCAGGCGCCCGTCATCACCGTCCCCACCATCACCCTCGACGGGGAGCGCGATCCCTTCACCCCTGCCGGGGACGGCGCGATGTACCGGGACAAGTTCACCGGCCCCTACGCCCACCGCACCTTGAAGGGCATCGGCCACAACGTGCCCCAGGAGGAGCCGGAGGCCTTCGCCGACGCCGTGATCGAGGCCGACGGATTCACAGCATCGCGCACCGCTCAGTGAGCAGCGGGCTCCTGCGCCTGCTTCCTCCGCGCACGATAGGCGGCCGCCTTCAGGCGGTTACCGCAGGACTCCATGCCGCACCACTGCCGGCGCATGCCGCGCGAACGGTCGATGTAGACGCGGGTGCACTCGGGGTTGCCGCACTCCTTCATCAACGGCACGTCCGGTCCGCTGAGCAGCTCGACGGCGTGGCGGGCAACCGTGGAGAGCGCCTGCTCGGGTGTGGCGTCGGACCACCGCCCCGTCGGGGTGAGTTGGGGGGTCACGGGAGGCTTGCGGGCCGCGTTGTTCATCACCGCGAGCGCGGTCTTGTCGTAGGTCTCCCCGACCAGGCGAGCGGTGACCAGTTCGTAGACCGCTTCCCGCACGGCGATCGCCTGCTCGACATCCGCTTCCCGGCTCGGCGTGACGGCGTCGACGATCCCGGACTCCAGGTACCAGGCGTCCAGCCGGTCCGGCGAGGCGAACATCTCGAACCGCGTCGACCGCCGGGCGCGAAGGGTCGCGGCGAAGTCGAGGGCGGGATTTCCGCACAGGAAGACATGATCCAGGTTCACATCACCATCCTGACAGGTGACGCGGACGTCCGGCAAGGATCCTCAAGCCTGCATGGAACCCCCGCCGCCACTCGGGCGTTCCTCTCTTTGGGTGTACGGCCGCGGGGGCCGCACGGAGGCGAGCGGGGTGGGGCGTGGCGCGAGTACTGGTCATCGGCGGCGGAATCGCCGGCACGGCGACGGCTCTGGCCCTGCGCAAGGCGGGGTTCGACGTCGAGGTGTACGAGGCGCATCCCGACTCGGCCGAGGATCTGGGCGCGTTCCTCACCCTCGCGAGCAACGGCATGCGCGCCCTGGCGCAGCTCGACGCCTCCCCCGCCGTGACCGCGCTCGGCTTCCCGCTGACCTCGATGCGCGTCCTGGACGACAGGGGCGCCGAGCTGGCACAGGTCCCCCTGGGCGAGGCCGCCGACCCGGGCCTGCGGTACCGCTGCCTGCGCCGCGGAGACCTGAACGCCGCCCTGCAGGCGGAGGGCGCACGCCGGGGCATCGGCATCCGGCACGGCACCCGACTCGCCTCCGTCGAGGACGAACCCGGCGGCGTCACCGCCCACTTCACCGACGGCACCACCGCAACCGGCGACCTGCTCATGGGCGCCGACGGCCTGAACTCCACGGTCCGCCGGCTGCTCGCCCCCGACGTACAGCCGCTCTACGCCGGCCAGAGGGTCTTCTACGGCTACACCGGCGCCGCGCCCCTGTCCGAACCGGAGGCGCGCATCACGATGGTGCGCGGCAGCACGGCCGCCTTCGGCTACGCCGTCTCACCGGAAGGTGAGACGTACTGGT
This sequence comes from Streptomyces sp. NPDC001663, assembly GCF_042893105.1. Lineage (NCBI taxonomy): Bacteria > Bacillati > Actinomycetota > Actinomycetes > Kitasatosporales > Streptomycetaceae > Streptomyces > Streptomyces sp. NPDC001663. Next base: position 445,563 of record NZ_JBIAUR010000010.1, on the reverse strand, counting down.
TCGCGCGCGTGGCAGGCGAGCCGCTGCCCGCCGACGAACTCGCGGACGGCACTCCCGCCGCCTGGCGCGATCTGCTCGTGCCGCTGCTGCGCAAGGACGCCACGCCCGCCGCGGACATCGTCGCGGCCACCGGCGACGACGTCATGGTCACCAACGCCACCGAGATACCCACCGGCTCCCCTTGGCGCTCCGGGCGAACCCTGCTCATCGGCGACGCGGCCCACGCGGCCTCGCCCGCGACCGGGCAGGGTGCGTCGATGGCGCTGGAGGACGCCGTCGTCCTCGCCAAGTCCCTGCGCGACGCACCGGACACGCAGACCGCGCTGTCCCTGTACGAGGAGCTGCGCCGCCCGCGCGTGGAACACAACATCACCGTCAGCGGCAACATCTCCCGCGGCGGCCCCTCGACCCGGGGTGCGGCTGCGCCCCGCCCCGGGGAGGACGAGCTCGTCCGGCTCCTCGAGTGGGAGGCCGACGTCCGGACCGTACGACAGGAACAGAAGGGGTAATTGGTCTGCCGACCGGCAACGCCGGGCGATGCGTGGCCTTTTCAGCGAAATCAACCCCCAAATCCCCCCGGTTGTATACGCTCCAGATCCTTCGCCGGAAATCCACAACAGGGGGGATTTACATGCGTATACGCTCTGTCGCCGTCACCGCGACCGCCGCCGGCACTCTCGCCGTGCTCGCCACCGCCGTCCCGGCCCACGCCACCGAGTACCAGTCCGCGCTGAAGATCAAGGGCATTCAGTACGACGCGCCCGGCCGCGACTCCAACAACTGCACGACCGGAAACACGCGCGCCGAGTACCTGACGATCAAGAACTACTCGTCCGGCACGACCGTGAACCTCAAGGGCTATGTCGTGAAGGACAAGGCCGGCAACAAGTTCACCTTCAGCCACAACCACTATCTGCAGCCCGGGGACTACGTGAAACTCCGTGGCGGCCGCGGCACCGACTCCGACAGAAACAACGTCGTCTACCGCAACAACTGCAACTTCATGTGGAACAACGACAAGGACACGATCTACGTGTACAAGCCGTCCGGCAGCGGCGCCGACTCGCACGCGTACACCAAGACGGCCAATGACCCCGACAAGAACGGCTACATCACGTTCCACGGGTAACGGGGCAGGTCAGCGCGCGGCGAGGTCGCGCCTGGCCACGACCGCCAGCACCACCGTCAGCAGCGCGAGCGCGGCCGTCTGGCCGAGCGCCCCGCCGAGGTAGACGGCGGGGAGGGGGACGCCGAGCCAGGGATACAGCGCGGCGACCCGCACCACCAGGAGCAGCAGGCCAAGCGCGGCCAGGGCGAGGGCGGCGCAGGCGGCGCTCCGGTCCGTACGGTGCCTGCGCAGCAGGAGCCAGCCGAGGGCGCCGACGACGAAGCTCGTGGCCGGTGCCCAGGCCGCGTCCGCCATGGCCGGCAGCACCACGAGGGACGCACCCATCACCACACTGCAGGCCGCGAAGGCGAGGCCGGGCGAGCCGACGGGCAGTTCCGCCGCCGGGGCGTCGCGGTGGTAGGCGGCACACAGGGCGAGCGCCGGCAGCCAGGCGAGCAGCGCGGTGGAGGTGGCGAACCAGGGGTCCGAAGGCGTCAGTTCACTCACCATCGGCCCGATGAACGGCCACAGCGTGGGCAGCGCGGCGAGCAGCACGGACGCCCGGGCAAGGCGCCGGCGGTCGTGCAGGAGGGCGAAGAAGGCGACCGTCCACAGCAGCGGCAGCGCCCACGTTGCTCCCTCGACGACGCCGAGCAGCACTCCGCGGCCGGCGAATCCCGACACGAACATGTCCCAGTCGCGCGGGCCGTGGGTCGAGGACCAGGTCAGGGTCAGCACCCGATCGACGACCGCGGCGGCCGCCTGCAGCAGGACGGCGAACAGTGCGAAGTGGCGGACGGCCGCCCCGAGCAGGGCGTACGGCCGGGGCGCTCCACCCGCGGCCAACCTGCTGCGCACAGCGAGGGCGGCGACGCTCGCCACCTCGCCCAGCGTGGGCCTGCTCTGGTCCTGGGTGTCGCGGTCGAGGTCCCACAGGTACACCTCGACCATCTCCTCCTCCCGGGCGCGCCGGTAGTAGGCGGGAAGCAGGCGCAGCACGGTGCGGTAGCGCGCCTCGAGCAGCGTCGTCATGCGAGACCTCCCGCGAGTCCGGGTCCTGCGGACGGGTTGGTGACCGGCTTCACGGCGGGCCCGGGGGCCTCGCGCCCTTCGGCGATCCGCCGCTTGGCGGCGCTGGCTCCGGCCGCCATGCGCTCCGCCTCCGCGTCCAGGGCCTGCATGCCCTCGTCGGTGAGGCGGTAGTAGCGCCGCAGCCGCCCGTCGTGCACCTCCTCGCGGTCCAGGACGATCAGCCCGTCCGCGGTCAGCCGGTCCAGCACGCCGTACAGGGTGCCGACGCGCAACTGGACGGAGCCGTCGGACAGTTCCTCGACCTCACGCAGAATCCCGTAGCCGTGCCGGGGCTGGTCGGCCAGGGCGGTGAGGACGAAGAACGCCGCCTGAGTCATGTTCTTCGATGCCATACGGCCATGATATCTCGGCTTCCGATATATAGCGACTGGGCGAGTCACGTGGCGTGTCGGGGCTTGCCCAGGCGGTGCCTCGGCCTGTCAGTCGTTGAAGCAGCCGAAGTCCTCGTCGTCCCGGGCGTCGTACTGCTTGCGGGATTCCGCCTTGCCGCTGCCGAAGACGATGCGGCCGGAGCCCGCCCGCAGCTGGCCGGGGCGGAAGGTGAGGAAGCCGGAGACCAGGTCTTCCGACTTCATGTTGGTGCGCAGGGCGTAGGTGGTGCCGGGTTCGAGGGTGGTGGTCAGTGCGTGCAGGGTGGTGAAGCCCTTGGGGGTGCTGCCCAGGCGGAGACGGTGCAGCAGGGCGCCGTGGTCGGACTTGATGCGCCACAGCAGCTCGCCGGGCTCGTCGACCGTGCTCGACTTGTCCCATGTGTACAGGCCGACCTCGTCGATGCCGTCGGAGTCGGCGCGCGGGCAGTCCCGCCAGCCGATGACGGGTTCGGCTGCGGCGCCTTCGACGTAGAGCGGATTGAACTCGGCGCCGCAGGACGTCAGCAGGAACACGAGCCCGGCGGCCGCTGCCGCTCTCCCCCATCGCATGGGCGGAGTGTAGAGGGAGCCGCCGCGGACGGGAGCACCCGAACAGGACCCGCCCCGAAGCGGATGGTGGGCGGGCCCTGTTCGGGGCGTCATTATGGCGGCACGCGTGCGTAGGGGGACATGGGTGAAGTGCCGCGGCCTGGAGTGGACCGCTCGCACCCCGAGTGCGGGCCGCACATCCCGTGCGCACCACCCCCCCGGGTGATCTCCGCCGACCCGCACCGACGATACTGGGGTACGCACGTGCCCCCGCTTTTAGATGGACTCATGCGCACCTCCGCCACCGCCCGCCCGACGCCCTCCCCCACGCTGTGGCTGGCCCGAGGCCGCCATACCGGGCCCGATGCGGAAGACGTCGTACACCGGACCCTGCAACGGCTCAAGGCCGCCGGGGTCATCGACGACCACTCGGATCCGGATCCGTCGGGGTCCGAGGACTCCGAAAGTGCCGAGAAGCTCGTCTTCGAGGCGCGTTGGAGGATCGCCGGGACGGTGACCGTGCGCGCCCGGCTGACGCTCGCACGCGCGTCGGAAGACGGCCGGGAGTGGGTGCTGGCGGCCGAGGCGGAACGTCCGTGGCAGCAGGAGTGGCCCTCCCCCGCCACCATGTTCTGGCCCGACAAACCGGACGCCACCTGGGACCACGAGCCCGCCACGGGGCTGCGCTTCCGGGAGGTCAGCCGCCTGCCCGAGGACGACAAGGACATCCGGCGCCTGCTGCGGGCCTCCGTGCGCGGCGGCTGGGGCATCAACCTCGTCGTGCACGAGGCGATGACACCCGACGAGCGCGGCCGCCGGCCGCTCGGCCCGTTCCTTCCGCCCAGCCTGCGCGACCGCGTGGTGGAGCACCGGGCCGCCCCCGACCAGCTGCGCATCGTGAACCGGGTGCTGCGCGAGTTCGGCGTGCAGATCCCGCGCGGCGGCGCCGTCGTGCTGCCCACGACGCCGGCCCCGGAAGGCTTCGACGGGGACGACTTCGCCGTACGCACCGTCTTCCTCGACGGATCGCGGCCGACGGAGCTCATCGACACCGTGGCCCGCTTCGCCGCGCTGCCGCTTCCGCTGCCGGACGGTGCCGAGGAGGCTGTCACCGCGCTGCGGGAGGACTGGAAGCTGCTGACCCTCGATGAGGAACTCGCCCGGCAGCGCAGCCTCGTCGCCATGTACACCGAGGCACTCGAGGCGATGACGAAGTCCCGGGACCTGTACCGCGAGGCCGCCGAGCGCGCCCACGAGGCGCTGGCCGTCTACCGCGAGTCCGGCACCGAAATCCCCGCGCAGTCGCAGCCGCCCGTCGCGCCCACGGGCTCCCCGTTCCAGCAGCTGACGCGCAGACTGGAACGTCTGAAGGACACCGCCAAAGCGCTGCGGCCCACGCCTGCCGCGGACGGCGGGCGCAAGGCGGACGACACCTCTGACCGATCGGACTCGTCCGGCGACTGACGTGAGCCGATGAGGTGGCCGTCGACACGGTGACCGGTGAAACGCTGGTGCGCCGGCTGCTGGGCGGCTACGCAGCCGGACGCATCGTCAACTCCCGTACCGCGCGCTCCCAGTTCGTCGGCGCCATGACCCTGGGCCTGGGCATGGCGCCGACCGATCGACGAGGCCGACCCGCACCTCAACCCCATGGGCAGCAAGGGGATCGGCGAGATCGGCATCGTCGGAACCGCGGCCGCGGACGGCGTCAGCCGGATCAGTCGGGCCGGCGGCTCGCCGTGGCCAGGCGCCGCGGCGGCCTCGGTGCCCGGGGCGGCCGCGATGCCGCCTTCGCGGCCGGCGCGTGCGAGGCGAAGCGGACGATCAGGGCCGTCAGCGCCACCAGCGCCGCGACCACTGCGGCCAGGCCCGCGACCGAGCCCGGAGCGAGCGTGAGGTCCAGCGCCCGCGACAGCCAGGGGTTCTGGAACCGGCCCTCGTACAACTGGGCGGTGGCGAGCAGCGCCGGCACCACGACCGCGACCACGAGGGCGGGCACCACCGGCCGCAGGGTCAGCAGCCCGGCCAGCGCCGCGCACAGCACCGACGCGCCGAGGGCGATGCCGTAGGACTGCAGGGACGCGTCGTACCGGTACAGCGGGAACCAGAGCATCGCGCACAGCAGGAGTCCGGCCGCGGCGAGCAGGCCCGGCCACGTCGGCTGCGCCGTACGGCGCTTGGGCGCAGGGACGGGCCGTCGCGCCATGCCTTCGACACCGATTGAGGGTGGGGCGACGGGAACGGGCGGAGGGAGGACGAAGTCCCGGGTCTGGTGCTGCTCGCCGTGCGGTCGCCACGCCGGCAGTGGCTGCGGCAGCGGCACGGCGGCATGGGTGTCACGTCCCTCGCTCAGCCGGCCGATGAGTTCCACGAGTTCCTCGACGGGCCGTCCGGTGGCGGCCGCGCGGGCCGCCGCCTGTCCGCAGTGGGGCTCCACCGGCGGGCGGTGCAGCAGTGCCATCAGCCGTGACACGTCCTCCACCGGCCGGCTCTCGGCCGCCGCTCGGATGGCCTCGTCCGCGCTCGCGGGGTCTCGCGGCGGTTTGGTCAAAAGGGTGACCAGCCGGCTCACGTCCTCCACTGAGCGGTCCGTGCCGACCGCGCGCAGCGCGTCGACCGTGGCCTGCGCGTACTGCGGGGACTGCTCCAGCAAGGTGATCAGGTTGGCGACCTCCTCCAGCGGCCGGTCGGCGACGGCGGCGTGCAGCAGGGCGCTGAGCGGATCGCCCGCGGCGGCTATGGAGGGTTTGTTGGAATGGGATGTTGAAGAGCGGGTGTCCATGCTCTCCTCCTGCTCTGTTCCATCGATGTGATGGAAGAGTTGGTCAACTCTCGCGCCCCGGACATGCCTCACGCGGCGTCACGGTGCCATTAGTAAGCGCTGCTTCCCCCACCTGCCACTCGGGTGGGCCACGGGCATGAGCAGCGCACACCACCGGCCGACACCCGGATACGTATGACCGCCCGATCCGGGAATCCGTGAAGAAGGCGGGCCGTTCGGCACGCCGGACGGAGGAGGACCGTGAATTCCACCACAACGGTGATCGTCGTCGCCGCAGCCCTCGCGGCGCTCGTCCTCGCGGTGGCCGTGACCCTCCTGGTGCGGCTGGTGCGGGCCCGGCGCGACCTGAGGCGGGCGGGCCTTCCGACCGGTCCGCGCTGGGTTTTCTGGGGTGCCGTCCTCTATTTCGTCCTACCGGCCGATCTGTTGCCCGATCCGGTGTACCTGGATGACATCGGCGTCCTTCTCCTCGCTCTGCGCACCCTTCACAGCTCGGTCGGCAGGGCGAATGATCACGAATCGTCCCTTCCTCCTCCTCTTGATTACAGAGAGTAAGGAAACCAATCACCCGTTCGATTCGTATAAGTAAGCGGAAGGGCAAGGCAGTCGGCGGCCCGGGCGGCGCCGCAGGGCGAGGACCGCTCGGGCGGCGCAGACCGACGAGGGAGACACGATGCAACCGTTCGCGCTCAACTACGCACGTCCGGCGGTGAAGTTGGAAGCCACAACTCCGTACGCCTACGACTCCGGGCTGCAGTTGAACGTGCTCTTCGACGGCCGGGTCGCAGCCCGCGACCTGGCTCTGCTCAGAGAGTCGGGGACGACGACATCCACCGCGGGCTCCAAGACCCACTTCGACGACTGAACGCGGAACCGCCGACCATGACCGTGCTGATCCTGACCTGTGAAGAGGATGTGACCGCCGACATGGTGGTCGTGCACCTGAACGCGTCCGGGGTCCCTGTGGTCCGCCTCGACCCCGCCGACCTCCCCGGCGGCGTCGCGCTGTCCGGTGAGTACGTGCACGGGGCCTTCCGTGGCCATCTGCAGTCCGCGGGCCGCCTGGTGAGCCTGGCCGGGCTGCGCTCCGTCTGGGTGCGCAGGCCGGGCGCCGTCGCGACGCGGACGGCCGAGCCCTCCGCGTGGCTGACCGAGGAGTCCTCCCAGGCGCTCTACGGCATGCTGCGCGGCTCGGACGCCCGCTGGATGAACCACCCGGACGCGGCCCGCCGGGCCCGCCACAAGCCCTGGCAGCTGCGGGTCGCCCAGCGCTCCGGGTTGCCCGTGCCGGCCACGCTGATCACTACGTTCCCGCAGGCCGCCCGCGAGTTCGCCGAGCGCTATCCGGATCTGGTGGTCAAGCCGGTCTCCGGGGCACATCCGCAGGATCCGCCGCGGGCCGTGCCGACCAGCCGGGTCGCGCCGGACACGGACTTCACCGCGGTGGCGTACGGGCCGACGCTGCTGCAGCGGCGCGTCGCGAAGAGGGCCGACATCCGGCTGACCGCGGTGGGCGAGCGGCTGCTGGCGGCCCGTAAGGCGACCGCCCCGGACGCGGATCCCGACGACGTGGACGTGCGGTTCGCCAAGGGCGACATACCGTGGCGCCCCACCGACGTCCCGCCACGCGTCGCCGCCGCCGTCCGCTCGTACCTCAAAGCGGCCGAACTTGCTTACGGCGCCTTCGACTTCGCCGAGGACGCCGACGGGACCTGGTGGTTCCTGGAGTGCAATCAGTCGGGACAGTTCGGCTTCGTCGAGGTGGAGACGGGTCAGCCGATCGCCCGGACCATCGCGGAATGGCTCGCCCATTCCGGTCCGGAACCGCAGACACGCGTCAACGGCTCCAATACGACGGTCTGTTGAGGGAGGGTCAGTGCGGGAGCGAGCCGGGCAGCAGCGCGCTCCGTTGCCAGCCCGCGCCCGGGGAGGCGGGGCGCTCGGGGGACAGGCCGGGGCCGAGGGACGACTGCAGCGGTCGCATGACGTACTCCAGTTCCCGGCTGACGCGCTCGGCCTCCCGGCGTGCCTGGGTGGGGACGTCGCCGCGCTCGGCGACGAGTCGGTCGTAGATGGGGGAGTCCTGGAACACGGACGCGCCTTTCGTGTGGTGGCCCATGCGCATGGGCACGGTTGACGAGTCTATGCGGACCAGGACACCGGGGTGTGAATTCCCCAGGAGCACTTGACGTCGACGCGGCACCCGTGCGTGGCCGGTCAGGCCCCCGTCGTCGAGCCGGGACGGACGATCATCAGGACCGTGACCGTCGCCCACAGCAGGTTGAACAGGCCCGTGAACATGGCGAGTTGCACGGTGCTCGCCCGCTCCACGGGCTGCCGCGCGTCCAGTTGTCCGAGGAGTTCGTCCTGGCGGGGCAGGACGAACGCGATCAGGATGCCGGCGGCCACGGCGGTCAGGGTGATGGACGTGATGAGCCAGCCGCTGCCCAGGACGCCCATCGCGGCCGCGGTGGCGAACCCGAAGGCGGGTACCGCCAGTCCGATGCGGGCGTAGACCCGGCAGATGCGGTGCAGCAGCCGGACCGTGCCCACGGCCCCCGCGTCCACTCCCCCGTCGCCGGCCTGGGCGCGGCGCACCACCGGCGGAACCATGCTGGCCGCGACCGTCACCGGGCCGACGGCGACGATGGCGGCCAGGACGTGGAGGGAGAGCAGGAGCTTGGTCATCGAGCGCCTTTCCATGGTGCGGTCAGCCGTGTGCCCGGCCCACGCTAGGGATCTTCGAGACGACCGCACAGCGGCTGAAATGACAGGAACCAACGAGTTCTCGCCAACGCTGCAGTCGGCTGTTCCGGTGCAGACACCCAGCTCTCCCCCCTGGCGGGAATCCGCCTATCGTGGGGATCATGCACTCAGTGGCGATCCTCGCGCTCGAAGACGTCGTGCCGTTCGACCTGGCGGCACCGCTGCAGGTGTTCGACTGGGCGCGGCTGCCCGACGGCCGTCGGCCCTACCGCGTACGGGTGTGCGCCGAGTCGCCCGAGGTGCGCGGGGACGGTCTCGCCCTGCGGGTGGACCGGGGGCTCGAGGCGCTGGAGGACGCCGACACGGTGATCGTGCCGGGCTGCGCGCCGGGTTCCGGCCCCACGTCCGAGCCGGTGCTGGCGGCCCTGCGGCGGGCGGCCGAGGCGGGCACCCGGATCGCGTCCGTGTGCGTGGGCGCCTTCGTGCTGGCGGAGGCGGGACTGCTGGACGGGCTGCGCGCGACCACGCACTGGGTGGCCGCCGACCAGCTGGCGCAGCGCTATCCGCACGTCACCGTCGAGCCGGACGTGCTGTACGTCGACAACGGGCAGATCCTCACCTCGGCCGGTGCGGCCGCGGCGCTGGACATGTGCCTGCACATGATCCGGCGGGATCTGGGCTCGGCCGTCGCCGCGGACGCCGCGCGGATGTGCGTCATGCCCCTCGAACGGGAGGGCGGGCAGGCACAGTTCATCGTGCACGAGCAGCCGCCCGTGCCACGGGGCTCGACCCTCGAACCGATCCTGGAGTGGATCGAGGACAATCTGGCCGGCGAGATCACCCTGGGCGCGATGGCGGCCCGCTCGGGCATGAGCGAGCGCACCTTCAGCCGTCGCTTCCGGGAACAGACCGGGACGACGCCGCTGCAGTGGCTGCTGCGGGCGCGGGTACGGCGGGCCCAGTACCTGCTGGAGAACAGCGACCGTCCGATCGAACGGATCGCGCAGCAGGCGGGGTTCGGGTCGCCGACGGCGTTCCGTGAGCGGTTCCGCCGGGTCGTGGGCACCACACCGCAGTCGTACCGCTCCGCGTTCCACGGCAAGGCGCGGCTCCTGGCCGCGCACTCCTGAAGCCGTACGGCTTCAGGCGGCCGTACGGTTTCAGACGGCCGTACGGTTTCAGACGGCCGTACGGTTTCAGACGGCCGTACGGTTTCAGACGGCCAGTGAGAGGCCGTCCTCCTCGTCCGTCGTCCGCCGCGGGGCGAGCAGCAGGGCGTCCGCCTTCGCGATCGCCTCGTGGATGCTCCCGGCGCCGGTCAGGGTGCACAGCGCGCGGCTGACCTCGGCCAGCTCCCGTGCCGCCTGCGGCTTCTCCCGCTCCGCCTGCGCGATGCGCAGCGACGCGTACCTGGTGAGCAACGTTCTGACGACCTTCGGGTCCGGAACGAGCACGAAGCGCCCCTCTCTCGGTTGTTCGCCTCCCATGCCCGGGCCGGGCCGGACCAACCACTTCTTCCGTGCCCAGGGCCGTATGTGACGCAATATCGCCGCTCGACCCGATTCCCCGCGCCCCGCGAGGCGTTGAACAGAGGGTAACTCTCCCACCACGAACGGTGAATACCCATGAACCGCTCCGGTCGCCTCCTCAGTGCCCTCTATCTCGCCACCAGCGGCGGGCTCGCCTGGACCACGGTCCTCGAATTCCGCCACGGCCCCCGGTGGGCCGCGTTCCTGTTCGCCGCCGCGAGCCTGGTCCCGGTCATCGCCGTCGTACGCGAGACCCTGATCGCCGACCTGATCCGGGCGGCCGTGGCTCCGCAGCTCCCCGAGCACCCGGCGGCGGACGCGGTCACCCGCGAGGACGCGCTCATCCGCGAGGAACTGGATGCCGCGTGCTGCGAGCGCTGGTGGACGAGTCTCGGCACCGACCACGACCTGGTCTGCCGACACCGAAGCCGACGCAGCAGCGCCGCCTGAGGCGGTGGTCGACCGGCCTCGGGCGGCGCGTCTCGCAGGGCTGTTTTCAGACGGCGTCCAGTTCGGCGAGTTCCTCGGCGGTCAGGGCGAGGTCCGTCGCGGCGAGGGAGTCGAGAATCGTCTCCGGGCGGCTGGCGCCCGGGATGGGGACGACCACCGGCGACTTGGCCAGCATCCAGGCCAGACACACCCGCTGCGGGCTCACTCCGTGGGCCTTGGCGACGCGTGCGAACGGTGCGTACGTGGAGCCCAGTTCACCGGCGCGGGAGATTCCGCCGAGCGGACTCCAGGGCAGGAAGGCGATGCCGAGTTCGTCGCACAGGTCGAGCTCCGGCTCGCTGGATCGGAAGGCCGGGGAGAACTGGTTCTGCACGGAGACCAGGCGCCCGCCGAGGATCTCCTGCGCCTGCCGGATCTGGTCGGGATTCGCGTTGGAGATGCCCGCCAGCCGGATCTTGCCCTCGTCAAGGAGATCCCGGATCGCGCCGACGGATTCGGCGTACGGCACCTTCGGGTCGGGGCGGTGGAACTGGTAGAGCCCGATGGCCTCCACGCCGAGCCGGCGCAGGGACGCCTCGCAGGCCGCCTTGAGGTGCCGGGGGCTGCCGTCGAGGGTCCAGCTGCCGTCGCCGGGGCGCAGATGTCCGCCCTTGGTGGCGACCAGGACGTCCCGGCCGCGGTCGTGGGAGGCGAGGGCCTTGGCGATCAGGGTCTCGTTGTGGCCGACTTCGTGGGCGTCGCGGTGGTAGGCGTCCGCGGTGTCGATCAGTGTCACACCGGCGTCGAGCGCGGCGTGGATCGTGGCGAGGGAGCGTGCCTCGTCCGGCCGTCCCTCGATCGACATGGGCATCGCGCCCAGGCCGATGGCGCTGACTTCGACGTCACCGATGCGGCGGGTGTGCATGTGCTCTGACCTCTTTCGACTCTCGGTGCCGGAACGGTCTCCAGCCTGTCTCGCCCGTGGCCGGAGGTCCAATAGAGGAAAGAGAACGCATTCAGCAGCCGGTCAACTGAATCACGGCGTCCTGCCGTGAACCGGGTTGCGTGGTCGGGCGGTCGGTGTGCCACGCTCGCTCCCGACCGGACGCCGCGGACGTGCGGCGCAGTGGAGAGGCGGCGGCATGCGCATAGGACTGCTCGGTACCGGCCCCTGGGCGGGGATGGCTCACGCTCCGGCCCTGCACCAGCACACCGGACTGGACTTCGCCGGCGTGTGGGGCCGGCGCCCGGACGCCGCGAAGGAACTCGCGGACCAGTACGGCACGCGCGCCTACGACGACGTGGACGCGCTGTTCGCCGAGGTGGACGCGGTCGCGGTCGCCCTGCCGCCGGGTGTACAGGCGGCGCTCGCGGTGCGTGCGGCGCGGGCGGGGTGCCATCTGCTGCTGGACAAGCCGCTCGCCACGACGGTCGCCGAGGGTCGGGCCGTGGTCGAGGCCGTGCAGGAGACCGGTGTCGCGTCGGTCGTCTTCTTCACCAGCCGCTTCGTCTCCGAGACCACGGCCTGGATCACCGAACAGGCGGCCGCGGGCGGCTGGTTCACGGCGCACGCGCAGTGGCTCGGGGCGTTGTTCGGCGGCGACAGCGACAGCCCGTTCGCGAACTCGCCGTGGCGGCGCGAGAAGGGAGCCCTGTGGGACGTGGGCCCGCATGCCCTGTCCGTGCTGCTGCCGGTTCTCGGCGACGCCCGGCGCGTGGCGGCCGCGGTGCCCGGTCCCGGGGACACGGTCCACCTGGTCCTCGACCATGTGAGCGGCGCGTCGAGCACCGTCACGCTCAGCCTGTCGGCCCCGCCCGCGGCGGCGGGAGCGGCCGTCGAACTCCGAGGCGGGGCGGGCGTGTCGGTACTTCCGGAGAGCTCCGAGGGAGCGGTCACGGCACTCGTCCATGCCGCAGACGCACTGATCGCCGCCGCCGACACCGGACAGCCCCACGCCTGCGACGCGGCGTTCGCACTGCGCGTCACGGAGATCCTCACCGAGGCCGAGGCCCTGCTGGAGGGTGGCATCGGCACATCGCCCACGCCATCGCGCCGCTACTGATCCGAATCCTCGAACGGCTCGTCGCTCCACCGGAACCAGGCCCGGTCCCCCTCGATGTGCAGCAGGAACTCGGGGACCGGTCCGTCCGGTGAGGAGAGGGACACCCGGCGTCTGATCTCGTCGTACGCCGACTCCCACTCCTCCCGGTCGTCGTCCCGCTCGGCCAGGGCGAGTTCGCGGGCGAACAGTTCCCGGACGGTGCCGTACGCCTCACCGGCGGTGAAGCGGCCGGACAGCCACGGAAAGTCGGCGTCGTCGATCAGGATCTCCCCGACCGCCCGGTCGCCACTGCCCACCCGCCAGACCTCGCCCACGATTCCCACTGCGCCTCCCCCAACACGCGTTGATCAGGACACGGACCAGCATGGCACGCGGCACTGACAGCCGGTCCGGTCACACAGCAGGGCTATTCACGCCGCGCGGGTGCGAAGTTGATGCGTTCACGTACGACGGGATAGCGGGCCTTCGTGAAGTTCGCGGCCATGGGGAAGTTGCCGTGGTCCGTCGCCGCGGTGACGAACTCCGCGCCCCGCTCGACCAGGAAGTGGGTGCACTCGGCGAGCAGGTCGTAGGCGTAACCGTGTCCGCGTTGCTCGGGCACCACGCCGATGAAGCCGACGCACGGACCCGCGGGATTGTGTACGGGGATGTGGATGCCCGCCAGGTCCCCCGCGGTCGTGTACGCGGTCTGCCACCACTCCCGCGGCGACGGGCACCAGCGGAAGAAGTCGAGCTCCTCCTGGGCGGCCCGGTCGAGGCCTCCCTCCTGGATGGCCTTGAGGGAGTGCGCGTCCAGGGTGACGGAGTGGATGCGGCGCAGTGCCTCGAAGAACACCGCGTCGTCCGGTTCGGCGCGGAAGTCGAGCCGTCCGGGGCGCTGCGGCAGCCCGCGGTCCGGCGTCCACCGGTACAGGTAACGCTCCACCAGGAGCTCGTGTCCGGCGGCTCGGGCGGCGGAGAAGCGCGCCTCGGCCGCAGCGCGCAGCCGCGCGTCCTCCCGCCAGTCGGCCGGCAGGTTCAGCTCGAGCTCGACCTGCCAGGGGGCGGTGCGCAGGAGCTCGGCCCCCGCGTCCTCCTCCCCCTCAGCCACGTCGAACCAGTTGACGTTGACGGGTTCCGTGTCGTCGGGGCCGCCCCACCAGGCGGCGCGCGCGACGACCTCGCCATCGCGCAGGGCGACCCGCTTCCAGTCGGCGCGGTGCCGGGTCAGCCGGTGCGCCGCACGGGCGTCCAGCGGGTCCTGCAGGGTGTCGAAGAGATGGGCGTCGCTCTCGTCGAGCGCGCGGATGACCAGGTCGGTCATGGATCCTCCGGGATGCGTACTGCGTGGAGCGCTCCCGGGTCAGGTCAGACGAAGCACGCCGGGGCAACGGAAAGGGAGCGCTGGTTCGGTGTGGTCTGCACGGCACTCGCCTCCTTCCGTCCGTCTCGGGGCGTGGCGTCACACGTTACGGGCCTGTCGTGACCACGTCCATCGCTTTTCGGGCAAGCACTCCGGCATGCGGGAGGCCGCCCGGCGTAGGAGCGTGGTGGTGTGGGAAAGGTGCGCGTCCTGTCGTCGCGCCGGGAACGTGCCCGGCAGGGCTGGCTGCGGGGTGCGCCGCCGCCGCGCTGGGTGAAGGCCCTGCCGGTCGCCCTGATCGCGGGCGTGTGCGCGGCGACGCTGATCAGTCCCGACCCCCTCGACATCGGATTCCTGCTCGGAGCCATCCCACCGCTGGCCGTGCTGACGTACGGACCCTGGGCGACCGCGGTGCTCGGCGGTCTCGTGGTCGCCGTACTCAACGTTCCGACGTTCCATCTCAACCGCCCCGGCAACACGGACCTGTTGACCATCTCCTTCGTCGCCGTGCTGAGCGTGTTCGTGTCCTACGTCCGAAGCCGCCGCGACGCCCAGCTGGACCTGGAGCGCACGGTCGCCGAGGCCGCACAGCGGGCCATCGTCCCGCCGCTGCCCGAGCGGGTCGGCCCGGTCCGCTGCGTCGGTCTGTACCGGGCGGCGCAACGCGGCACGCTGGTCGGCGGCGACTTCTTCGACGTGCGTGAGGGCCCGCACGGCGTGCGCGCGGTGATGGGCGACGTCCAGGGCCACGGACTGTCGGCGGTCGCGACGGTCGCCTCGCTGCTGGGGGCCTTCCGGGAGGCGGTGCTCGAGCAGCCGGACCTGGAATCGATCGCCGCCCGGCTGGACCGCAGGCTGGTGGTGGACTCGGCGTCGTCCCGGTACGCCGAGCTGTTCGCGACCGCCGTACTACTGGAGTTCTCGCCCGACGCCCGGACGGTGCGGATGGTGTCCTGCGGGCATCCGGCACCGATGCTCCTGCGCGGCTCGCGGGCCACCGAGATCGAGCTCGCGGCGTGGACTCCACTGGGTCTCGGCCTGTCCGACGGCGGTCCGCAGGCCGGGCTCACGCTTCGGCTGGAGCCCGGCCAGAGCCTGTTCCTTGCCTCGGACGGTGTGAGCGAGGCCCGGGACACCTCCGGCACCTTCTATCCGCTGACCGACCGCCTGTCCGCGCTGGCCGACACCGACCCTGCCGTGCTCGCCGACCGGGTCTGGACGGATCTCGTACGGTACTGCCCGGCCGTCGTCGACGACGTGACGATGCTGGTGCTCACGCCCGCGTCACCGGACGCTCGCTGACGTCGTGCTCGGCGCTCTGTTCCTGGTCGCCCTCGGCGTCGATGTGCGGCAGGATCCGGTCCAGCCAGCGGGGCGTCCACCAGGCGTGCGGCCCCAGCAGCGTCATCACCGCCGGCACCATGAGCAGCCGCACGACGGAGGCGTCGATCAGCACGCTCACGGCGAGGCCCAGACCGAGCATCTTGACGACGATGTTGTCGCTGACGATGAAGGCGGCGAAGACGCTCATCATGATCAGTGCAGCGCAGGTGATGACCCGCGCGGTGATCTCCAGCGCGTGGGCGACCGACGCCTTGGCGTCCCCGGTGCGCAGCCAGGCCTCGTGGACGCGGGAGAGCAGGAAGATCTCGTAGTCCATGCTCAGGCCGAAGATGATCGCGAACATCATCATCGGCACATAGCTCTCGATGGGCACCTTGCCGTTGACGCCCAGCGCGGGCCCGCCCCAGCCCCACTGGAAGACGGCCACCACGACGCCGTACGAGGCCCCGATGGAGAGGACGTTGAGGACCGCCGCCTTGACTGCGACGAGCAGGCCGCGGAAGACGGCGAGGATGATCAGGAAGGCCAGCGCGACGACCACGCCGATGATCAGGGCGAGCCGGCTGGCGACGATGTCGCGGAAGTCGACCTGGGCCGCGGTCGTACCGGTGACGTATCCCTTGGCGTCGGTGCCGGAGACCGCGTCCGGGAGGGTGTGGTCGACCAGGCGGTTGGTCAGGTCCGTGGTGGTGGCGCTCTGCGGGGACTGCTTCGAGTAGACCGTGCCGATCAGGACGTCCCCGTCCTTGGTGGGCGTCAGCTGAGTGACCGTGGCGGCGCCCGCCACGCCGTTGAGGGTCTTCTGCGCCTGCGCGGACAGGGAGGAGCGCTGGTCGGACGGTACGGAGCTCTGGTCGATGACGACGGTGAGCGGACCGTTGGAGCCCGGGCCGAACGCGTCGGTCATGAGGTCGTACGCCCGCCGGTCGGTGAAGGAGGTGGGGTCGGCGCCGTCGCCGATGTGGCCGAGCTGGATGGAGAACAACGGGATGGCGAGGATCACGACGGTCGTGACACCGGCGGCCAGGAACTGCCACGGCCGCCTCTCGACGCGCTGTGCGTAGCGATGCCAGGTGCCGGTGGGGGTGGCGCCCGGCTCCGCGTCCGTCTCGGCGACGGGACGGCGGACGTGGTAGCGGTCGATGTGTCTGCCGATGAGCCCGAGCAGGGCCGGGACCAGCGTCAGCGCGCCGATGACCGCCGAGACGACCGTCATGGCGGCCGCCAGGCCGAGTTTGCCGATGAAGCTCACTCCGGACGCGTACAGCCCGGCGAGGGCGATGATCACGGTGCAGCCCGAGACCAGGACCGCCCGCCCGCTGGTGGCGGTCGCGTGGCCGGCCGAGTGCACCGGGTCGGCGCCGTCCATGAGGTTCTGCCGGTGCCGCGTGATCAGGAAGAGGGAGTAGTCGATGCCGACGCCGAGGCCGATCATCGTGGCCAGGGTCGGCGAGACGGTGGCGAAGGTGAAGGCCGCGGCGACCAGCCCGAGGATCGCGAGCCCGCCGACCGCGGCGACCAGTGCGCTCAGCAGGGGCAGGCCGGCGGCGATCACACTGCCGAAGCCGATCAGCAGGACGACGATCGCGACCCCGAAGCCGATGAGTTCGCTGACCCGGTCGTCGGCGGCGGGCCGGGCCAGTTCGCCGAGCGGTCCGCCGTACTCGACCTGAGCGCCGGCCGAGCGCAGCGGCTGCACCGCCTTGTCGACGCCGTTGAGGTAGCTGTCGCCCAACGTCGAGGGCTGGACGTCGAAGCGGACGGTGATGTAGGCCGTCTTCCCGTCGGTGGACAGGGGACCGACCTTCGAGGCGGGGGCGGACAGCGGGTTCTGGGCGGACAGGACGTGCGGAAGCTTCTGCAGGTCGCCCACCGTGGTGGACATCTGCGAGCTCAGCGTGGTCACGGACTTCTGTCCGTCGTGCAGGACGATCTGGCTGCTGTAGCCGCCCGCCGCGGGGTCATGCTCCTGGAGGACGTCCAGGCCCTTCTGGGACTGCGAGTCGGGCAGCGAGAAGTTGTCGGAGTACTCCCCGCCGAACGACCGGTTCAGGGTCTGCAGTGCCACCAGCGCGACGAGCCAGGCAATGATGACGATCACGAAGTGCCGGGCGCACCACTCTCCCTGCCGTCGCAGTACCCCTTTGGCGACGGGCCCCGTTCCCCCCGCGGTGGTGCGGGTCGGTGACATGGCCTCGGTCTTCTCTGCCGATGGTCTGAGCCGGCCGTCTCCGCGATCTTCTCCGTCGCGTCTCCGTCGGCCGAAGCGTGCGTCGTCTCTCATTAGACGCCCGCCCGATCACTCCGGCATCTCGGGCCCCTTCCCTATCCCTTCCGGATGCACGCCGCGCCTCGGCGGTGAATGGTGATAGCAGAAGCGATCCGGACATGAGGAGCCGAGACCATGCCGACGTCACAGCCCGACGCGTCCAGGTCGTCCGAGGACCGCGTCACCCCGGACGACCTTCTCCACACCAGCACCGGCACCGATGTGTCGCCGGAGGACCTCGTCCTTGTCACGGGCAGGGACATCACCCCGCGCAACCTCGAGTGGGCCAGGCGCAAGCTCGAGACGGAGGGTCCCGCCGCCCTCGAGAAACTGCTGCCGTAGCGTCCGCGGGCACCCGCCTGGAGACCGGCGCCGGTTCAGCCCTCCTCGCCGGGCTCCAGGCACAGCACCGGCACCCGCTGGACGAGGTTGTTGACGAAGCCGCCGCGGTTCCAGGGCTGTTCCAGCGGCTGAGTGCGGCCTTCGGCGTCGGTGGCCCGCGCGCTGAGCTCGTGCTCGCCCGGGGTCGCCGTCCAGTCGTAGTGCCAGCGGCGCCACGCCCACCGCCACCCGCCGTCGGGCTCCAGCTCTGCCTCGTGCCAGGTGCGCCCCGCGTCCGTGCTCACCTCGACGCCGGCCAAAGGCCCCTGTCCCGACCAGGCACGCCCCTCGAGCGGCACCGGGCCCGGCCGCACCACCCGGGTCCGCGACATGAAGTCCGGGAAGCCGGGCGGGAGAAGCAGGGCGCGCGGCGCGATCCGGGTGACCGGCTCGCCCTTCTCGCCGGACTCCTGGCGCAGCCGGTAGGCGACGCTCTGCTGGAAACCCGTGAACGGTACGTCGGTGACGGCGATCTCGCGCAGCCACTTCACGTGCGCCATGCCGTACCAGCCGGGCACGACCAGGCGCAGCGGGCGGCCGTGCTGGGGCGGCAGCGGGGCGCCGTTCATCGCGTACGCCACCAGCACCTCGGGCTCGGTGCCCATGGCCACGTCCGCCGGCAGGGACCGCTGGTAGTCCTGCTCGACGCCGCGTTCCACGCCGTGGTCGGCGCCGGTGAACAGCACGTCGACGGCGTCCGGTTCCACTCCGGCCTCGGCGAGCAGCAGCCGCAGCGGCACACCCGTCCACTCGGCGGTGCCGACCGCCTCGACGAGCCAGGGCTGGCTGACCGGGCGGGGCGTCAGCAGGGCGCGCCCGTTGCCCGCGCACTCCAGCGTGACGCGGGTGGTGACCGCGGGGAACGCCCGCAGATCGGCCAGGTCCAGGTGCAGCGGACGGGCGACGCGGCCTGCGACGGCCAGCGGCCAGGGGGTGTCGTCGGGGACGTACGGGATGTCGTAGTGCGTCAGTACGTAGTGCAGGCCCGGCGGAGTGACGTCGTAGCGGAGTGCCTCGAGCGGGAGGCCGTGGTTGCGGGTGGCGAGCGCCAGTTCGTCCCGGCCGATGCCCTCGTCGGGGGCGGCCAGCCGGGCGGGTGTGCTCGCGTCGGCGAGTCGTTGGCCCATGGGTGCATTATCGCGCCGGACGGCCGGAAGGGAGAGCCGGCGGCCCGGGCGAGGCAACCGAGCGGCGATCAAGCGGAGTTGAGATCGCTCGTTGCCCGTTCACCCTTTCGAAGAGGGCCTTCGGGCTGACAGACTCCTGAGGGTGCCCGACTTCGACATGCTCGTCATCGGATCCGGCCCGGGCGGCCAGAAGGCCGCCATCGCCGCGGCCAAGCTCGGCCGCCGGGTCGCCGTCGTCGACCGCCCCGACATGGTCGGCGGGGTCTCCATCCACACCGGAACCATCCCCTCCAAGACCCTGCGCGAGGCGGTGCTGTACCTGACCGGTCTCACCCAGCGCGATCTGTACGGCCAGAGCTACCGGCTGAAGGAGGACATCACCGTCACCGATCTGACCTCGCGCACGCAGCACGTGGTCAGCCGTGAGGTCGATGTCATCCGCAACCAGCTCTCCCGCAACCACGTCTCGCTGTTCGCCGGCACCGGCCGCTTCGTCGACCCGCACACTGTGGCGCTGCGCGAGGTGACCGGTCACGAACGGCTGATCAGCGCGGAGAACATCATCATCGCCACCGGGACCCGCCCCGCACGGCCGGACACCGTCGAGTTCGACGGCCGTACGATCATGGACTCCGACAACGTCCTCGAACTCGAACGCGTCCCGCGCTCCATGGTCATCGTCGGCGCCGGGGTGATCGGCATGGAGTACGCCTCCATGTTCGCCGCGCTGGGCAGCAAGGTGACGGTGGTCGAGAAGCGGGCCGGGATGCTCGACATGTGCGACGTCGAGGTCATCGAGTCGCTCAAGTACCACCTGCGCGACCTCGCGGTGACGTTCCGGTTCGGGGAGACCGTCGCCGCGGTCGAGCGCCATCCCCGGGGCACGCTCACGATCCTGGAGAGCGGCAAGAAGATACCGGCCGATGCGGTGATGTACTCGGCCGGACGGCAGGGCCTGACCGACGAACTCGACCTGGACAAGGCCGGGTTGTCCGCGGACAGGCGCGGCCGGATCACGGTCGACGAGCACTACCGCACCGAGGTGCCGCACATCTACGCCGTCGGCGACGTGATCGGCTTCCCCGCGCTGGCCGCGACGTCGATGGAGCAGGGCCGGTCGGCGGCCTACCACGCCTGCGGCGAACCGGTCGGGCAGATGCACAACCTGCAGCCCATCGGCATCTACACCATCCCGGAGATCAGCTTCGTCGGGCGGACCGAGGACCAACTGACCGAGGACTGCGTGCCGTTCGAGGTCGGCATCTCCCGCTACCGCGAACTGGCCCGCGGCCAGATCATCGGCGACTCGCACGGCATGCTGAAGCTGCTGGTCTCCCCCGAGACCCGCAAACTGCTGGGCGTGCACTGCTTCGGCACCGGCGCCACCGAGCTGATCCACATCGGGCAGTCCGTGATGGGCTGCGGCGGCACCGTCGACTATCTGGTCGACGCGGTGTTCAACTACCCGACGCTGGCGGAGTCCTACAAGGTCGCCGCCCTGGACGCCACCAACAAGCTGCGGCAGATCGCCCGGATCGGCGACTGACGCGGGACGTCAGCGGCCCTGCTCGGCGTCGGGCAGCTGCGTCTCGTCCTCGACGACATGGACGGCGGCCTCGGGGTCGACCGGCTCGCCCTCGCCTCCGGGCAGGTCGCCGACCTCGTCGCCGACGGGCGCGGCCACGTCGGGAACTTCCTCGGCGAGCCGTTCGTCAAGACTCTCGCCGGTGTGCTGCTCGGCTGCCGTCGTGCCGTGTTTGGTGACGCCGAGCGGCTTCTCCGGTGGGGAGTAGCCCTCGTCGAGGATGTCGTCGTAGGTCCGTTCGTCGACGGCGTCCTGCAGGTCGAGCGGCGCCGAGTCCTGCTGCTCCTCGTTCGTCGCCGTGGGCTGGTGGGTGTCGTCGGCCATCGACGGCCGTCCCCGGCGGCGCAGCAGGTTACCCCTTGGTCAATCTTGAAAGGTCAAAGAGTAGGGCTATCATCACTCGCACACACGGCGTGACCGAACGGCAACGCAGGCAGTCGTGCGCTCTCCACCACCCCCTTTGTTTTTCGCTGCCCTTGATCCGACCCGAGGCCAACCCTCGGTGATCCGGGGCGGGTTCGTAACCCCCCACCTTCCCCTACGTCGCCGGGGCCAGGTCGCCCTTGCGTCGTGCAAGACGGAAAGCAGCGCAACATGAGCATCAGCAGGGGCAGAGGGCTGCAGGCCAATGCCCTCGGTACGTTCGACACCGTGGTGATGGCCGTCGCGGGCAGTGCTCCGGCGTACTCGATCGCCGCGACCACCGCGGTCCTCGTCGGGGCAGTGGGGATGGCCAGCCCGGCCGCACTGCTGTACTGCGCGATACCCATGCTGGGCATCGCGCTGGCCTTCAGCTACCTCAGCCGCATCGACGTGAACGCCGGCGCCAGTTACTCCTGGGTGGGGCGCACGCTCCATCCGTTCCTCGGGTTCATCAGCGGCTGGGCGCTGGTGATCTCGGCGACGATCTTCATGGTGGCCGGCTCGCTGCCGGCCGGTTCGATGACCCTCGCGCTGTTCGACCCCGATCTCGCCGACAACACCGCCCTGTCGACGGTGGTGGGCGCGGCCTGGTTCGTCGTGATGCTGCTCGTGGTGCTCGGCGGCGCCCGCCTCACCGTCCGCGCCCAGCTCGTCATGTCGGGCATCGAGCTCGCCATACTGGCGCTGTTCGCGGTGCTCGCCCTGTTCCACACGGGCAACGCCCGCGCCTTCGACTGGTCCTGGCTCGGCTTCTCCCACTTCGACGGCATGGCCGGCTTCGCCTCGGGCGCGCTCGTCGCCGCCTTCTACTACTGGGGCTGGGACGTCACCAGCAACCTCAGCGAGGAGACCCGCAACAGCCGCCGTACGACGGGACTCGCGGGCCTGATCGGGGTGGGCATCGTCTTCCTGCTGTTCGAGGTGTTCACCATCGCGGTCAACGTGATCCTGACGTCGAAGCAGATCGAGGACAACGACGCGAACGTGCTGGGCGCGCTCGGCGAGGAGATCTGGCCCGGCCTCGGCGGCAAACTGCTCATCGTCGCCGTGATGCTGTCGACCATCGCCACCCTGGAGACCACGCTCATCCAGGTCACGCGCTCCCTGTTCGCGATGGGCCGCGACCGTACGATGCCGTCCGCGCTCGGCCGGGTGCACCGCACCTGGAACACCCCGTGGGTGGCGATCGCCGTGGTCGGAGGCGTGTCGCTGGCGATGTTCATCGCCTCCAACGCCCTCGGCTCGGTGGGCGAGATCCTCTCCGACGCCATCTCGGCGATCGGCCTGCAGATCGCCGTGTACTACGGGCTCGCGGGCCTCGCGGTGGTCGTGGCGTACCGCAAGATGCTGCTGAAGTCGCCCGCCAACTTCCTGCTCGGCGGGCTGTGGCCGCTGTTCGGCGCCCTGTTCATGTTCTGGATCTTCGTCGAGTCGCTGAGCGAGCTGGACACCGCGGCGATCGCGATCGGCATCGGCGGTCTCGCCGTCGGGCTGATCCCGATGTTCTGGTACTGGCGGCAGGGCAGCGACTACTACCGGCCCGCCCGGCTCGACGCCACCCGCACGGTCGAGGCGGAGTACGTGCCCGACGGCCACGAGATCGCGAACGCCCGTACCTACGAGGGTCTCCCGACCGACTTCTGAGGGAGACCCCGATGGCGCGAGACCGATTCGCTCCCGACTTCGATCCCGACTGTGGGGATGCGGCCCTCACCAACGCCTGCCAGGACATCGTCATCGGCCGCTGGCAGGGCCCCAGGGACCTGCTGCGGACCACCGGCGCCGACTGGCTCGCCCGCGGCCACCGGGTCCGGCTGCTCGCGCAGGCCTGCGCGGGCAGTTCGACGACGGAGACATGGCTGGCGGCCGAGCCCCGCAGCGCCGACGCGCTGGTGCTGCGGGCGGCGACGGAGACGGCCCGGGCGTTCAACCTGGCCATCAGTGCGGGCCGGGGCGCGCCGATCGACCAGCACCGCATCGACACCGCGGTGACGGCGTGCCTGCAGGCCGCGGACGCCTACCTGGACGACCCGACGCCGTGGATCTCCCTCATCTCCGTGGCACGCCTCTACCCGGCGGGGGTGCGTCGGCAGGAACTGGCACGCTGGTGGGACGAGTTGCACCAGCGCGACCCGTACAGCGTGGAGGGCCATCTGCAGGTCCTGCACTACTACTCGGCGCGCTGGCACGGCTCGCACGGCCTGATGTACGACTTCGCCCGCGACGCGGCAGGAGTGGCACCCACGGGCTGCGCGCTGCCGGTGCTGGTGCAGTACGCGCGCGTGGAGGAGTACCGCTACGCCATCGACGCCGGCCACACCGGGCAGAGCGCCGTGGGTCTCGGGCAGCACTGGAGCAACGACGGCGCCCTCAGCGACGTACGCCGCACCTGGCAGCGCTGGATCATGGGCCGCCCCGACAGCGGCATCGCTCCGGGCGAGCTGCGCGACCTCAACTACCTTGCGCACGCGGCCTGCAACTCGGGCGACAGGGAGGTCGCCACCGCGCTGCTGCGCATGCTGGGCCCACGGGCGACGCGAACTCCCTGGTCCTACACGGGAGATGCGGAGCAGCAGCTCCTCAAGTGGCGCAGGGAGCTGAAACTGCGCGGCTGAACGGAGGTCCGGGCCGGGGCGGACGGGCGTCACGGGGTGACGTTCGGTCCGTCCGGGCGGTGGCGGCGCTGCTCGACCATCTCGCGGCTCAGCGCCTCCGTCTCCGGCTCGGACAGCCGCTCGAAGCCGTCCTCGGTGATGATCGAAACGATGGGGAAGATACGGCGGTTGATGTCCGGGCCGCCGGTCGCGGAGTCGTCGTCGGCGGCGTCGAAGAGCGCCTGGAGAGCGGCCAGGGCGGCCTCGCGCCGGTCCATGCCCTTGCGGAACAGCTTCTTCAACGCGCCCCGGGCGTACGGCGATCCGGAGCCCTCGGCGTGGAAGTCCGTCTTCTCGTACAGGCCGCCGGCGACGTCGAAGCTGAAGATGCGGCCCTTCTCGCCGTCCGGGGCCGTCTCGTCGTAGCCGGTGAGGAGCGGTACGACGGCGAGGCCCTGCATGGCCTGGCCGATGTTCTGCCGGATCATGCCGGCCAGGCGCCTGGCCTTGCCGTTGAGGGTCATCGGGATGCCCTCGATCTTCTCGAAGTGCGTCAGCTCGACCTGGTACAGCTTCACCATGTCCAGGGCGAGCCCGACCGAACCGGCGAAGGCCACGGCGGTGTAGTCGTCCGCGGGGTGCACCTTCTCCAGGTCGCGCTGGGCAATGAGGTTGCCCATGGTGGCGCGGCGGTCGCCGGCGATCATCACGCCGTCGCGGTACGCGAGGGCCAGGACGGTCGTGCCGTGCGGGAACTGCCCGGGCTCGGCGCGGACGCCGTCGGGGAACGGGCGGCGGGTGGGCAGTAGTTCGGGGCGGTGCGCCGCCAGGAACTCGGCGAAGGACGCGGTTCCCGGAGTGAAGAACTCCTCCCCCAGCTGGCCCCCGGTGTCGCTGGCTGTCATGCCACTCCCCCTTCTTGTCGGCCGGACAACCGAGTCCTACCTGAACCGGACCGCCGGGAAACGCCCGGCCGCCCGGCGCTCAGGTCGCCGGGGCCACATACAGGTGCATGCTGCCGACGCGGTGGGCGGTCCAGTCGCGTGCGTACGCGGGTGGGGAGCCGCCCGGTTCGGTGACGGCTGCGACGGGAATGCGCCGGGCGGTCCGCAGGACGGCCGCCGGCGTCGTGTTGGCGTTGTTTCCGCTGGTGTCGGCCGAGGCGCAGCCGGTGTAGTAGGCGATGGGGATGGCCTCGTGGCCGGTGAGCAGACAGGGCGGACGGACGCCCAGGCGGTGCAGTTCGGCAGCGGTGCGGGTCCATGCGTGGCGGTTGGCCAGGGATCCGTCGACGGTGTGCTCCAGGACCGCGTACTGGATCGCCGCGTGCCCGGCCAGCCCGAGCGCCACGACCCCCGTGACCGCCGGCCGCAGCCTTCCGCCCGGCGCGGTGACCAGGTGGAACAGGGCGTCGGCGACCGGGACGGCGAGCAGCGCGTAGGCGGGGAGCAGGAAGCGGGGCGCCGCGTATCCGATGAGGAACAGGTAGGGGAGGGCAGCCGTCGTGGCGCAGGCCAGCGGGAGCAGGGTGGGTACGGTGCGCCTGGCCCGGACGGCGACCGCCAGGCCGAGGAGCGCGAGCAGCGGCAGTGCGAACCACCAGATCATGACCGGCGGTGCGGGCATCCCTCCCGTGCACGGACGGCACAAAGTGCGTCCGGCCAGGCTGCGCAGCTGGTCGACGACCGCCGGGTGCCAGCCGAGGCCGCCCTGGATGCGGGAGGCGTCGGCGAGCCGTTGCCCCAGGCCGCCGTAGCCCACGTGGGCCTCGACCACCCACTCGCCCGCGCCCGCCACGAGCCCGGCGAGCACCGCGAGCATGAGCCTCGGACGGCGGCATGCGAGGACCAGCAGCGGCAGCACCACCCAGACCGCGTCCATCGGCCGCATCCACGCCATGAGCGCAACGCTCGCGACGAGACCCCACAGCGCCGCCCGGTCCCGTCGGTCCGCGCGGGCCCGCAGGAAGCAGCCGACGCCCGCCGACGCACCGATCGCGACCCAGAGGTTGGGCATGGCCTGCGGGCCGTAGAAGACGGTCACCCACAGGGAGGCGAACAGAGCGCCGGCCGCGGCCAGGACGCGGGCCGGGAACAGCGGGCGCCAGACGCGCAGGGCCAGGTAGAGGCCGAGGCCGGACAGCAGGGCCAGGTACACCCGCAGCAGCGGGGTGGACGACGACCACAGTGCGACGGGCGCCACGAGCAGCGGGACGCCGCGGGCGCGGGGTGCGCTGAAGAAGGCTGCCGGGGTGTCGGGGGCGACCTGGCTGACGTACACCACCTCGTCCCAGCCGAGTCCCAGGCCGGGGCGGACGAAGAGGAGCTGGGCCAGCGTGAAACACGTGGCCACCGCCGCGAGCAGGAGGTCGCCGCGGACGCGGCGCGGAGGGGCTGGGGCGGTCGACGGCGCGTCACGCCTCGCTCCAGCGAGTGCGGCGTGCGCGCCGTCGGCCATCATCCACCTCTTGATCCTGCACGTAATGGACAAACTAGAACGAGCAGGGCAGACATGTCGTATGGAATACGGCCAAATGCCTGACGGGCCTAGTGGGGACTGCGGTGCGGCGGCTGTTCCGGGGCCGGGTGGGCCGGGGGCTGCGGGACCGGGCGGGCGACCGGGCCGTCGTCGCTCAGGGTCAGCGAGGCCTCGTGGTGGCGGATGGTCAGGGGCGGGCCGGACAGCAGTGTGTACGTGGCCTTGCCGGGGCCGATCTCCACGCGCAGGCGGCGGCCGAGGAGCTGGAGGGTGAAGGCCAGGCGGCTGAACCGCTCGGGCAGGCGGGGCGCGAAGCGCAGACTGTCGCCGTCGCGGCGCAGTCCGCCGAAGCCGGCGACCAGGGCCGTCCAGGTGCCGGCCAGCGACGCGATGTGCAAACCGTCGCGGGTGTTGTGCTCCAGGTCCGCCAGATCCATCAGCGCGGCCTCGGCCGTGTAGGCGTAGGCGAGGTCCAGATGGCCCGCCTGGGCGGCGATCACGGCCTGGACGCAGGCCGACAGCGAGGAATCGCGGACGGTCAGCGGCTCGTAGTAGGCGAAGTTGCGGGCGATGTGCTCTTCGTCGAAGTGGCTGCCGCACATGTACATCGCCAGCACCAGGTCGGCCTGTTTGACGACCTGTTTGCGGTAGAGGTCGAAGTACGGGAAGTGCAGCATCAGCGGGTACTGGTCCGGGCGGGTGCCCGCGAAGTCCCAGTGCTGGTAGCGGGTGAAGCCGGCGTGCTGTTCGTGCACGCCGAGTTCGTGGTTGTACGGGATGTGCATGGCCTCGGCGGCGTCGCGCCAGGAAGCGCTCTCCTCGTCGTCGACGCCGAGCCGCGCGGCCCGCTCCGGGTGCCGCTTGCAGGCGTCCGCGGCGTCCAGCAGGTTCGCACGGGCCATGAGGTTGGTGTACGTGTTGTCGTCGGCGATGGCGCTGTACTCGTCGGGGCCGGTGACGCCGTCGATGTGGAAGGCGCCCCGGTCGTCGTGGTGGCCGAGCGAACGCCACAGCCGGGCCGTCTCCACCAGCAGCTCGACCCCGGCGTCCCGCTCGAACCGCTCGTCGCCGGTCGCCGCCGCGTACCGTACGGCCGCGTCGGCGACGGCGGCGTTCACATGGAAGGCCGCCGTGCCGGCCGGCCAGTACGCCGAGCCTTCCGAGCCCTCTATGGTGCGCCAGGGGAACGCGGCGCCGTCCAGGCCGAGTTGGGCCGCGCGCTCCCGGGCGGCGTCCAGGGTGCTGTGCCGCCAGCGCAGCGCCTCGGCCACAGCATCGGGCGCGGTGTAGGTGAGCAGGGGCAGGACGAAGACCTCGGTGTCCCAGAAGGCATGGCCGTCGTAGCCGGAACCGGTCAGGCCCTTCGCGGGTATCGCCCGCTGTTCGGCACGGGCGCCGGCCTGCAGGACGTGGAAAAGGGCGAACCGGACGGCCTGCTGGATCTCCTCGTCGCCGTCGACCTCGACGTCTGCACGGGCCCAGAAGTCGTCGAGGCTCGCGCACTGTTCCTCGGCCAGCCCGGCCCAGCCGCCGACCGCGGCGGCCGCCAGGGCCGCGTCGACCTGGTCGCTCATCGCCGGTTTGGATCGGGTGCCGGACCAGCCGTGGGCGACCAGCTTCTCCACGCGCAGACGCTCGCCCGGTTCGAGGACGGAAGTGACGGTGAGCCGGGCGACGTCCTCGTTGCTCTCGCTACCGGTGGTGGTCGCCTCCGGGCCCGAGACCACGTGGTCCGCACCCACCGCCACGCGCAGGCCGCTGCGCCGGGTGCGGTGCACGAGCCGCAGCCGGGGCCCGTCGGCGAAGTCCTCCTCCGGCTCCAAGGGCGACTGGAGGGCGACGGCGGCCCGTGGGTCATCCTTCGTCTCGGGCAACTGCTCGTTGGTGACGAGTTCGGACTGGATGACGACACGCGCGCGCGTGTCGACGGGCTCCACTTCGTAGGCCACGGCGGCGATCGCCCGCTGAGTGAGGGAGACGAGCCGGGTGGAGCGCACGCGGACCGCCGTACCGGCCGGGGACACCCACTCGCAGACCCGTTCCAGCACTCCCCTGCGCAGGTCGAGGGTGCGCTCGTGGGAGACGAGGCGGCCGTAGCGCAGGTCGAAGGGCTCGTCGTCGACCAGCAGTCGCAGGACCTTGCCGTTGGTGACGTTGATGACGGTCTGGCCGGACTCCGGGTAGCCGTATCCGGCCTCCGCGTAGGGCAGCGGGTGCAGTTCGTGCACGCCGCCCAGGTAGGAGCCGGGCAGGCCGTGCGGTTCGCCCTCGTCGAGGTTGCCGCGCCAGCCGACGTGGCCGTTGGACAGCGCGAAGACGGACTCGCTCTGCGCCAGGACGTCGAGGTTGAGCTCCGTCTCGCGCACGCACCACGGCTCGACGGCGTACGACCGGTGGCTGATCACGCCCCGCCTCCCAGCTCCGCGAGGTCCTTGACCACGATGTCCGCTCCGTGCGCGAACAGCGCGTCGGTCTGCCCGACCCGGTCGACCCCGACGACGTATCCGAAGTGGCCGGAGCGCCCGGCGTCCATCCCCGCCAAGGCGTCCTCGAAGACGGCGGCCCGGGACGGCTCGACGCCCAGGTCCCGGGCGGCGGCCAGGAAGGTGTCGGGGTGCGGCTTGCCGGGCAGTCCGCGCTCGGCCGCCACCACTCCGTCGATGCGCACGTCGAAGAGGTGCTCGGCGTCGATCGAGCGCAGTACGTCGAGGGTGTTGGCGCTGGAGGAGACGATCGCGGTGTGCAGGCCGTGGGCGCGCACGGCCTCGATGTAGCGCAGGGTGCCCTCGTACGGCTCGACGCCCTGGGTGCGGATCTTCTCGAGGAGCCTGGCGTTCTTGCGGTTGCCGACGCCGTTGACGGTCGGCGCGTCCGGTGGGTCGTCGGGTTTGCCTTCGGGCAGTTCGATGCCGCGGGAGGCGAGGAAGGTGCGCACGCCGTCCGCGCGCGGGCGGCCGTCGACGTACTCGTCGTAGTCGTTCACGGGGTCGAACGGCCGGAAGTGCTCGCCCTCGCGCTCGCGCAGGAACGCGTCGAACGTCTCCTTCCAGGCGGCCGCGTGCACCACGGCGGTCCGGGTCACGACCCCGTCGAGGTCGAAGAGGCAGGCCAGGATGGTTTCGGGAAGTCCGAGCTGCTGCGTCATACAGGACCGGTTCCCCCGGAGGACCGCTTCCAGCGGGTGGCGCAGGCCACACCGGGCAGGCGGTGGGTCAGTCGTGCGGGAACGAGTGGTGCTCGTGCGCGACCCGCCAGCGCCCGCGCTCCTTGCGCAGGCCGAGCGTCAATCGCAGCCGGAGCGTGGGGCGTTCGGTGAGTTCCTCCGGTGTGCCGCAGCGCAGCAAGGCGTGCGCGTAGGCGACATCGGCGCCGGCGGTGACGTCGAGGGAGTCGATGTCGAAGCAGGCTCCCTGCGCCTGCCACTCGAAGAACGGCGGCCAGGTCGCGCGGTAGGCGGCCAGGCCGTGGAGGCCCTCGTGCGGCGGTGGGACGTCGTACATGACGAGGTCCTCGGTGTGGTCCGCGAGAACGCCCTCGAGATCGCCCCGGTGCACGGCCTCGGTCCACTTCTCGATCAGTGTGCGGATCTGCGCCGCGTCGTCGCCCACAGCACCGCTCCCTTCTCGTACGGACCTGCATCGACCTGTATGGATACGACTCCCCGCTCGGCCGGAAATCATCGCCGCCGGCCGGGTGACACACTCTGCTGTGTGCCGCTGACTTTCGACGACCTCCTCACCCGCGCCCGTGCCCTCGTCCGCCCCGGCCGGCGCGCGGTCCTCGGCATCACCGGCAGCCCCGGCGCCGGCAAGACGACGCTCGCCGAGAACCTCGTACGGGAGCTGAACGGCACCGGGGAGCCATGGGTCGCGCACGTCCCCATGGACGGCTTCCATCTGGCCGACGTGGAACTGGACCGGCTCGGCCGCCGGGACCGCAAGGGGGCGCCGGACACCTTCGACGCGGGCGGGTACGCGGCCCTGCTGCGACGGCTGCGCGAGGAGAGGGACGGCGAGGTGGTGTACGCGCCCGGTTTCGAACGCGTCCTGGAGCAGCCGATCGCCGGGGCCGTACCCGTGCCGCCGACGGCTCGGCTGGTGGTGACCGAGGGCAACTACCTGCTGCTGGAGAGCGGCGCCTGGCCCCGGGTACGGCGGCAGCTGGACGAGGTGTGGTTCTGCGAACTCGACGAGGAGGAGCGGCTGCGGCGGCTCATCGCCCGGCACGAGGAGTTCGGCAAGGGGCACCAGGAGGCGGTGGCGTGGGTGATGCGCAGCGACCAGCGCAATGCCGAGCTGGTCGCCGCCACCCGGGACCGGGCGGACCTGGTGGTGCCGGTGGCCGCACTGCGCCGCCCGTCCCGTACGGGCCTCAACGGCTGACGGCACTCAGCGTCAGCGTCGGCTCCCCCTGCTTGTCTTCCGGCCCGATCACCGCGGTGAAGGCGTCCGTCCGGATGGCCAGTCCGTCCTCGGTCCACTCGGCCGAGACGGTGATCGGCTGTTGCGAGCCGTACCGGACCGCGAACACGTGGAGGTCGTCCGGCGAGTCGGGGATCGGGTCCGCCTCCAGCGCCGTCGAGCTGACCAGGTGCTTCCAGCCCTCGTCCGGGTTGCCGTAGCCGCGTGGGTCGGCGGCGAGAGCGAACGCGGCCTGCTCCTGGGCGAGTTCGGAGCGCGCGTCGAAGTGCTCGGCGCCGGTACCTTGCGGGTGGGTCAGCCGCAGGGCGCCCGCCGAGGAGACCGGACCTGCGGCGATGCGCCGCACCCGGTCGCCGTCGTCCTCGGCGTACGGCATCCCGGCCAGCAAGTACGGCGCCCCGTCGAGCCGTTCGACGGCGACCGTCGTCCACAGGGTCGCGCCGTCGGTGACGTACAGGGACCGCACGTGCCGCAGGACGTGGTCGCGGCCGACGACCGGCTTGGTGACCAGCTTGGCGGTCAGGCCGTCGGCCCGGACGTCGCGGACGCGGACCTCGCCCATGGGACGGCAGAACACGAATCCGTCCAGCGCGGGGCCGAAGCCGTGCTGCCGGTTCACGGCCGCCGGCAGGTAGTAGGTGCCGCCCGCCTCGACGAGCGACGGGGTCATACGGTCGTCGAAGGCCACCGAGACGGTACCCGCCCGGAGTTGGTGGCGTGCGGGCACGGTCGACGGCTCGCGGTGCCAGCGCGTGGTGTCCTGGATCTGCCAGACCAGCATCCACGCGAAGTGGCCGTCGACCCCGCCGTCCGGCTTGCATGCGTGCCGGGCCCAGCGGCTGTCGGCCCGGTAGCGGCCCAGGTCGGAGCCGATACGGGCGCCGAAGTACCGCAGTCCCAGGACCGATTCGAAGGCGGAGTGCTGCTCGCTGTAGCGCGGGCCGCCGTTGTCGAAGCCGCCGTTCGTCAGGCGGGCGTCGATGTAGCGGGCCAGCGCGTCGCCGTCCTCGGCGAAGACCGGCTCCCCGCTTATCCGGTGGGCCTGGGCGAGGAAGGACAGGGAGATCGGGCCGTAGTTGTTGTCGTAGGCGCCGCCGTGCTCGGGGGGCAGCAGGGCGCCGCGGTCGCCGACGCGGTGGGCGCGGATCTCGTCGCTGTACAGCTCCAGTGCCCGTGCGCGCATCAACCCGCCCTCGGCGTCCGGCAGATGACGCGCCAGCATCAGACCGCCGACCACGCACCCGATCGCCTGGTTGCCCGCCTCCTGCGGGTTGAAGAAGGTCGCCTCGGTGAGCCAGCGCCAGTAGCCCTGCGCCAACTCGAGCAGTTCCACCCGCTGTTCGTCATCCACGAGCCCGTCGGTCAGGTCGAGGAGGTTGACGGCCTGGAGCAGCGCCCACGCCGTGCTCGGCCAGTCGCCGATCGGGTGCGCGCCCGCTTCGAGTACGTAACGGGCGTACGGGAAGCGGGAGTTGCGCAGCTTCAGGTTCGGGTAGCCGGGGTTGTCCTCGACGTAGACCCGCTCGCTCAGATGGAAGGCGAGGCTGCGGTGCACCGCCTCCGGCAGGCGCGGGTCCTTGGTCCGCTGCCAGGCGAGCGCCAGCAGGGACGTGATCCCGAGGGAGGTGTCGCCGATGTCGTCGACGCAGTCGGGGTGTTCGAGGTTGCCCTCCGGCGTGAGCCGGACCAGGGCCTGCTCGACTACGTCGGCGAGGACGGCGTCGTACGCCTCGGGAGTGTCGGGCAGGTCGTGGAGCGGGCCGCGCTGGTGCGTGAGGTGCACGGGAGGGGGTGCGAGGTGCACGGGGATCAGCCCTTCATGCCTGAGGTGGCCATGGCGTGGGTCTTCGGGGGTCACACGATAGGTGCGGGCCTGTGGGCGCGCAGTGCGACGGTCAGTGTGTGCAGGCCGAGTCCGCCGATGTAGACACGGTTCCCGGTCGTCGCGTCGGTGCCACCCACCACGGTGTAGTCCTGACCCGGGTCGTACCGCAGTACGTCGCTGCGGTCCGGCCCGGCGAGCGGTTCGCCTGCCTCGACGTCGGCCTCGATCCGGATCTCGTCGTCACCGACCCGGTAGGTCATCGGCCCGGTCGTCAGGCACCAGCGCCCGTCGCCGATCGGTACGGCGCCCTCTGGCACGCCGCCGGGTCGGAAGGTCAGTTCGAGGGCCCAGGGCACCCGTGGTCCGCTGATGTCGATCCGCAGGTCGGCACCGTCCTCCCTGAGGTCCACCTCGACGCGGGTCGTGTGTGAGACCTCGTCCCGAGGCCGGTCCGGGAAGGCCATCGCGGCCGAGAAGCGTCCCTCGTCCACCAGCCGGTAGCGGCCGTCGTCCCGCCTCTCGTCCTTCGGGAGCGGCTGGTAGTAGGCGGCCGTGAGGGTTTCGGTGAGCCGGTACCGGTTGTCGGCGAGCTGTTGCATGCCGGCGGCGCGGAACGGGCCCAGGTCGAAGAACCCCCGCGAGAGGCGGACCGCGTCGAGGACGGCGTCGCCGGCGAACAGGCGCAGGAAGGTGGGGTTGCAGGCGAGGCCCGAGCGGATGCGCCGGTGCTCGGGCACGTCGGAGCCGCCGTACACCGCCGTGTGCGCGGTGGCCGAGGCATGTGCGGCGAGGCGTGCGGTGGTGAGGTACCGGTTGCGGGGAAGAGGTTCCGGCGCCGGTGCCGGCAGCGCGCGGCACAGGTCGGGGGTGAGGAGGGTCTGGGCGAGCAGGTCGGGGTCGTCGATGCCGCCGGCGGCCGCCAGCCGCGCCGCCCGGCTGAAGTCGCCCCGGCCGGTGCGGATCGCGAGCAGCCGGTAGTGCGGCAGGTAGAGCGCCAGCGGGAACGGGTGGTTCTGGTCCTGCCGTCGCGAGTGGACGGTCTCCACCGTGCCGTCAGGCCTGATGAGGTCCAGGGTCGTGGCGAGATTGCGTTCGACGGCGTCCAGCAGGTCGGCGCGGCCGAGCACGTCGGCCAGGAGCAGCAGCGAGGGGTTGGACACGTGGGCCGCGTAGACGGCGCTCCGTTCCGAGTACAGGCCCTCCGCGTCGATGTCGACGCCCTCGGCGAGCCACTCCTCGATGCGGTCGAGCAGCCGGTCGTCCGGGAAGGACCGGTGCAGCCGGGCCAGCGCCGCGCACAGCTCCCAGCGGTGGTTGGGGGTGTGCACCCCGCCGGCCAGGAGACTGTCGGTGGCGGCGCCGGCGATCTCGGCGAGCGCGGCCGTGACGTCGCTCAGTTCCAGCCCCGCGCCGACGGCGAGGACGTGCGCGTCGCACACGTCGTTGACGGTGAACGCGGAGTCCGGCGGTGACTGCACGTTGTCGCCACCGGCGAAGAGGCCGGTGGCGGTCTGCGCGGCCCGCAGGGCGCGGAGGTGGGTCATCGCGGCGGCGATGACCTGCCCGCTGCCGTGCAGTGCCGAGTCCGGGGAACGGTACGCCGCGACCAGAGTCTTCACCCGGCGTGCCAGATCGCGGTGGGTCACACCGGCGGGTTCCTCGTCGGGGCGGGCCGCCAGCGGGGCGGCCGTCCGGTCGGCGGCACGGGCCGCCGACCGGACGAACTCGTGGTCGAGCGGGGTGGGCAAGGTCAGTCCTTCAGTCCGGCATTGATGTCGGCGCTCATGACGTAGCGCTGGAAGACCAGGAAGATCACGATCAGGGGGATCATGGAGATGACCGATGCGCCGAGCAGTACCGACCAGTTGATGTTCTGCGCGCCGACGATGCTCTGGATGCCGATCTGCACGGTGAACTTGTTGGGGTCGTTGAGCATCAGCAGGGGCCAGATGTAGTCGTTCCACCGCCACTGGAAGGACAGGATGGCGAGGGTCAGCATGATGGGCCGGGAGAGCGGCACCATGATCCGCAGGAAGATCGCCAGTTCGCGGGCACCGTCGATGCGCGCGGCTTCCACGAGTTCGTCGGGAACCGTCAGGAAGAACTGGCGGAACATGAAGCATCCGGTCGCGGTGAGCACGGCCGGGAGGATGATGCCGGCGAACGAGTTGTAGAGGCCGAGGTTGCGGACCACCAGGAACTCGGGGGCGAGCATCACCTCGGACGGCAGCATCGTGGTGGCCAGAATGCAGATGAAGAAGACCTTGAGCCACTTGTTGTCGTACTTGGCCAGCGCGTATCCGGTGCAGCAGCTGACTCCCACCGTGAGGATCGTCGTGATCACGCACACGATGGTCGTGTTGATGAAGTACTGGGAGAAGTTGGCACTGCGCCACGCGGTCAGGTAACCCGACAGGGTGGGGTTGTGCGGAACCAGCGTCAGCGGATAGGAGAACAGGTCGCTGGCCGGCTTGAGGGAGCTGAGGATGAACCACAGCACCGGCAACCCGTACAGGCACGCCAGGATCCACAGCAGTGTCGTCGCGGGCACCGCCCGCCGGAGCCCACCACTGGCCGCGCCGCGGGGCCGCTTCCTGGAGACGGCCCGTCCGGGACCGGCGTCGACCTTGCGCGGCATGTCTGTGGTTGTCATCGGTTCTCCACCCGCCGGTTGACGATCAGCTGGATGATCGCGACGGCCATCAGGATGAGCATGAGCACGAATGACGCGGCGCTCGCGTAGCCGATCTGGCCCCGTTTGAAGCCGGTCTCATAGATGTACTGGACGAGCAGGTTGTTCGACGTTCCAGGTCCGCCGTTGTTGAGGGCGACGAACACCGGGTATTCCTTCATCGCGTTGATCGTGTTGAGCAGGATGACGATGAACGAGGTGGGCGCGATGCTCGGCAGCGTGATGCTGATGAACTGCCGCCAGGGGCCGGCGCCGTCGAGCGAGGCCGCCTCGTAGTACGACACCGGCACGTTCTTGATCGCCGCGATGAACAGCAGCATCGTGAAGCCCGTCCAGGCCCAGGATGCCGCGAACACCACCACCAGCAGCGACAGGTCCGCGTTCGACTGCCACGGAACGGCACTTCCGCCGAGCTTCTCGATGACGTAGTTGACCAGTCCGAAGTTCTCACCGAACAGCCACCGCCACAGGACACCCACGACAATGGGCGACAGAAGCCATGGGATGAAGAAGACGACGCGGGCGACCGACGCGCCCTTGGCGTGCTTGTTCACCACCAGGTTGGCGGCGAGCAGCGAGAGCGCAAAGTTCAGCGGCACGAAGAGCACGGCGTACAGCAGCGTCCGGGTCAGCGCGTCGTAGAAGGTGGAGTCCCCGAACAGGTTGTGGTAGTTGTCCAGTCCGATGAACTGGAACGCCCCCACGCCCGTGTAGTTCGTGAACGAGTAGACGAGCCCGATCACCGCCGGCCACACGAAGAACAGCGCGAAGAGCACGACATTGGCCGCGATGAGGACGAGTGGCGCAATGGTGTAGCGACTGCGTCTCCTGGGCGGGCTCACGGACACGTCCGAGGCGCGTTTTGTCATCTTCCTGACTCCGTGCTGGTGGATTGGATTGCTGTGGGCTCACGCCAGGAGCCCGGCATCACATGTGCGCCCGGGCCCGGGCGGCGGTGTCTCGACCCCGCCGCCCGGGCCCTGTGGCCTACGATCAGCCGCCGACCTGCTGGTTGTAGCCGTCCACGATGTTCTGCAGGGCCTTGTCCGCCGACTGCTGACCGTTGATCGCCTTGCCGAGCTCCGTCTTGGTCGGGTCCTCGGTGAGGCTCTTGCCCTTCAGCACCCAGTTCGTCTGCGCGCCGTTGAAGTAGCCGGAGATCGGGGCGTAGAGCGGGATCTCCTCGTTGTAGAGCTTGAACGCAGCCTGCGCCGCCTCGGAAGTGAAGGGGTACTTCGGGTTCAGACCGCTCTCGACCGGGAGGAACCCGGAGGACTCGACCAGCTCGGTGTACTGCTTCGGTTCGTACACCCAGGACATGAACTTCTTCGCGGCGGTGGCCGCGGCGCCGTTGTTGTTGAATCCCACCATCAGGCCGCCGCTGTTGACGTCGCTGGCCTGGACCGGCTCGGCGGGAGTCGGGACGCTCGCCCAGTCGAACTTCTTGATGCTCTCCGAGAAGGCGGCGACCTGCCACACGCCGGACCAGTAGGCGACCACGTCACCGCTCTGGAACATCGCGGCCGGGTCGGCGCCACTGGTCCACACCGACTTCGGCATGGTCTTGTCGTCGTTCAGTCCGACGAAGTACTTCACGGCCTTCTTGGTCGCGGCGTCGGCCGAGAACTTGCCGGAGGAGTCCGCGTGGACGTACTTCCCGCCGAGCTCGTACACCATGGCGCGCAGCCGGGACGGCGACTGGTCGAACGTCAGGGAGTACTTGGCGCCGGTCTTCTCCCGGACCTTGTCCGCCGCCTTGATGAACTCGGTCCAGGTCCAGGTCTTCTCGGGCGAGGTCGGGACGGAGACGCCGGCCTTCTTGAACAGCGTCTTGTTGATGAACAGGCCGGACGCGGTGACGTCCGAGGGGATGGCCAGCACCTTCCCGGACGAGTCCTTGGCAAGGAAGTTGGCGTTGATGTTGTTGGTCTTGTTGTTGGCGATGGAGCTGAGGTCGATCAGCTTGCTCGACCAGATCGGGTCCAGCGCCGGCACGGCCGCCACGTCGGGCAGGGAGTTCGCCTGCGCGGCGTTGTGCAACTTCGTCGTGTAGCCGTCGTAGGGGATGTTGACGAGCTTGACCTTGACGCCGGCTTCCTTCTTGTACTGCGCCACCAGCTTCTTCCAGCCTGCGTCCTGCCCCGGAACCGTGGAGATCCAGAACGTCAGCGACTTGGCGTTCCCGCCCGAGTCGGATCCCGACCCGCAGGCGGAGAGCAGAAGGGCACCTGCCGTGGCCACGGCAGCGAGGGGAACCACCCGGCGTATACCGCCGCGGCCGAGTCGGCGGGAGCGCCGCACACCCACACTGATCATCTTCGATCCCATTTCGTTCTAGGGGACGGAGCACGGCGCCGACCGATGCGGCACGGGTGCATTTTGCAGGAAATTTCACTTTCCGGGGGCACGGCCTCGCCCGGCCGCGTCGCCTTGACGGGTGGAGTCCCCGGCCATGAGGGCCGTCGTCGCACAAGCACGCCCTCGTGCGGCTGCCGTACTTCGCGTACGGGCGGGATGCTCACCCAAAGCCGGCGTCCCGTCCGGCTTAGAAAGCGCTTGTCCGGACATTGGCAGATCGAGTCGGAGGCCGTCAATCCTTCGCCCCCGCGGCCTCGGTCACGGTTTGGACTCCCCGGGCAACCGCG
Source organism: Streptomyces sp. NPDC001663 (assembly GCF_042893105.1). Lineage (NCBI taxonomy): Bacteria > Bacillati > Actinomycetota > Actinomycetes > Kitasatosporales > Streptomycetaceae > Streptomyces > Streptomyces sp. NPDC001663. The sequence goes on along the minus strand of NZ_JBIAUR010000010.1, from coordinate 407,829 downwards.
AGCCGCGCGGCACCCACCACGGTGCCCAGATCGCCGAGCGTGCTGCTGACCACCTCGGTGGGCCAGCTCAGCCGCTCCAGTTCGGCCCGGACACCGGGCAGGAGCTGCGGATACGCGCCGGTACTGCCACCCAGCACGATCAGTCCCGGGTCCAGGACCGCGGTCACGGCGGCGGCGAGCCGGCCGATGTCGGCGGCGTGCCGGCCGACCACGGCACAGGCCGGGGCTCGGCCCTCCTGCGCGAGTGCGAAGAGCCGCTCGGTGGTGCGCGGGCAGGGCCCGTCGCCGTCCTGCCAGGCCTCGGTGGCCCGGCGCAGCAGTGAGCGGGCGCCCACGTGCTCCTCCAAGGCCTCGTGGCGCGGCTCGCGCCCGTCGTCCCAGGGGTAGGGCAGCCGGGCCACCTCACCGGCGGCGCCGTTGGCCCCGCGCAGCACCTGCCCGCCGATGACGACGCCGAGGCCGATGCCGACGCCTATGCGCAGGTAGCCGAAGGTCCGCCGGCCCCGTGCCGCGCCCTCGTGCAGCTCGGCGAGGGCGGCGCAGTTGACGTTGTTCTCGAGGTGGACGGGCACGCCCGCGGGCAGCGCGACGGTCACGGCGTCGAAGACCGGCCCGGCCTTGGCGGTCGCGGGGCGTTCGGCGCTGCCCTCCCGGTCCCGGGCGGTGACGTCACCGACGGCCACCACGATGGCGCGCAGGGGGGCGCCGTCGGGCAGCGCGTCCAGGGCCTCGCGCACGGCGTCGGCGGCCCGGGCCCGGGACTCGGTGGCCTCGGCGAGCAAGGTGCCGTCCAGGGCACAGCCGCGCACCCGGGTGAGGGCGGGGCCGAGGTCGACGGCGAGGACGGTGCCGGCGGCCGGTCCGAGCCGGTAGACGGCGGCATTGCGGCCGGTGCCGCTGGAGGCGGTGCCGGAGTGGGCGGCGAGCCGGGCGCTCTCCAGTTCCGCGACCGCCGAGGACACCGTCGGTTTGGACAGGCCCGCCAGGCTCGCCAGCTGCGGCCGGGTCGCGCTGCCCGCCCGGGCCAGCACGGCGAAGACCGCGCTGGCGCTCTCGGTCAGGCGCGGGGCTTCCGCCACGTCGTATTCCACAGTTCTCCCACAGATCACGGGCCGCTCCCGCGTCGTGCGTGGCTGCGGGAGGCGGCGATGGGATGCCCGGCATCGCGCGTTCCCGCCCCGGTCCGGGACCGCTCCGTTGGTCGGGTGCGCGATGCCTCTTGACGCACTGTACTTCGTTAGTTAACTTCCTAACGAACTTCACGGTACTCGCCTGCCGTGTTCCGCCAAGAAGCCCGTCCCGGGGCTTCCCGAGTTCTCAACCTGCTTGTTTCCAGGCACGGTTCGCCCGCCGTCGCAGCACAGCGCAACGACGAAAGAGGTTCCGTGCAGGACTTCACGCCCCTCGTGGTCGGCATCGACGTAGGTGGCACCAAGACACATCTGCGCGCCTACGCGGGGCACGACCCCGTCGCCGATCACGTCCGGTCCAGCAGTGGCTGGCGGCCGCACGACCCCGTGGCCGCCGCCGGCTGGCTGGCCGCACTCGTCGCCGAGGCCCTCCCGGCGGGCGCCCGCCCGTCCGCACTGGCCCTCGGCGGGCACGCCTGCGAGACGCCCCGCCAGTGCGCACAGATTCGCACCGCTCTGCAACTGCACTTCGACGCGCCCGCGCTGGTCGTGGGCGACGCCGAGCTGCTCGCTCCCGCCGCCGGACTGGACAAGGGGGTCGGCCTGGTGGCCGGCACCGGATCCGTTGCCGTGGGCCGCCTGGCCGACGGCACGCTCGTCCAGGTCGGCGGGTGGGGTGCGGTGCTCGGCGACGAGGGCGGCGCGGCCGGTCTCGTCCGCGAGGCCGCACGGGCCGCATGGTCGGCCCACGACCGCGGTGAGCAGCCCGACGAGCTCGCTCTCGGTCTCGTCTCCGCGTTCGGCGTCGCCGAAGTGCCCGCGCTCGGGGACGCGTTGGAGAGCGCCGAGGACGTCTCCGCGGAATGGGGCCGGCACGCGCCGGTCGTGTTCGCGGCCGCCGAGGCCGGCTCCGTGCTCGCGCGCACCGTGATCACCGAGGCCGGACGGTCCCTTGCCGCACTCGTGGAGCGGCTCGCCGCGCGCGGGGTCGCCGTGGACGACGTGGTGGTCGCGGGCGGCACGATCCTCAACCAGCCCGCTCTGTACGACGCGTTCGCGTCCTCGCTCGCCACAACCGCGCCCGGAGCCCGCGCGCAGCGACTGCGGGAGCCGCCGGTGGAGGGCGCGGTGGCGTTGGCGCGCTCGATCCTGTGACCCTGCCGGCGCTCGTTCACCTGCGCGACACGTCTCCGTCGCCGGGCACTCGCCGACGGGTCAGGACCCGGCCGTAGATCTTCGCTCAAAGCTTCACGGGACACACCGGAATCGCACACCACACGCGTCCCACAGCGCATCTCTGATCGCACGATCTCTTCCCGGCCGTACGGCCGAACAACTCGAGAGAGGCACACGCATGCCGTCATCTGCCGGGCACCGCTCCCCCTCGTCGGCCGGTCGACTCGCCGTCGGCCGGCGGGGGTTCCTCAAGTCGTCCCTGGGCGCCTCGGCCGGTGTGCTGGCCGCGCCGACCTTCGTGTCGTGGCTGGGCACCGCGGACGCCAAGGCGGCCACGAGCGCCGCCGCGTTCGTCGACGACTACAAGACGAACGTCCTGACGAACCTCACGCCCGAGACCAACGCGGTCGTCCGGGTCCTCGGCGGCTTCGCGCAGATATGGAAGACGGGCGGCGCCTGGAACACCGGCGCGCCCCTGCAGCCCGACGTGCTGCGCGCCAACATGCGCTACTGCGCCCGGATCACCGGCGCCCGCACGGACGCCCAGGCCAAGGAGGCGTTCCTCTACGACCGCCAGCACCAGAGTTACGCGATGATCGCGGGTCTGGGTCCGCTGGCCGACCTGTACAAGGCGGGCGCCAAAGCGGTCACGTCGATCACCAGCGCGCCCGACGGCACCCCGGCCACCACCATCAGCGACGCCGTGCCCGCGGACGCCCCAGCCGGTTCCGCGCTGGGTGCCGGTTCGCACGACTCCGCGCTCGGCAAGGTGGCCGAACTGGTCGACACGGTGCGCGGCCCGTACGCCTCGGGCAACCCGGCCAAGTACGCCTTCCAGTACCCGCGGCCGTGGCGTATGAACGAGGACAGCGAGGTCGTCGACACCGGTGCGAAGGACGCGCTCGGCTACCCCGTGTACGACTCGAAGGTGGTCGTCGCGCCCCAGCTGCTGCGCCAGCGCGGCACGTCGGCGACCGACGACGGCGGCTTCCCCAGCGGCCACACCAACGCCTTCCACCTCGCGGCGCTGGCGTACGCGTACGCCGTTCCCGAGCGGTTCCAGGAGCTGGTGACGCGGGCCTTCGAGCTCAGCCACACCCGGATCATGGCGGGCATGCACTCCACGGTCGACGTGATCGGCGGCCGCATCATGGCCACCGCCCTCGCCGCCGCCACGCTGGCCGACTCCGCGAACGCCGACCTCAAGGCCGCGGCCCGCGCCCAGGCCCTCGCCTACTTCGAGGCGCAGACCGGCACGACCGCCGACACCCTGTACGCCTACGCGCACTCCGACGCGAGCGACGCCTACGCCGACCGGGACGCCAACGAGCGTGCCGTCGAGCCCCGGCTGACGTACGTGCTGACCCGGCGCGGCCGCAGCGAGGACCTGGCCGTACCGAAGGGTGCGGAGGTGCTGCTGGAGACGCGGCTGCCGTACCTGGACGCGGCGCAGCGGCGCGAGGTGCTGCGCTCGACCGCGCTGCCCTCGGGGTACGTCCTGCTGGACGGCTTCGAGCAGTGGGGGCGGCTCAACCTGTTCGCCGCCGCCGACGGTTACGGCGCCTTCGACTCCGACGTGACCGTGACGCTGGACGCGTCGGCCGGCGGCTTCAATGCGGCCGACAGCTGGCGCAACGACATCGACGGAGACGGCGGCCTGACCAAGAAGGGCAGCGGCACGCTGACGCTCACCGGCCACAACAGCTACACGGGCGGGACCGTCCTCAAGGAGGGCGTGCTGGTCGCCGCCTCGGCGCATGCCCTGGGGCACGGGGACGTCCGGGTGTCCGGCGGGACGCTGCGGGTGGCGACCAAGTCGTCGGTGCAGATCCACGGCACGTACGCCCAGGAGTCGTCCGCGCTGGAGGCGACCCTGCGTTCGGGATGCGGCCCCGTCCTGGAGGTGACGCGGCGCGCGGTGCTGGGATCGGGCAGCGTGCTGTCGCTGCAGCTCGACGCCGACAAGCCGCCGGCCGCGGGCACCACGGTGCGCGTCCTGGCCGCCCAGGGATTGCGCGGCCAGTTCGACCGCGTGGAGCTGAACTCGGACACGCTGCGGGCCGTACCCGTCTACACGACGGAAGGTCTGTCGGTACGACTCCTGAAGCGGTGACGCCCCGGGGGGCGGGAGCTGATGCGAGAGTGGGCGTATGGGGCGCCCCGAGGATCACTCCCGCCACCCCGCGGCCGGTGTCACCGCGGGGCGGATCATGGCGCACGAACAGCACTCGGTCCTCGATCCCGTCGCCCGCGACGGCGAGGAACACCCCCCGCCGCGGGCGACGGCGACCCGGCCGCCCGGCCGGCCCCACAGGCGGTGGCTGCTGCCCCTGCTCGTGTTCGTGCTGCTCGCGCAGATGGCCGCCGCCATGGTCACCACCGCCGTGCAGCAGACCCCGACCATCGACGAGCCCGTCTACGTCGGCACGGCCGCCGACTATCTGCACGAGCACCGGCTGCGCCTGAACCCCGAACACCCGCCGCTCGGCAAACTCGTGATCGCCGCCGGGGTGGCGGTCGCCGACCCGCACGTGGACACGGCGTACACCGGCGACCAGGGCGCCTTCGGGCGGCACCTGCTGTACGAGTCCGGGAACGACCCCTGGCGGCTGATGTTCTGGGCCCGGCTGCCCGTGATCGTACTGACGCTGCTGTTCGGGCTGGTCGTGTTCGCCTTCGCCCGTGAACTCGCGGGCGCCAAGGCCGGGTTGGCGGCATTGGCGCTGTACGCCTTCTCCCCCGACGTCATCACCCACGGCTCGCTGGCCACGCTCGACGTGCCGGCCGCGGGCTTCGTGCTGACGTCGGCATGGCTGGCGTGGCGGGCACGCCTGCGGCCGCGGCTGTACGTGCCGCTGTCCGGGCTGGCGCTCGGCGCGGCGCTGGCCACCAAGATGAGCGTGCTCCCGGTCGTCCCGGTCCTGCTCGCGCTGGCCGCCTGGTCGGTGTGGCGCGCGGGTTCGGCGGACCGGCGCAGAACCCTGGTGCGCGCAGCCGCCGCGGCGTTGGTCGCGGCCGCGGTCGCCGTGGCCGTCGTATGGGCCGCGTACTTGGTCGTCGATCCGCGGTTGCGCTGGTCGCCCGAGGAGCATGTGCCGTCCGTGCACGGGCTGAAGGGGCTGCTCGTGCAGCTGATGCCGTTCCCGGAGGCGTACCGCGACGGCATGCGGATCCAGTTCGGCTTCGAGAACTACCCGTGGCAGGGCTTCCTGTTCGGGCATCTCTACACCGGGTCCCGCTGGTACTACCTGCCGGCCGCGCTGCTGGTGAAGACGCCGCTCGGCATGCTCGCCCTGTGGGCCGCGGGCACGGTCGCGATGGTGGCGGTACGGCGGCTGCGGCCGGCCGCACCGTATGTGCTCGTGCCCGTCGGCGTGCTGCTGGCGGCGGCCATGACCGGGTCACGGGACTTCGGGACCCGGTACGCGCTGTTCGTGCCGATGTTCCTGGCGGTGGCCGCGGGCTGTGTGCTCACGGTGCGGTGGCGGTGGGCGCCGCTGGTGACCGGGGCGCTGGTGCTCTTCGTCGCGGTCAGCTCGCTGCGGACGTTTCCCTACTATCTGCCGTACTCCAACGAGGCGTTCGGCGGTCCGGGCAAGACGCATCTGCGGCTGCACGACTCCAACGTGGACTGGGGCCAGGATCTCGGCCGGCTCGCGGACCGGCTGCGCGAGCGGTACCGGGGCGAGCGGATCTGGCTGGTGTACAAGGGCAGCGGCGTGCCCTCGTACTACGGCATCCACGCGTCCGACCCGCGCAAGGTGCCCGCCTCCGACGTGCACGGGCTGCTGGTCGTGTCCGACTCGTCGGTGGCCAAGGCGCAGGGGCGGCTGGCCGAACTGATCGACAGCAGTCGTCCGGTCGACGAGGTCGGTCATTCGATCACGATCTACCGCCGGTGACACAAGTGCTCGGCGAGCAACCTGAGGATCCGCCCACAGGGGGCCGGATGCCCTCGTACAAGCCCTGGTCACAACGCTGTGTGAGCTATGTTGAAGCACTGTGGGAGACAAAGGAGGCGCACCGGTGCCATCGTCGCAGCAGGCGCGCGCACAGGCATCCGCGATCACCTCGGGCAAGACCGCTCCGGAGGCCGAGGCCGCCCCGGCCTCCCAGCTGCGAACGCTCTTCGACCGGCCCCGGCTCTCCCCGGGCCAGCGGCGCATCGCCCAGTACCTGATCGAGCACATCACCGAGGCGGCGTTCCTCTCGATCACCGACCTCGCCGAGCGCGTCGGCGTGAGCCAGCCGTCGGTGACTCGTTTCGCCGCGGCGGTCGGCTTCAGCGGCTACCCGGCGCTGCGCGAGAAGCTCCAGTCGATCGCCCTCGGCACCCTGGCCGGCGGCCCCGCCGCGACCGAGGAGAACGGCAGCAACGAACTGCAGGCGGCGGTCGACGCCGAGATCGAGAACCTGGAGAACCTGCGGCGCGACTTCGCCGACCCCGACCAGCTCATCGACGTCGGCCGCAAGCTGTCGGCGTCGACGCCCCTGACCGTGCTCGGGCTGCGCATCTCGGTCTCGTTGGCCGAGTATTTCGCCTACGCCGCACGCCGTATCCACCCGGACGTGCGGCTGGTGACGCGCGGCGGCAGTGTCGCCTACGACTCGCTGTTGCAGTCGCGTGAGGCGGGGGGCACGTGGGTGCTGGCGTTCTCGATGCCCCGGCACGCCCAGGAGACCCTCACCGCGGTGCGGGTCGCGCGCAGCGCCGGGTTGCGGATCGCCCTGGTCACCGACCTGGCGCTCGGGCCGGTGGCCGACGAGGCGGACGTCGTGTTCGCCACCGGCACCGGCTCCCGCCTGGTCTTCGACTCCTATGCGGCGCCGGGCGTGATCGCCGCCGCGCTGCTGCAGGCCATGACGGACGCCGATCCCGAGCGCACCCAGGCCCGGCTCGAGGAGTACGAGCAGATCTCCGACCAGCACCAGTTCTTCCTCCGGGACTGAGTCCCGCACCCCACTCCGGCCATACGGCATCACAACGGGATCATTCGCAACAAATCACGCATGAATGTTTTCATACGTCTTGCAAAGCGGACGGCATATATAAATACTGCTCACGCGTCACCCGGACACCCGAAGCCGCCGTCTCCTACCCGCGTCGGCGCCCGGGGTGTCCGGCCGGGCCTCGCCTGCGCGAGCGCCCGTGGCGGCCCCGGTCATCCCCTAGACCGGGGCCGCCCGCCCTCGTCGGACCACCCTCACGACGCCGCACACCGGAAGCGATGACCATGACACTGACGACGACCACGCGCATCACCTCGGACTGGCCGTGCCAGGTCAAGGCGCCCGGCTCCTACGACTGGGAGCGCTCGGCGGCGAGGTGGCTGCGTGAGCTGGTGCCGGCGCGCTACGCCAGCTACCCGGCCCTGATCCGCCACCCGGTGCTGCTGGCTCGTCATGCTCAGATCCAGGTCCAGCACGAGATCCGGGTGGCACGCACCGCGCTGCAGACCGCGCGCGCCGATCTGCCCGCGCTCGGCATGCCCGAGTCGGTCATCGAGCACACCATCAAGCTGTACGCGGCGGAGGTGCTGCAGCTCCAGCACATCGCACGCAGCGTCCGGGCGGTCTCCCAGGCTCTGATCGACTCCGGACGCTGACCCCGGAGAGTCCGGTTGCGCGGGGCATGATTCGTGCCATGCGTGGCACACGTGGTGACCATGAGCACCACCCAGTTGCGCAGGCGCGATCCGGTCACCACGGTGCTGACCTGGCAGGTGCGTCCCGGCCGGGAAGCGGAGTTCGAGGAGTGGACCCGCGGGATCACCCGCTGCGCCACACGGTTCCCCGGCAACGAGGGCGTCTCATGGCTGCGCCCCGAGGACGGCCACCGCTATCACGCGGTGCTGCGCTGGTCCGATCCCGGTCGGCTGGCGGACTGGCTGGAATCCGCCGAGCGGGCCGAGTGGCACGCGCGGATCGGGCGGATCGCCTCGGAGGTCGACGACGAGCGGCAGTCGACGACCGGCATGGAGACCTGGTTCAGTCTGCCCGGCACCACCGCGCAGTCCCCGCCCCGCTGGAAGATGGTGCTGACCACCTTCCTCGGCGCCTATCCGTGCACCCTGCTCATCCAGTGGCTGGTGACGCCCCGCACCACGGCCTGGCCGCTGCCCCTGCGCGCGGCCGTGTTCCCCATCGTGCTGCTGCCCGTGCTGACGTACCTGGTCATGCCGCTGCTGAGCCGGTTGTTCCGGTTGTGGCTGTACCCGCCGCCCGACGGTTGACCGCGGCGGCACGCCCGTCGTCCACCGCACGATCCGCGGCCTCTTCGTTCGAGTGAAGCCCAAGGGGACAAGCCCCCGATCAGACGCCCCTTCTTGTGCGATGCTCGACGCGTGACGAGCGAACCCGCCACGCCGGCGGAGTCCCGGACCGCTCCCGACACCGCCTCGCTGGCCAAGGTCGTCGCCAGGCAGCGCGCCGAGATGGACCGGCTGCGGCACCTGGCGGCGATGTCGGCCGTCCTGGAACAGGCCAAGGGTGTGCTCATGGCGCTGACCGGCTGCTCCCCCGGTGCCGCGGAGGAGGAGCTGCAGCAGCGTGCCGAGGCCGGCGCCCGCTCGGTGCTGGAGGAGTGCTGGATCACCCTCGGCAGCCTGCCGCCGCCGGGCGGTGCGGCCCCCGCGCCACGGCCCGCCGCCTCCCCCGAGTCCGCCGTGCCGCCCGCGTGGGACGACGCCGCCGTCGAGGGTTCCGCGGTTCTCGGCGCCCTTGCCACGGAACTCGTCCATGTCGCCACACCGCAGGATCTCGCCCACTGTCTGCTGGAGCAGCTCGCGCCCGAGGTGGGCGTCGACGCGATCATGATCTACGCGCGGCTGCCCGCCGGAGGACTCGAACTGGTCGGTCACATCGGCATAGACGACACGCTCGCCGCCCAGTGGCACCAGGTCCCGCCGCTGAGCGGGATCGCCGCCCTCGACGCCCTGCGGGCGGGCGAGCCGCGCTGGCTGGAGGACGTGGCGGCGGACCGGAAGCGGTATCTGCTGATCGGGGATCCGCCCGACCGCTGGTCGTCGCGCGCCTGGCTGCCCGTGCCGGCCGGCGCCTCGCCGAACGTGTGCATCGGCGTCCTGCGCACCCGTCAGGGGCGGTTCACCGCGAGCGAGCGGGCCCATCTGCAGGCCGCCGCCCGGCTCTGCGGCGGCCGTCTGCGCGCCTTCGACACCGGTCCGCAGGCCGCCGCCGACGCCGCCGCGGACGCCGTGCAGGCCGTCTTCGACGCGCTGTCCGGCGCCGCCATGCTGCTCACGCCGCTGCCCGCCGCGTCCGGAGGGATCGAGGACTACCGCATCGACGCGGCCAGTGCACAGGCCGACGACGTGGTCGGCCGCGCCGGGCGCGAGCTGGTCGGCCGGCGGTTCCGGGAGGCCTGCCCGGCCCTGGCGGGCGAGCCGCTGTGGCAGGGCCTGCGCAGCGCGCTCGCGACCGGGAAGCCGTACGAGAGTGAGCCGTTCGCGCATCAGGAGGTCGTGGACGGTGTCGCGGAGCTGTCCACGTACACCGTGCGTGCGGCACGGCTCGGCGACGGGCTGGTGGTGACCTGGGTGCGGCAGGGCTCCTCGGACCGGCAGGAGCAGCGCCTTGCGGACGTGCAGCGGCTGGGCAGCCTCGGCTGGGCGACCTGGAACCTGGTCACGCACGAGGTCACCTGGTCGTCGCACGTCTTCGCGCTCCTCGGCCGCGACCCCGCCGACGGCCCGGTCGGCCTCACCGACCTCCCGGATCTCGCGCTGCCCGAGGACGTGCCCGCGCTGGCCCATGGCATCGGCGAACTCCTGGGCGGGCGTGGGCCGTTCGACGTCCCGTTCCGGATCAGGACGGCAGGCGGGCTACGGCATCTGAGAGCCGTTGCCGAGGCCGTACCCGACGCGCACGGAACGCCCGTCGAGGTGCACGGCGTCGTACAGGACCTCACCGCGCAGCGCAGCGCGGAGCTCGCCCTCGTCGAGAGCGAGCGGGCCATCCTCACCCAGCACGACGTCCTGCGCGCCGAGCGGACGCTGGCCGGCCGGCTGCAGCACGCCCTGCTTCCGCTGCCCACCAGGCCCGTGCGGCTGACCGGGCTGCACGTCGAAGTCGTCTATCTGCCCGCCCAGTCGGGCATCCACGTCGGCGGCGACTGGTTCAGCGCCATCGAACTGCCCGACGGCAAGGCCCTGTTCGTGGTCGGCGACGTCGCCGGGCACGGCATCGACGCGGTCGCCACGATGGCCCAGCTCCGCTTCACCGCCAAGGGCATGGTCATCACCGGGTCCTCGCTGACCGGCGCGCTGGCCCGGCTCAACACGCTGCTGCTGCACTCCCGCGACTCCCACGGCACCGCGACGATGGTCCTCGCCCGCTACGACTCGACGGAGCGCCGTCTGGTCTGGGCGCAGGCCGGTCATCCGCCGCCGCTGCTGCTGCGCGACGGCCAGGCGCGCTATCTCGACCGTCCCGTCGGCATGCTGCTCGGTGCGAGTGCCACGCCGCCTTTCGAGGAGGCGGAGTGCCGTCTGCGACCGGGCGACCGCGTCATCCTCTATACGGACGGGCTGGTCGAGCGGCCCGGGGAGGGACTCGACCGGGGGCTGAAGCGGCTCGCCGAGGCCGTCACGACCCACCACACCGACGAGCCCGGCTCCCTGCGGCCGCTGCTCGCCGCGTTGTTGGAGGGTGAGCGGCGCGACGACGTCTGCGTGCTGGACATCAGGGTTCCGCGGGACCAGGAGTAGGCGGCGGCGCGGCCGGGGGGTGTGTCAGTCGTCGCCGCGATGCCGCCAGTACCAGAACGCGCCCACGACAAGAGCCAGCAGGAACACGGCGGGCAGCACCAGGCCCGGGATGCGGGAGCCGGTCATCGGTCATGGCTTTCGGGTCGGGACGGGCGGGACGCCACGTACGTCGGCCCTGTGCCCATATGGTGACGCGTGACAGTCCCTTGTCCAGGCCCTCCACCAGGTCTTTTCCCACCCGTTGCACGGTGTTCGAGCCTCCGTGCAGGCCCGCGCGTCAGCCGGTGCCGGAACCGGTCCGGGACTCCAGCGATTGCCGGGTGTCGTTGCCGTAGACGCCGGTCTCGTCGCCCCTGATGCCGTACCAGAGCTGGAAGCGGGCCACCGCGGCCTTGAGGGTGGCGTCGTAGGTGCCGCTGGTGGAGCCGTTGTCGTAGACATTCGGGATGCGCAGCAGGCGTTCTTGCAGGTCGGTCACCGCGGGGCCGCTGTCGCCCTCGCGCAGGGTGCCTTCACCGTCGGGGTCCGAGGCGCCCGTGGCGGTGGCGGTCGGGGTCGGCTCGGCGGACGCCGTCGGGTGGGGCGGCTGCGCGGCTGCGTCGTCGTTCCTGGCGACCAGCAGGAGGGCGGAGCCGAAGCCGACGACGGCGGCCGCGGCGACACCGATCGTGATGGCGGCGCGGCGCAGCCCCGGCCCGAAGCCGAACCGGCCTTCGGGGAGCCGTGAGTTGCGGTCGTCCACGCGCACGGGCGGCAGTTCCTGCGTCTCGCCCTCGTCCCAGGACCGCGAGTCCGGCACGGCGACGGACTCGAGGTCGCCGGCGCCCTGCTCCATCTCCTTGAACAGCTCCGCCAGGGCGTCGGTGCGGCGTGGGCGCAGGACGACGATGGGCTCCAGCGGTGGACGGTCGTGCGACCCGGATCCGGGCGGTGTGGGCACTGTGTTCTCCTTCCGTCCCGTGCTGACGGGACTCTCCGCCTTCCCCGAGGAGTGATACGCGGCCACCGCCCCGGGAGTTCAGCGCTCCCCGCACCTGCCGAACGATCGACATGCCCAATTTGGTGTATTTACTGAATATTTGAAGCGATGCATGCTAGAAAGCGCCGTCATGACGACTTGTTGGTCACGTCGCGGCTTTCTGACCGCAAGCACCGGCACCGCTTTCGCCCTCGGCCTCCCCGCCCGCTCGAGCTTCGCGGCGGCGGACGAGTTCGCGACCCTGCGGGCCAAGTGGCGGGCGCTCACCCTCGGGGAGGGGTTCAGCCCCACCGCCGAGCCGTTCAGGAGCCGGCTCGCCCAACTGGGCACCACCGCGAGCCGGTTCCAGTCCTCCATGGCACCGGCCCCCGGTTCGCTGTGGCCCGATCTGGTGTACGCGGATCCCGAGCCGGACACGGACCAGGAGTCGGCCGGCTACTCCGCCAACATGAACACCAGTTACAACCGCCTCAGCACACTCGCGCAGGCGTACTCCCAGCAGGGCACGGGCCTGACCGGCGACACGAACCTGCGGGACACGGTCCGGACCGGCCTCGATCACCTCCACGCCGAGGTCTACAACGACACCCAGACCTTCTACGGCAACTGGTACAACTGGCAGATCGGCGCCCCTCAGGCCCTGCTCGACGTGTGTGTGCTGATGTTCGACGAGCTGTCGGCGGCGCAGATCGCGGGCTATCTGGCCGCCGTCGACCACTTCGTGCCCGACTCCGCGGTGGGCAGTTACAGCGGCAACAGCACCGGCGCCAACCGGGTCGACCTGTGCCGGGTGCTCGCACTGCGCGGGGTGGTCGGCTCGAACGCCGCCAAGATCGCGCTGGCGCGGGACGCGCTCTCCCCCGTCTTCCCGTACGTCACCAGCGGCGACGGGCTCTACACCGACGGGTCGTTCATCCAGCACACCACCGTGCCCTACACCGGCACCTACGGCATGGTCCTGCTCCGCGGGCTCGGGATGCTGTTCGCGTTGCTCGCCTCGTCCAGCTGGGAGATCACCGACCCGAACCGGCAGATCGTGTTCGACGCGGTGGAGAACGCATGGGCGCCGTTCCTCTACAACGGGCTGGTGATGGACTGCGTGTCGGGCCGGGCGATCAGCCGCGGCCTGTCCACGTCCGGCACGATCCAACAGGACGACCATCTCCGCGGTCATCCGGTCCTCGCCGCGATCATGCTGCTCGGGCAGGGCGCGAGTACGACGGAGAACGCGCGCTGGCGCGGCCTGGTGAAGGGCTGGCTGCAGCGGGACTACTACAGCCCGCCGATGGACGACCGCTCGATCACCCTCCCTGCTCTGGCCCGTCTCAAGACGGTCCTGGACGACACCTCGGTCACCCCGATCGCCGAGCCGACCGCGCACCGGCTGTTCACCAGCATGGCGCGGGCCACGCACCGCCGAGCCGGCTGGGCCGCGTCGCTGAGCATGGCCGACCGACGGATCACGTACTACGAGACGGGCGGCGGCGAGAACCTGCACGGCTGGCACACCGGTTCCGGCATGCTCTACTGGTGGGGCGACACGTTCGCCAACGGCCAGTACAGCGACGCGTTCTGGCCCACCGTCGACCCGTACCGCCTGCCCGGCATCACGGCCTCGCGCAAGGTCCTCGCGGACGCGGCGGGCGGTGACTGGGGCGCCCCGGTGCCGGACGTCGACTGGGTGGGCGGGGCGACGGACGGGCAGCGGGCGGCGATCGGCCAGCATCTGAAGGGCCTGCTGTCCACGCTGACGGCGAAGAAGTCGTGGTTCTGTCTGGACGACGCGATCGTCTGTCTCGGCGCCGGGATCAGGTGCACCGACGGGACGGCCGTGGAGTCGACGGTGGAGAACCGCAACCTCGGCCCGACCGGCAACGCACCCTTCATCGTGGACGGCACCGCCAAGCCGGCGACCTACCCCTGGTCGGAGTCGCTCACCGGCGCCGAGTGGGCGCACATCGGCGGTCACGGCGGCTATGTGTTTCCCGGCGGCGCGGCCGTGGAGGCGCTGCGCGACGCGCGGGACGGCAGCTGGAACTCGATCAACACGGGGGGTTCGACAGCCGTCCTGAACCGCAAGTACCTGACGATGTACGTCGACCACGGCACCGACCCGGCGAACGCGACGTACGCCTACGTCCTGCTGCCCGGCGCGAGCTCCGCACAGACCGCGGCACGGGCCGCCGACACGACCTGGCTGACCGTCCTCGCCAACACCGACGACCAGCAGGGGATCGGTGTGCCCCCGCTCGGCTTCACCGGCGTCAACTTCTGGTCCGGCGGCACGGTCGGAGCGCTCGTCGCGAGCGATCCGTGCTGCGTGATGATCAGCGAGCGGAGCGACGGCACGGCGGTGATCTGCGTCAGCGATCCGACGCGGATGCGGACGAGCCTGACGCTCACCTGGAACCGGGCGGTCTCCGCGGTGATCTCACAGCCGCCCACCCTGACCTCGGCGACGACGGGCTCCGCACTGCAGCTCACCTTCGGCGACCTGAGCACGACGGCGGGCGTCACGCAGAGGATCACCGTCACGTTGGTGTGAGGACTCTTCAGCCCCGACGGGAGCACTGAGTTCCCTGCCAGCGGTGCACTGAGTGCCATCAGTGCGTTTGGGGTGCTACGTTCCCGTCCATGAAGACGGAGGCGGCGGCCGGGAAGCCACCGATGCGGGACGCACTGGTGGCGGCGGCGTTCCAGCTGTTCCTGGAGCGGGGCTACGAGCAGACGACCGTCGACGACATCGTGGCGCTGGCCGGCGTGGGACGGCGGTCGTTCTTCCGCTACTTCCCCTCCAAGGAGGACGTGGTCTTCCCCGACCACGAGCGCTGCCTGGCCGACATGACGGCGTTCCTCGCCGAAAGCGCGGACGAGGACGAGCCCGTGCAGCGGGTCTGCGACGCGGCCCGGCTGGTGCTGCGGATGTACGCCGAGAACCCGACCTTCTCCGTGCAGCGCTACCGGCTGACCAAGAAGGTGCCCGGGCTGCGGGCGTACGAGCTGTCGGTGGTGTGGCGCTACGAGCGCGCCCTCGCCGAGTATCTGCGCGCCCGCTTCGCCGCCCGGCGCGGCGGCACCCTGCAGGCCGACGTGATCGCGGCCGCGGTGGTGGCGGCGCACAACAACGCACTGCGGTCCTGGCTGCGTTCGGACGGCGAGGGCGACTCCGAGGCCGCGGTCGACCACGCCCTGGGCTATGTGCAGTCGGCCTTCGGCGCGCCGCCCGCGCACCGCGGCGGCGAGGAGCCCGAGGACGTGGTGGTCGTCGTCTCCCGGCGCGACACACCCCTGTGGCGGGTCGTCCAGGAAATCGAGTCCGCTCTTGGTCGGAATTGAGGGTACGCAGTGCCTTTACCTGTGGCACTGAGTGCCATACATTGAGGTCGTGCACGGTGGCACGGCGAACCGCGCACGTGCGTGCACGGGCACCCGCGCACGCGGGATTCCGGCCGAGCGCAGGGAGTTGACCAGCGTGTACCACCACTCAGGAAGCGTTGTTCGTGAGGCAGCCGGCTCCGCGACGGGGCTGCTCGACGCCGCGAAGTCCGACTCGGACGCCATCCTCTTCCAGCGCTGCACCTGGTGCGGCACCGCCATGTACCACCGGCTGCTGTGTCCGGTCTGCCAGGGCGGTGACCTGCGGACGGAGCGCAGCGAGGGCGTGGGCACGGTCCGCCACTCGACGATCGTGCACCGCAACACTCCCGCCGCGCGCAATGTGTCGCTCGTCGAGATGACCGAGGGCTTCGTCGTACGCGGTCGGGTCATGGGCCCGCCGATCGGCATCCACAGCGGTGACCGGGTACGGCTGTCGACGGCCAAGGACCCGGTCCGCGGCGAGCCGGTCTTCCAGCTGGTCGACGAGCCCTACCGCGCCTGGACCTGACGCTCCGCCACCCCGGGCACCACATCCCGTACGGCCACGGGACGCCCCGTGTCGAAGCACCGGTTGGCGGCGAGGCCCACCGCCAGGGCCAGGGCGCCGTCGCGTTCGGTGGCCGTGGGATGCGCAGCCCCGCCCTGATCCGCCCCACCCGCATCGGCCGCACCGGAGTCCACGGGTCCGAACAGTGCGTCGAGCATGCGGGGGTCTCCCCCGCCGTGGGCCTCGTGGGCGACGTCGAGCGGGACCTCGACCGGCGGTCGCCACAGCGGGCGCAGGGTGAGCCGGGCGCCGCCCGCGTGTTCCGCGGCCGTGTCGCCGTGCAGGGCTCCGCTGTCCGAGGCGACGCGAGTCTGCGGCTGCGCCCAGCGGCTCTCCTCGACCTCCAGCTCCAGACGGCCGGCGCTGCCGTTGAACATGACCCGGTAGCCCTCCCACGGGGAGTAGGCGGTGAGGTGGTACGTCATCGTCGCCCCGCGCGTGTAGCGGACCAGGACCGCCATGTCGTCCTCGATGGTGACCGGGCCGCCGAAGACGTTGCGGTCACGGAGGTAGCCGTCGTCCTGCTCGGCGTCGAGGTAGAGGGCGCGCAGGGTGTCGTTGGCGGCCAGGTCCAGCGCGAAGGGGTCGTCGGCGGCCGGTTCGGCGCCGTGGGCGCGGTCGTAGTCCCGGCGCAGTCCGTGGCGTTCGCCCGCCGCGCGGCCGTAGAAGCCGAGGCGTCCGTAGCCGAAGACCTCGTGCGGCTCGTCGGCGAGCCACCAGTTGACCAGGTCGAAGTGGTGGCTGGACTTGTGGACCATCAGGCCGCCGCTGTTGTTCTTCTCGCGGTGCCAGCGGCGGAAGTAGTCGGCGCCGTGCCGCACGTCGAGGACCCACTCGAAGTGGACGGAGAGGATCTCGCCGATCGCGCCGTCGGCGAGCAGGGCGCGCACCTTCTCGTGGACCGGGTTGAAGCGGTAGTTGAAGGCGACGGTGAGTGAGTTGCCGGTGGCCCGCACCGTGTCGAGGATGCGGGCGCAGCGGGCCGCGTCGACGGTCATCGGCTTCTCGGTGACCACGCGGCAGCCCGCCTGCAGGGCCGGGACGATATAGCGGTCGTGGGCCGCGTCGACGGTGGTGACGACGACCTCGTCGATGTCCTCCTTGGCGAGCAGGTCGGCGAAGCCGTCCGGCTCCCAGGTCGTGGCGGCGGGTTCGCCGGCGGCGGTCAACAGCCTGTTGTGGAAGGCCATTCGGGTCGGGTTCGGGTCGCACAGGGCGGCCACGCGGTGGGCGGGGCGTGCGGCGAGGCCGCGGGTGAAGGTCTGGGCACGGTGGCCGGTGCCGACGATCGCGGCGCGCAACGGGGTTCGGCTCATGCGGGTGCCCTATCCCCGGGACCGGGCGTGCATGCCTCCTCGGCCGGGTTGGCCTGATCGCATCCCCGGACACCCGCCGGTTGCCCGGACACAGGCAACCCACAGACTCCCGTTGCCGTCCTCCGAGACGCAAGAGGCCCCCGCTGACCAACGGGGCGCCTGTGCTCATGACTTGAGGAGGGCAACCTTGTTCCGTGCCCGGCGAATATGGGTCACCGCTCTGGCGGTGCTCGCGATGGCGGGGGGATCGCCAGGGCTGGCACAGGCGGCACCGCCGTCGGACGCCAGACCGACGGCGGCGGCCGACGACGACGGCGGTCTGCCGCCGGGCTGGCGGATCACCGGGGGAGGTGACGCACGGCAGCTCGTCTGGCGCTCGACGGCGCCGGTCGCGATGGGGGACGCGCGCGTCGACTTCTACGCCGGGGACCGGCTGCTCGGCCACCCGACCCCCGGAAAGGACGGGCGCACGTACCGCCTCGACCTCGAACGGGCCCAGGTGGCAGGCCAGCTGACGGATCTTCATATACGCGCGGGCGGGCGCCAGTTGGATGCCGCAGGCCGCACCGAGACTCCGCGCGGCCGGAGCGCGGCGGCAGCCGCGCAGCCGCCCGCCCCGCTCCCGGCGAACTCGGTCGACCCCGGCAAGCCGGGCTCGTACCGCACGGCCACCGGGGAGTACGACCTCGACCCGGTGAAGCTGCCCGGCTTCCCCGAGCCGGTCGAGATGCGTGCCGTGGTGGTCGCGCCCAAGGGCGCCACCGGGCCCCGGCCGCTCGCCCTGTTCCTGCACGGCCGCCACTCCACCTGCTACAAGGGCGACGACGTCACCGGCGACTGGCCCTGCCCGGCCGGCACCAAGCCGATCCCGAGCTACCGGGGCTATCTGCGCGACCAGCAACTCCTGGCCTCCCAGGGCTATATGACGGTGTCGATCTCCGCCAACGGCATCAACGCCCAGGACTACGCCGCCGAGGACGGCGGCGCCCAGGCCCGCTCCTCGCTGGTACGGCAGCACCTGGCCCGCTGGGCCGACTGGGCCGCCCACCCGGCCTCTGCACCCGCGGTCGTACGCAACGCGCCGAAGGCGGACCTGTCCCGGGTCCTGCTCGTCGGCCACTCGCGCGGCGGCGAGGGCGTGAACCGCGCGGCCATGGACAGCCTCTACCCGGCGCCGGCCGCGCAGGACGGGTACCACGGCCCGGTGCGCTGGCACATTCGCGGCACCGTCCTGATCGGACCGACGATCTTCGGCCAGAATCCGGTCGCGGACGTGCCGTCGGCGACGATCCTGCCGGGGTGCGACGGCGACGTGTCCGACCTCCAGGGCGAGGTGTTCGTCGACGGCACCCGCTCGGTCAGCAGCGGCAAGGCTCTGCACAGTGCCGTGTACGTGGTCGGCGCGAACCACAACTTCTTCAACACGGAGTGGACTCCGGGACAGGCCCAGGCGCCCTCGGACGACGACTTCTACAACGACCCCGAGCACCGGGACCCGGTGTGCTCGCCGGGCACCGCGACCCGGCTGACCGCGAACCAGCAGCACAAGGCGGGCAGCACGTACATCGCCGCGGCGGCGCGGCTGTTCGTCGCCGGTGACGACCGTGTACGGCCGCTGCTCGACGGCTCGGGCAAGCGGGCGCCCTCGGCCGACCCGGCGCGGGTGCTCACCCACGCTGTCGGCGCGAACCGCGGCGGCGGCTTCCTGCCGGACGGCAAGTTCACGGTGACCGGCGGACGGCTGTGCTCGGCCGTGGACCCGGACAACCACGTGGCCTGCCTCGGATCCGGGGCGAAGGGGGCCTCCCCGCACTTCGCGCAGTGGGAGACGGAACGCGAGGTCGGCCGACGCGCGGTCGCGCTGAACTGGTCGGCGCCCGGATCCGCCGTGAAGCTGCGTCCGGGAACCCCCGTCGCACTCACCGGTTCCAAGGACCTCGCCCTGCGGGTGATCGTGCCGCCCAACTCGACCGGCACCAAGCTCGACGTGTCCCTCACCGACACCCACGGCAAGCGGGCCGGCCTCGGCCGCGTCCGGGTCGACGGACTGCCGGGCACCGGGCGCACGGCCTCCTACTGGGCGCGCGAAGTCCGCGTCCCGCTGACCGCCGCGTCCCGTGCCGGACTCGACCTCAAGCACGTCAAGTCCCTTGAACTGACGCCGCGTTCGACCAAGGGACAGGCCTGGCTGATGGACGCCTGGGGCTGGCGCCCGGGCACCCCGGCGGTGCGGGAGGCCGCGCTGCCGCGAGTCGACATCGGCCGTACGACGGTCAAGGAGGGCGACTCGGGCGTCCGTACGTACCAGGTGCCGGTGCAGGTGTCCGGCCAGGGCGGCGGACAGGTGCGGGTGTACGTCGTCGACCCGGCCACCGGCAAGACGAAGCAACACCTGGTCACGGTGCGTCCGGGCGGCCACGACATCGACGTACCGGTGCAGGTGAAGGGCAACACGCGCTTCTCCTACGACGTGGACAACACGGTGCTCGTGAAGGCCGTGCGGGGCGCTGTCATCGGCTCTTACCGCGGCGGCGTCACCGTGGAGAACGACGACCCCATGCCGACGATCGGCGTGACGCCGGTGGCGGACCGGGTGGCCGAGGGGCAACCCCTGAAGTGGAAGGTGACGCTGTCCGAGGCCGCGGATGTGGACATCTATCCGTACTTCGTCGTCCAGCCGGTCACCGGTGGTCCGGAGCTGTCCACGAAGGACGTCGACCCGGCGTGGCTCGACTCCGTCTCGGGTGAGACGCCGGATCCGGAGCGGCCGCTGTCCCAGGTGAAGTACCTGACCCTGTTCGCGGAGGTACCTGCGGGGAAGCCGAGCGCGGAGGTGAGCCTGCCCACGGTCAAGGACCAGGTGACCGAGCCTGCCGAGTCCGTCCGCTTCCAGCTGACCGACGACAACGGGAATCCGCAGCCGGGCGGGCCCGTACTGAGCGGCACGGTGCTGGACGCCTCGTAGGCCGGGATCGAAGGGTGTGACGACCGCGCGGTTCTCCTCGGAGGGCCGCGCGGTTCGTCATGCGGTCGGGTCCAGGGTCACGCGGATCCCGACGGTCCCCTTCAGGCCGCGGCGCAGTCGGCTGCCGAGAAGGGTCAGACGGCCGACGATGCCGTACTTGCGGGCGATCAGCTCGCGATAGCGCGCGACGGTCGCCTCGTCGGTGATCTCGGCAGTGGCGGGGTTCTGGGCGCCGGTCGGGTTGCCGCGCAGGTCGCAGGGGCCGACGAGGATGTCGCCGCGGGCCCGGATGCGCTTCACCTTCCAGGAGTCGGCGGTCGTCCACACGCCGAGCGTGTCCCCGTCGCGCACCACCCACACCGGTGTGGCGACCGGGGTGCCGCTCTTGCGGTAGCTGGTGACCAGCAGATACTTGCCCGCGCCGAGCCGCTCCAACACCGTGTTGTCCATGACAGAAGTCTAGGCACCCGTCGGCTTCCGGAGGAGTTCGAGGTAGCGGCGGGCGAAGAGGTAGGCGTCCCCGGGCCAGCGCGCCGACACATAGGTGCCGTCCCGGACGACGAAGGCGTGGGTGTCGTCCGTCTCGGTGCCGCGCTGGGTGAGGACCCGGGGGCCGCGTTCGAACTGGGCGGCCGGGTCGGCGAGGGCCGAGCGCACCTCGTCCTCCACGTACGCCGGGTACGTGCGGTAGTAGCGGCCGAGGCGCCAGGCGGTGGTCAGGTAGGCGGTGCGTTCCATGTACTTGGGCAGGCAGGTGGTGCGGCGGTCGGCCAGGACACTGCGCCCGGTGCCGGGGTCCTGGGTGCGGGCCAGGACCAGCACGCCGTGGCAGATCGCGCCGACCGGCCGGCCGAGCGCCCAGAACCGGGCCACCTGTTGCTGCAGCTCGGCGGATCCGAGGTACTGCCGCATGCCGGGCGCGTGTCCGCCCGGCAGCAGCAGTCCGTCGTACGCCGAGACGTCGACGTCGGCCCAGGCGGCCGTGGCGGCGAACTCCGGTGCCCGGGTGAGCTGTTCGTAGCAGCGTTTGGGCTCGTCCGCCGCTCCGAGCTGCCCGAAGAGCACGCCGGTCAGCAGGCGGGGATCGGCCGCGGGCCGGGTGCCGGCGCGCTCGGTGGCGAAGACGACCTCGTGCCCGGCGTCGGTGAGCAGCCGCCAGGGCACGGCCACCTCGGTGACGTCGAAGTCGTGGTCGGGGACGGGCATCAGCACACGCATGGGCCCATCATGCAGCGCTGTCACGTGTCCATGACACCCGACCCCGGCGTCCAGCACGACCGCCGCGCTCAGCCGAGCGCCGCCGCCATCCGCCGTACGCCCTCGGTGAGCACCTCGGGTGAGGTCGCCAGGTTCAGGCGTACGTACCCGGCCCCTCCCGTCCCGAAGGGGATCCCGGAGTTCAGCGCCACCCGTCCGCGCTCCAGGAAGACCTCGGCGGGGTCGTCGCCGAGGCCGAGCGTGCGGCAGTCGAGCCAGGCGAAGTACGTGCCCTCGCCCGGCCGGTGGGTGAGGGCGGGGAGGTGTCGGGCAAGGAGGTCGGTGAGCAGGCGCCGGTTGTCGTCGAGGCCGGCGAGCAGGGCATCGAGCCAGGCGGTGCCGTCCCGGAGGGCGGCGGTGTGGGCGATGACGCCGACGTGGCTGGGCCCGTGGCTGACCTCCTCGGGCAGCCGGGCGAGGTCGGCGGCGGCCTCGGGGCCCGCGATCGCGACCGCGGCCTTGAGCCCCGCCAGATTCCACGCCTTCGACGCGGACATGAGGGACAGACCGCTCTGCGCGCCGGGGACGCTCAGATACGGCACGAAGTCGACGCCCGCCGCGGTCAGCGGCCCGTGGATCTCGTCGGCGACCACCCGCACGCCGTACCGGTCGGCGAGGGCGGCGACGGCTGCCAGTTCCTCGGCGGTGTGCACGGTGCCGGTCGGGTTGTGCGGGCTGCACAGCAGGTAGGCGGCCCGGCGGCCGCCCGCGACGGCCTGCTGGAAGGCCGCCTCCAGCGTGCCGAAGTCGATGCGCAGGTCCGCACCGAGCGGAGCCTCGAGGACCTGCCGGTCCATGTGCTCGACGAACTGGAAGAACGGCGGATACACGGGCGAGTTGACGACCACCGGGTCCCCGTGCCCGGTGACCAGCCTGAGCATCTCGACAACACCCAGCATGACGTCCGGCACGATCGCGGTGCGCTCCACCGCGAGCCCGCCCCACCCCCACCGCTTGTCCGCGAAGCCGGCCAGCGCCTCGGCGTAGGCGGTGCCCGCGGGATATCCGGTGTCCCCGGCCTCGAGTGCCTGGTTGACTGCGGTGACGACGGGTTCGGCGAGGGGTACGTCCATTTCGGCCACCCACAGTGGCAGCACGTCGGCCGGGTAGGTGCGCCATTTCATGCTCGTACGACATCGCAGACGGTCGAGGGAGAGTGCGCGCAGGGGATTCGGTTCACCGGACGTGTCGTGCGGGATGCTGGTCATGGGGCACAAGATAGGGGGCCGTGGTGTGACCTGGAACGTCCTGGAAGTCGGCTGCGACGAGTCGGGGTCGGACGGCGAGAACCTGACCGGCGGGAACACCGATGTGTTCGCGCACGCCAGTGTGCGGCTGCCCGTCGATTCCGCGGCCGGATATGTACAGGAGGTCCGGGACCGGATTCGCTCCCCCGCGTCGGAGTACAAGGCCAATCACCTGCTCCGGGAGAAGCATCGGGCGGTGCTGGAATGGCTGCTCGCGCCCGAGGGGCCGATACACGGGGCCGCCCATGTGCATCTGACGGAGAAGGCGTTCTTCGTCGTGGACCGGGCCACCGATCTGCTGCTCGGTGAGAGTGCCGCGGCCCTGGTGCTGTTCCGCGAGGGGCGGCGGGTGTTCGGGGACGAGCAATGGCAGGAATTCCTGGAGGCGGCCAACCAGCTTCTGCGGGTCAGGAACGACGGGGAACCGTCGCAGCCCGCAGACGTCTTCTTCCGTACGGTGGACGATTTGCGGCGCGCGCATTCCGGTACGGAAGTCGCGCCGGTCCTGGAAAGGCTGGCGGCGACCCGTTCTCGCGCCGATTCCTACCGGGCCGCGATTGTCGCCGGTCCGACCCTGGTTCCGGTGCTCAATCCGCTGCTGCCCGCCATCGTCAAAACCGCCGCCTACTGGAGTGCGGGCGGCCGCCCCGTCCATCTGGTGCACGACCGGCAGAACATGCTGACGCCGGAGCGCATCGCCTGGATCGAGGAGACGGCGCGGCTGGCCGGAATCGGGCTCGACGGAATGCGGCTCGTGCAGGCCCGGCTCGATCCGCGGGTGCAACTGGCCGACTTCCTCGCCGGAATCGCCCGCAAACTCGCCTCCGACGAACTGAACCGCCGGGCGGACCCGGCACTGACCGCGCTGCTGCGCCCGTACGTGGATACGGCGTCCGTGTGGGGCGACGAGGCCAGCTGGGCGATGCTCGGGGGAGAAAACAGGTCAGAAAACACCCGCTCCGCCCCCTCGGCAGACATCAACTCCGCCGTCTAGATTGCCGGTTGTCGTCGTACGATCGCACCACCAGGCACTCCAGGAGCTGAGCCCGTGACGGAGAAACCGGCAGCCACGGAAGAACCCGCCGCGGCACTGCGCAGACGTATCGACACACTGCGCCCGCACACGGCCCGGATCTGGAACTACTGGCTGGGTGGCGGTGACTACTACGAGGTCGACCGGGTCGCCGGTGACCGGATCCGCGAACTGCACCCGGACATCGGCGAGTACGCCCTCGCCGACCGGCTGTTCCTGGGACGCGCCGTGCACCATCTGGTCACCGACGTCGGCATACGGCAGTTCCTCGACATAGGCACCGGGCTGCCCACGGCCGACAACACGCACGAGGTCGCCCAGCGGCTGTCCCCGGACGCCAGGGTCGTCTACGTCGACAACGACCCGCTGGTCCTGGCCCACGCCCGTGCGCTGCTCACCAGCACGCCCGAGGGCCGTACGGACCACCTGGACGCGGATCTGCGCGAGCCCGAGGCGATCCTGGAGCGCGCCGCCGAGACGCTGGACCTCAGCCGGCCGGTCGCGCTGATGCTGCTCGGGGTGGTCATCTTCCTCGGCGACGACGAGGACCCGTACGGCGTGGTGCGGCGGCTCATGGACGCGCTGCCGTCCGGCAGTCATCTCGTGCTGTCCCACACCATCACGAGTCCGGCGCTGCCCGAGGTGGACGAGGCGGTCCGGTTCTGGAACGAGCACGGCACACCGACGCTGACCCAGCGCACCCCCGAGGACGTCGCCCGGTTCTTCGACGGACTGGAGCTGCTGAATCCCGGGGTGGTGTCGTGCTCGCACTGGCGGGCGGAGCGTCCGGACGTGCCGGAAGTGGCCATCCACGGCGGAGTGGGCCGCAAGAGGTAGAAGATCGTCCGTTCGCTGAACGCGGACGCCCCCGGACACGTATGGAGAGAGGGCGCTCAACGACCGGAGTGCCCCGCGGTGTTGAACCGCGCGTTCGGGTACGGGAGCCATGCATGAGGCACGCACGACGACGGATCGTCCGGCGAGTGACGCGGCTGGCGGCCGTCGGCGGACTCCTCCTCGGAGGAGCGATGGTCACGCAGGCCGCCATGGCGAGCGAGACCCCCGGCACCTCCGCGCTGCCGTTCAGCGCCTCCGGGACCTCGGACAACCCCGGCGCCGCGCTTGTCTCCCAGCTCGGCACCTCCCGTACGGCGGGCACCTGGATCGGCGCCGACGGGCGTCCGGTCGTCGCGGTGACCGACAAGGAGGCGGCCGCCCAGGCCGCGCGCGCGGGCGTCGAGGCGAAGATGGTCGGCCACAGCATGAACGAGCTGAAGGCGGCCACCAAGACGCTGCGCTCGGCGCCCCGGGTGGCCGGCACGGCCTGGGTCATGGACTACCAGACGAACCAGGTGGTGGTGCAGGCCGACAGCACCGTCTCGGCCGGCGACTGGTCGAGCATGACCAAGGTTGCGAGCGGTATCGGCTCCTACGTCCGTATGGAGCGCACGCAGGGCAAGTTCACGACCCGGCTCAACGGGGCGCAGCCGATCCTGTCGACCGGCGGACGCTGCTCGGCGGGCTTCAACGTGACCAACGGGCAGAGCGACTTCATCCTCACCGCCGGGCACTGCGGACCCACCGGGTCGACGTGGTTCGCGGACAACCAGGGCAACCAGCAGCTGGGCAAGACGGTCCAGCAGAACTTCCCCGGCAGCGACTTCTCCCTGGTCCAGTACGCGAGCGGCTCGGCCGGCCAGGGCGCCGACATCGTGGCCATCGGCAACGGCAACGGGGTGCGCATCACGGGTGTCGGTGATCCGGCCGTCGGGCAGCGCGTGTTCCGCAGCGGCAGCACCAGCGGTCTGCACGACGGCGAGGTCAAGGGGCTCGACGCCACCGTCAACTATCCGGAGGGCACCGTCACCGGCCTCATCGAGACGAACGTGTGCGCCGAGCCCGGGGACAGCGGCGGCCCGATGTTCTCCGACGGCATCGCGCTGGGGGTGACCTCGGGTGGCAGCGGGGACTGCACCTCGGGCGGCACGACGTTCTTCCAGCCGGTGACGAAGGCGATGCAGGCACTCGGCGTCCAGATGATCGTGTCGAAGCAGGCAGCCGCCGGGCAGAGCGCCTCGCCGACGCCCGCGCCGTCCGCCTCCGCCACGCACAGCGCGATCGCACCGGGCTCCACCTCCCCCGGCTCCTCGGCTCCCGTGACGGGCATCGCCGACGGTTCGACCCTGCTGGCCCGGCTGACGAACCCCAGGAACATCGGCCCCGGGATGCTGGTCATCGGCGGCAGCCTGCTCGCTCTGGTGGCCACCCGCTACATCCGCGCCGAACAGGACCGCAAGGCGTATCGGCGTTACTACTCGGCGACTTGGGGCTGAGCCGGCTGAGGACGACCGGGAGGGCCGGGTAGAGGGAGGCGAGGACCACGGCGACGGCGAGCAGCGCCTGGACCGTGAGTCCTCCCGGCAGCCTCAGGCACCGTCCGTGCCGCATCGCGGTGGGCAGCAGCCGAGGGCCGGCACGCCGCACAGCACGGACAGGGCGGCACCGGTCACCGCGCTGACAGGCACGACGACGCTCACCTCAGAACAGGTCGGATGCGCGCACGGTGTCGGCAGTCACAAGGAACGCGGCGGCGCAGGCGAGGACCAGGCCGCCGAGCTGGCCGAGGAAGGTGATCGAGGTGTGGGGCGCGCGGCGGGACAGTAGCCCGCCGACGAAGTCGACGATGCCGTAGCCGACGGCCGAGGCCAGTGCGAGGAGGGGGCCCATCCGGTCAGGGGTGCCCCGGAGCGGGGCGCCGATGCACGGCGGCGGGCCTCAGCCGGTACTGCTCAGGCGGCCCGCGCGGGCTGCGGGGCCGCGGCGGCCCACTCCAGGACGAGGCGCTGGTACTCCTCGCGCTGCTCGCCGCTCAGTGTCCCGCCCGACCGGCGCCACAGGGCCCGGATCTCCTCGTTGACCTCGGCCGCCGAACGATCGGAGCGGGGTTCAACAGTGGTGGACATGCTGTGAAGCATACGGCTCCGGGGGTGAAGGCGCTGTGAGTAAGCTGACACGAATCGGACCTATCGGACGTGTTGCTGATCACGTCCATCTGTCAAGATCCGTCGGCGAGTTCACGCTTCCGCCGCCCCCAGGACCAGCACCTGGATGGCCAGGACGGCGGCGCCGCGGGCCCAGTCGTGAAAGTCGGACACCTTGGTTTCCAACGCGACCGGGGCGGCCATCGGATGCCGGTTGGTCCGGATCGTCTCCTGCACTGTGTCCCCGGCCACGTCCATCAGCCCGACCCCCTCCCCCGCGAGGAGGATCTTCTGCGGCATGGCGAAGTTGGCGATCTGGGCGACCAGGGTGCCGAGGGCGCGCGCCGCCTCGTCGATGACGCGGGTCGGCATGGGCTCGCCGGCGGCGGCCAGGGCGAGGATCTCCTCGTAGCTGTGGTCGCGGCCGGTGGCTGCCCGGATCTGGTAGCGGATGCTGGAGATGGTCAGCAGCGAGACGGCGCTGCCGCGTTCCCCTTCGGGGGTGAGCGGCCCGTCGGGGTTGACGATCCAGTGGCGACCGAAGCCGCGGTCCTCCTCGGCGCAGGGCACCCGCTTGCCGCCCAGGACCAGGCCGTAGCCGATGCCGGCGCCGATGGTGAGGACGACGAAGCGGTCAAGGCCGCGGCCGGCCCCGAACCAGGTCTCGGCCTCGACGAGCGCGGCGACGTCGTTCTCGACGACCACGGGCAGCCCGGTCCGCTCCTCGACGAGTCCGGCCAGCGGGACGTCCCGCCAGTGCAGGAAGGGTGACTCCCCCACCACGGCACGGTCCTCGATCAGGCCGCCCACGCCGATGCCGATGCCGGCGAGACGCGGATGCACGCGGGCGAGCTCGTCCGTCATCTCCGCGAGCAGGTCGGCGACCTCGGCCGGGTCGTGACTGGTCAGCGGGCGGTCGTAGCGGGCGACGATGTCGCTGCGGAGGGTGGTGACGACGCCGTAGACCATGTCGTCGGTGATCTTGTAGCCGATGAAGGAGCGGGACTCGGCGACGACGTCGAGCGGCTGCGAGGGGCGGCCCTGCCGCACCTCCGCGGGGGTGCCGGCCTCGGTGACCTCGATCAGGAGGCCCGACTCGATCAGGGGTTTGGTGAGCCGGGTGAGGCTGCCCTGGGACAGGTCGAGCCGTCGGGCGAGTTCGGTGCGCGACAGCGGGCCGCCCACGAGCACCTCGATCGCCACCGAGCGCTCACCGGGGCTCAGCGGAAGCCAGCTGGCGGCAACTGTGGTCATGAAGGTCAGACTCCCACATGATTTCTTTCGCCGTAAAAGCAACCAGGTCAGAGTAGCGCGCTCAACGGGCCATCCAAATGATGTCTGCAAGCCCCTTGACGGCTCGATTCTTTCGCAACAAAAGTAAGTGGCCGAGGACGAGCCGCCGCAGACGAGGGAGTCTCCCGATGACCATCGCCTCCAGCAGCCCTCCGTCGCGTCTGCCGCTGAGCGGCGCGGAGGGGGCAGGGACCAAGCAGCGGACGGGACGGGCCAGGGCCCGTGAGAGCGGAGGCGACGGGCGGCTTGCCGCGGTGTTCATCGCGCCGGCGCTGCTGGGCTTCACGGTCTTCCTGCTCTGGCCGACGCTGCGGGGCATCTACCTGAGCTTCACCCGCTTCAACCTGCTCACCCCGGCGGAGTGGGTGGGGTTCGACAACTACGTGCGGATGGTCCACGACCCGATCTTCTGGGACTCGTTGAAGGTCACCGTCGAGTACGTGTTCATCAACATCGGCATCCAGACGGTCTCCGCCCTCGCGATCGCCGTGCTGCTGCAGCGGCTGACGCAGTCGGCGGTGCTGCGCG
This sequence comes from Streptomyces sp. NPDC001663, assembly GCF_042893105.1. Lineage (NCBI taxonomy): Bacteria > Bacillati > Actinomycetota > Actinomycetes > Kitasatosporales > Streptomycetaceae > Streptomyces > Streptomyces sp. NPDC001663. The sequence continues at coordinate 379,273 of NZ_JBIAUR010000010.1, read as the reverse complement.
GGATCGTGCTCACGCCGTATCTGATGTCGAACGTCGTGGCCGGCATCGTCTGGCTGTGGATCCTGGACACCCAGCTGGGCATCGGCAACGAGATCATCTCGGCGATCGGGTTCGACCGCATCCCCTTCCTGGCGGACGAGACCTGGGCCATCCCGACGATCGCGCTGATCAATGTGTGGCGGCACGTCGGGTACACCGCGCTGCTGCTGTTCGCCGGACTGCAGGCGATCCCGAACGACGTGTACGAGGCCGCCAAGGTGGACGGCGCGAGCGAGTGGCGGATGTTCTGGCGGATCACGATGCCGCTGCTGCGGCCGGTGCTCGCGGTGGTGCTGATCATGACGGTGATCGGTTCGTTCCAGGTGTTCGACACGGTCGCCGTGACGACCGCGGGCGGCCCGGCGAACGCCACCAACGTGCTGCAGTTCTACATCTACGGCGCCGCGTTCGGCCGCTTCCAGTTCGGCTACGCCTCGGCGATGTCCGTGGCCCTGCTCGTCGTGCTGAGCGCGATCACCGTCCTGCAGTACCGGCTCACCCGGGCCGGGCAGAGCGACCTCGGCTGACGGAAGGGAGACACCGACATGGCTGCCGTGACCACCACTGCAACGACACACATACGGCCCGCAAGGCGCCGGCCCTCCTTCGGACGGGTCGTGGCCTGGGCGGCGATGGCCGCGATCGTGCTCGTCACCCTGCTGCCGTTCTACTGGATCCTGCGCACCGCGCTGTCCACCAACAGCGGCCTGGCCGCCCACCCGGGCCACCCGCTGCCGGTCGATGTGACCGCCGGCGGTTTCGAGCGGGCGCTCGGTCTGCAGTCGACCAAGGAGGCGATCGCGCAGGGCGGGGCGGGCGGCGGGCTGAAGTTCTGGCGCTATCTGCTCAACTCGGTGATCGTCTCGACGCTGATCACCTTCTGCCAGATCTTCTTCTCCTCGATGGCCGCGTACGCCTTCGCGCGGCTGCGCTGGCGCGGCCGGGACAAGGTGTTCGGGCTGTTCCTCGCCGGGCTGATGGTGCCGACCATCTTCACCCTGCTGCCGAACTTCGTGCTCATCAAGCAACTCGGCCTGGTGGACACGCTGTTGGGGATCGCCCTGCCGACGATGTTCATGACGCCGTTCGCGGTGTTCTTCCTGCGGCAGTTCTTCATGAACATCCCCTCCGAGGTGGAGGAGGCGGCGCTGCTCGACGGCGCGGGCAAGGTGCGGATCTTCTTCCGGGTGCTGCTGCCGATGGCGTCCACGCCGATCCTGACGCTGGCCGTGCTGACGTACATCACCGCCTGGAACGACTACTTCTGGCCGCTGATGGTGTCCTACAGCGACAGCTCGCGCGTGCTCACCGTGGCGCTGGCCATCTTCCGGGCGCAGACCCCGCAGACCGGCACCGACTGGTCGGGCCTGATGGCGGCGACGCTCATCGCGGCCCTGCCGATGCTCGCGCTGTTCGGGTTCTTCGCGCGCCGCATCGTCGGCTCCATCAGCTTCACCGGCATCAAGTAAGGGGACGGACATGCGAGTTCGGATGCGTACGGTCGCGGCACTGACCGGAGCGCTGGCGCTGTCCCTGGTGAGCGGCTGCGCAAAGGGCGGGGGCGCCGGGTCGTCGGCGAACACGGTGACGTACTGGCTGTGGGACGCCAACCAGCTGCCCGCCTACCAGGCCTGTGCGAAGGGCTTCGAGAAACAGAACCCGGGCCTGCACGTGAAGATCACGCAGATGGGCTGGGACGACTACTGGACCAAGCTCACCGCGAGCTTCATCGCCGGCACCCAGCCGGACGTGTTCACCGACCACATCCAGAAGTTCGGCCAGTTCGCGGACCTGAAGGTCCTGGAGCCGCTGGACGACCTGGGCATCGACGACTCCGCCTACCAGCCCGGCCTCGCCGCCAACTGGATCGGCCAGGACGGCCACCGGTACGGCGCCCCCAAGGACTGGGACACGGTCGCCCTCTTCTACAACGAGAAGGCGGCCGAGGCGGCCGGCCTCACCGCCGAGGAGCTCAACAACCTGTCCTGGAACCCCAAGGACGGCGGCACCTTCGAGAAGGCCCTTGCGCACCTGACCGTCGACAAGAACGGCAAGCGGGGCGACGAGCCGGGCTTCGACAGGAACAACGTCAAGACCTACGGCCTGGCCAGCAACGGCGGCGGTGACGGCGACGGCCAGACGCAGTGGAGCAACTTCGCCGCCTCCGCGGGCTGGACCTACACCGACAAGAAGCGGTGGGGCACCAAGTACCAGTACGACTCCAAGACCTTCCAGTCGGCCATCAAGTGGTACTTCGGGCTGGCGAGGAAGGGCTATATGGCGCCCTTCACCGCCTACAACTCCCAGTCCAGTCCGGGCAATGCGCAGGTGGCCGCGGGCAAGGCGGCGGCCACGTTCGACGGGGCGTGGATGATCTCCACGTACGCCGGCTTCAAGGGCATGAAGATCGCCACCGCTCTCACCCCCGAGGGCCCCACCGGCAAGCGCGCCACGATGATGAACGGCCTCGCCGACTCCGTCACCAAGAACGCCGGCAACAAGGCGGGCGCGAAGAAGTGGGTCAGGTACCTGTCGTCGGACGAGTGCCAGAGGACGGTGGGCAGTTACGGCATCGTCTTCCCGGCCACGCCCGACGGCACGCAGGCCGCGGTGGCGGCGTACAAGAAGAAGGGCATCGACGTCTCGGCGTTCACCAGGCCGGTCGCCGACAAGAAGGACTTCACGACCTTCTCCTATCCGATCACCAACTACGCGGCCGACGTGTTCGCATTGATGCACCCGGCCATGCAGGACATCTACGGCAACGGCAAGTCCGTGAGCAGCCTGAACCAGACCAACAGCCAGATCAACCTGATTCTCGACCAGTGAGTCGACCTGTCACTCGACCCATGAAGGGTATGCCTTACATGACGTTCTCCCTCGGCATCGTCGGCGCCGGTCAGTTCTCCGGCCAGTTCGCCACGCTGTTCCAGGCCCACCCCGGTGTCGGCGACGTCTACGTCACCGACCTGCTGCCCGAACGGGCCGAACAACTCGCCGCCGCACAGGGGCTGGCGGGCACCTTCCCCTCGTACGAGGCCATGCTGGAGTCCCCGGCCGTCGACGCGGTCGCCATCTTCACGCAGCGCTGGACCCACGGTCCGCTGGTCCTGCAGGGCCTCAACGCGGGCAAGCACGTGTACTCCGCGGTCCCCATGGCGATCGCCACGGAGGAGATCGCCGCCATCATCGACGCGGTCAAGGCGACCGGGCTGACGTACATGATGGGCGAGACCAGTCAGTACAACCCGGCGACCGTGCACGCCCGCAACCAGATCGCCAAGGGCGCGTTCGGGCGGATCTTCTACGCCGAGGGCGACTACGTCCACGACATGGACCTGGGGTTCTACGAGGCCTACCAGTACAGCGGCGGCGAGAACTGGAAGCAGACCGCCAGCTATCCGCCGCTGCTCTACCCCACGCACTCGGTGGGCGGCGTGCTCGGCGCCTGGCAGACGCACGCGGTGAGCGTGTCGGCGATCGGTGTGGTCGACGAGCGCGGTGACGGTGTCTTCGACAAGGACGTCAGCCAGTTCGGCAACGACTTCTCCAACGCGACCGCGCTGTTCGAGGTGGCGGGCGGCGGTTCGTTCCGTACGAACGAGTTCCGGCGGGTCGGCTACCCCTCGCACATCCGGGAGTCGCGTTTCCGGTTCTTCGGCACCGACGCGAGCATGGAGCAGCTCGCGACGGTCGCGCTGTGGCAGGACAAGAAGGGGGTGCAGGACATCAGCGAGCTGCTGGAGCCCAAGCCCACCATGCCTCCTGACGATCCGTCACTCCAGCACATCGCACCGGAACTCCGGGCCGCCTTCACCTCGGGATCGGCGCCGGTGCACGACCGGGCGCGGCTGCCGCGGGAGTTCGACAACCTGCACAACGGACACGAGGGCAGCCACCACTTCCTGGTCGACGACTTCGTGACCGCCGTGAACACGCGGTCGCTGCCGTCGGTGAACGCGTGGGTGGCCGCCCGCTACACCCTGCCGGGCATCGTCGCGCACGATTCGGCACGGCAGGGCGGGACCAGGCTGGAGATCCCGGACTTCGGGGACGCACCCGAGGCGTAGGGCCCGGCTCGGATCAGCCCGACGTCGTGAGCCGGGTGCCTGTGCTGCGTCAGGTGCCCGGCTTGCGGCCGTAGACGAAGACGTCGTCGCCCGTCTTCAGCAGCGACCAGTACTTCTTCGCCGTGGTAGGGGTCATGTTGACGCAGCCGTGCGAGCCCGGCGGGTTCCACATGCTGAGGTTGACCGAGTGGAAGGCCTGGCCGCCGTCGAAGAACTGGCTGTACGGCATCGGCACGTTGTAGATGTTCGAGACGTGGTCGATGTCACGCCAGTAGATCTTCTTCAGGCCGGTGCGGGTCTCGTAGTGGTCGCGGCCGGTGCGGACCGGGACGGGGCCGTAGACGAGCCTGCTGCCGTCCTGGATCCAGCTGAGCTGGAGGGTGAGGTTCACGCAGGCGATGCGGCCCTTGTTGGTCGGGCACTTGCCGTCCTTGTTCGGGTTGTTCCCGACGGCCTTCTGCTTGTTCATGAGATCCATCACGCCCCAGGTGACGGACCCGGCGTAGCCGATGTTCGGCGTGATGCCGTGCTTGGTCTGGAAGGCCTTGATGGCCCTGCAGTCGGTGGCGGACTGCTTGCCGTCGACCGTCAGGCCGAGGAACTTCTCCACCTGCTTCTGGTACGGCCCGGTACTCGTGGTGCAGCCCGTGGCCGCATGTGCGGGCGCGGTGCCCAGTGCGAGCGTGAGCGGTGCCACCAGTCCGGTGATGCCGAGCGCGACGGCGCCCCGTCTGCGTATGTCCCCCATGGCCGGCCTTGCCTTTCGTGCGGAATGGACGTCTGATCTGCGATACCTGCCAGCTAGACCGGCATCCGGCGCGATCGGTTGCAGGGCTCACTCACGATGCGACGAAACGGTGACATTCGCAGTGCCCCAGGTCACAGCGTGATCATTGCCGCAGAAATGCTCAGACGTCCCTGTTCTGGCGCGTCGCCCTCAGGAATCCCGTGTTCACCGCGGTGACGCCGCCGTCGACCGTGAGGGCGGTGCCGGTGATCCAGGACGCGTCGCGGGACGCGAGGAAGGCGACGGCGGCGGCGATGTCGTCCGGCTCGCCGACCCGGCCCAGGGGATACAGGCTGCGCATGGCCTCGAGCTCGTCGTCGCGGCCCTCCCAGGCCGAGGTGCGTACCGTGCCGGGCACCACGAGGTTGACGCGGACACCGCGGGCGGCGACGTGCGCGGCCATGGTGCGGGTCAGCGAGCCGAGGCCGGCCTTCGCGGCGCTGTAGGCGTGGTTGCCGAAGTCCTGCAGGGCGTTGACCGAGCCGATGTTGACGATGGCGCCGCGGCCGGTGGCGGCCAGGTGCGGGAGGGCGGCGCGGCAGCAGCGGTAGGTGCCGCTCAGGGTGATGTCGAGGTCGAGGTCCCAGACGTCGTCCGGGCCGTCCTCGAAGAGCGGGGTGTCGGGGGTGCAGCGCCCCGCGCTGTTGACCAGAACCTCCAGCGAGCCGAACGCGTCGACTGCGTGCGCGACGGCCGCCTCCACGGATGCCCGGTCGGCCACGTCGCACGCCAACGCCTCGGCGGTCAGCCCCAGTTCACGCAGAGCGGCCGCGGTCTTCTCCGCCTCCGGCGGATCGACGTCGGTCACCAGGACCCGCGCCCCCTCTTCGGCGAGCCGCCGGGCGACGGCGGCGCCGATGCCGCGGGCGGCGCCGGTGACGAGAACTCCGTATCCCTCGAAGCGCTTGGTGTCAGCCATGGGCCGAACCTACTCCCGGAACGATCATCTGGGCAGATACGGTGCGCTCATGTCAGCGTTCATACAGCAACTTCCCGCGCTGATCGGTGTCGTCATCGGTGCGCTGGGCTCGTATCTGGCCGTGGTGCGGGGCGACCGGGCGAGATTCCGGCGCGAGCAGGCGGCGCGGTGGGAGGAGAGACGGCTGGCGGTGTACGGCGACTACGCACGGTCGGTGAAGGCGACGGTCACGGTGACGTACCGGGTCGCCGCCGAGCACGGCAACGACCCGCATCCCGATCCCCTCACCCTCGAAGAGGCCAAGCCGCTGCTGGCCGAGGCGACCACCGGCCGGGACCCCTCGGGCGAGGCCCTGATCATGCTGGGCAGCCCCGCGGTGGTGGACAAGGCACGGGCATGGGTCATGACGGCCATGGAGATGGAACGGTTCGTGCGCGAGGGCACGCGGGATCCGGAGGCCTGGCAGGCATTGCTGGAGCGGCAGCGCGTCGGACGTGAGGGCTACTACACGGCCGTACGGGAGGACCTCGGCCTCCCGCCCGGCCATTCGGCACGCTGGGCTTTCCCCGCTGCGGACCCGGTGTCGCCTCAGCGGTAGCCGGTCGTGTCCGCCGGCTTCCCCGCGTCCTGCACCTCGACGACGTAGCGCCAGGCGTCCGGGCGGCTGCCGTCCAGGTCCGTGAAGCCGTACTCCTGGGCGAGGGAGCCGCTGGAGAGGGACTCGCCGTTCCAGCGGGCCAGGTCCGGGTCGGCGGCGAGGGCGGCGACGGCCCGGCCGACGTAGCGCGGGGTCTCGGAGATGGCGAAGTGGGGGACGCGGTCGAGGGCGTCGCGCCAGTTGTCCTCGCGCACGCCGAAGTTGTCGAGCATCATCTCCGAGCGCAGCCAGCCCGGGGTCAGGGCGACGGCGGTGGCGCCGCGGGGCCCGAGTTCACGGCCGAGGGCGAAGGCCATGCGCAGGACGGAGGCCTTGGCCAGGTCGTAGAAGAAGGAGTTGCGGTAGTTCGCGCGGTTGTAGTCGTCCGTGCCGTCGGTCATCTCCACGACCAGTCCGCCAGGACGGCGCAGGAGCAGCGGCAGGGCGTGGTGGCAGGTGATCGCGTGGGTCTCGACGGCGAGCCGGAGCAGCCTGAGCCCGTTGTCGAGGTCGTGCTCCCAGACGGGGCTGTCCCACTCGAAGAGCTTCTCGCCGCCCCAGATGTCGTTGACGAGGACGTCGAGGCGACCCTGCTCGTCCGCGATGCGGTCCACGAGGGCGCGGACCTGGGCGGGGTCGAGGTGGTCGGTGGGGACCGCGATGCCCTGGCCACCCGCCTCGGTGACGAGGTCGGCGGTGTCCTCGATGGTCTCGGGGCGGTCGTACTCGGAGCGCTGTGCGCGGGTGCTGCGTCCGGTGACGTAGACGGTGGCGCCGGCCGCGCCGAGCTCCACGGCGATCCCGCGGCCCGCGCCGCGTGTCGCTCCGGCTACCAGCGCGACCTTGCCCTTCAGCGGCTGTGACATGTCCGGCCTCCCGTTGAACGCGTTTGTCACCTTCACACTGCCGGGTAAGCCGGACATCTTCTGTCGTCTTTACGGGCGCGTCTTCTTCAGGGGGCTACTCCCCCGATGATCAGTTGCGGAGCCGGAGTTTCGCCTCGAGTTCGTCGAAGTCCGCCAGGATCCAGACCTGCCTGCCCTGGTTGGTCTCGTGCACGAAGTCGCGCAGGGCGGAGCTCTCGGTGACGTGCCGGGACACGTCCCCCACCACGGCGAGGCGCACCCGGTAGTTGACGAACTTCTGCATGACCGCGCCCGCGACCCCCGACCGCAGCCGGAAGAACTCGTCGGCCACCCGCTCGGCAGGCACGGCAACCAGCTCGGCGTCCTGGCCCATCGCGTCGCCGATCAGATCGAGCGCGGCGCGCTCACCGTCCAGCAACGGGCCGTCGGAAGCCAGGCGCAGGACGCGTACGTCATGCAGGGTCACGAGCGTGTTGGTGGTCATGGGGCGTGATCGTACGGTCGCGTCACGCCCGCGACCACGGCTTTTCCGGTCCGGCAGGTTCCGGCCTCAGTGCCCCCGGGTGATCCACTCCTCCAAGTGCGGGGCCTCGGCGCCGATGGTGGTCGGATCCCCGTGTCCGGTAAGGACTCTGGTCTCGGGCGGGAGGCTGAGCAGGCGGTCCCGGATCGAGTCGATGATGGTCGGGAAGTGCGAGTACGACCGTCCCGTGGCACCGGGGCCGCCCTGGAAGAGGGTGTCTCCGGTGAAGACGACGCCGAGGCCGGGATCGTGGAGGCAGACCGCGCCCGGCGCGTGGCCAGGAGTGTGGATCACCGTCAGGTCGGCCCCCGCCGCCTCGATGACCTGGCCGTCGACCAGATGGGCGTCGGGGTCGCGGTCGGGGTGCGTCTGCTTCCACAACGGCAGGTCGTCGGGGTGCAGCCAGATGGTGGCGCCGGTGCGGTCGGCGAGGGCGGGTGCGGCGTCGATGTGGTCGTTGTGGGCGTGGGTGCACACGATGGCCGTCAGCCGCCGCTCGCCGACGGCTGCGGCGATGGCGTCGGCGTCGTGCGCGGCGTCGATGACGATCACCTCGTGGTCGTCGCCGACCAGCCACACGTTGTTGTCCACGTCCCAGGTGCCGCCGTCCAGGCTGAACCGGCCCGAGGTGACAAGGCGTTCGATCCGTGCGGTCATCACAGCACCACCACCGAGCGCAGCACGTCGCCGTGGTGCATCCGCTCGAAGGCCTTCTCCACCGCGTCGAGTTCGATGGTCTCGGTGACGAACGCGGCCAGGTCCAGGCGGCCTTGCAGGTGCAGGTCGATGAGCATCGGGAAGTCCCGGGAGGGCAGGCAGTCGCCGTACCAGGACGACTTCAGCGCCCCGCCCCGGCCGAAGACGTCCAGCAGCGGCAGTTCGAGCTTCATTTCCGGAGTCGGCACGCCGACCAGGACGACGGTGCCGGCCAGGTCGCGAGCGTAGAAGGCCTGCTTGTAGGTTTCCGGGCGGCCGACCGCCTCGATGACGACGTCCGCGCCGAAACCGCCGGTCAGCTCACGGATCGCCTCCACCGGGTCGCTCTCGCGCGAGTTGACGGTGTGGGTGGCACCCATCTCGCGGGCCTTGGCCAGCTTGTTCGCGTCGATGTCCACCGCGATGATCTTCGCGGCGCCGGCCAGCCGCGACCCTGCGACGGCCGCATCGCCCACCCCGCCGCAGCCGATCACGGCGACCGTGTCGCCGCGGCCGACGCTGCCGGTGTTGATGGCGGCGCCGATGCCCGCCATCACCCCGCAGCCGAGCAGCCCGGCCACCTGCGGCGCCACGCCCGCGTCGACCTTGGTGCACTGGCCGGCCGCGACCAGGGTCTTGTCCGCGAAGGCGCCGATGCCCAGCGCCGGGGAGAGCTCCTGACCGGTCGAGGCGAGGGTCATCTTCTGCTTGGCGTTGTGGGTGTTGAAGCAGTACCAGGGCCGCCCGCGCAGACAGGCCCGGCACTGCCCGCACACCGCACGCCAGTTGAGGATCACGAAGTCACCGGGCGCCACGTCCGTGACCCCCTCCCCCACGGACTCCACGACGCCGGCCGCCTCGTGGCCGAGCAGGAAGGGGAAGTCGTCGCTGATGCCGCCCTGCTTGTAGTGCAGGTCGGTGTGACACACCCCGCAGGCCTGGATCTTCACCACGGCTTCGCCCGGACCCGGGTCGGGCACGACGATCGTCTCCACCCGCACCGGCTCACCCTTGCCCGGTGCGATCACGCCCCGTACTTCCTGCGCCATGGTGTAGAACCCTTCCGTCAGCCTCGGTCCGTCCCTCCCGACCCTACGGGTGACTGATCGGTAACGGCATCGACGCTCCCGCCGACAGCCCCTCACACCGCCCCTGCAGCGCAAACGGCAGGCCGTGCGAGAGACGGCGGACGTAGCCTGAATGCTCCGCACCACTGCTGAGGAGCGCCGTGACCATCGCAGAGACCCGGACCGGCCGGCCCGCCTGGCGGCTCCTGCTCGAATACGTACGGCCGCACCGGTGGACGCTGCTCGCGGGCGCCCTGCTCTCGCTGGTCACGGGCGCCACCGGGCTGCTGCTGCCGCTGGTGGCGCGGGGGCTGATCGACGACCTGTCGCACGACCGGGCCATCACGGGCGCTCTGCTCGCCATGTCGGCCCTCGTGGTCGCCAACGCGGCGCTGGGCGCGCTGGGCTCGTACGTGCTGCGGCGCACCGCCGAGTCGGTGGTGCTCGGCGCGCGGCGCGCCCTGTCGTCGTATCTGCTGCGGCTGCGGATCACGGCGGTGGACCGCAGCGAGCCGGGCGATCTGATGGCCCGTATCACCTCGGACACCACGCTGCTGCGCGAGGTCACCACCGATTCGCTGGTCGGTCTGGGCACCGGCGGGCTCACGCTCATCGCGACCGTGGTGATGATGGGCCTGGTGGAGCCGGTGCTGCTCGCGGTCACGCTGGCGGTGATCGCCGGTGCGGGCACGGTGCTCGGTGTGATCGTGCCGCGCATCAACCGGGCGAGTCGGCAGGCGCAGGACGCGGTCGGGGTCATGGGCGCCTCGCTGGAACGGATTCTCGGCGCGCTGCGCACGGTGAAGGCGTCCGGTGCCGAGCACCGGGAGGAGGAGACCCTGCACGCGGCCGCCGAGGAGTCGTGGCGGCAGAGCGTGCGGGCCGCCAAGTGGTCGGCGGCGGCGGGCAATACGGCCGGTCTCGCGATGCAGATCGCGTTCATCACGGTCCTCGCGGTGGGCGGGGCGCGGGTCGCGACCGGCGCCATCGGGGTCGGCACGCTGGTCGCGTTCCTGCTGTACGTCTTCTATCTGATGTCGCCGATCCAGCAGGTGGTCGGCGCGATCACGCAGTACCAGACGGGCGCCGCCGCCCTCGCCCGCATCGAGGAGGCGCTGAGCCTGCCCGCCGAACCGGCGGCCCGGCCCGCCCCGTTGCCCTCCCCCGGCGCCGAACCGGCCGCGCTCGCCTTCGACGACGTGCGCTTCCGGTACGCCGACGATCTGCCGTACGTCCATCACGGCGTGACGTTCGCGGTGCCGGCCCGGGGCATGACGGCGTTCGTCGGACCGTCCGGCGCGGGCAAGACCACGGTCTTCTCGCTCATCGAGCGCTTCTACGACCCCGAGTCCGGTGCGATCACGCTGGACGGGCGCGCGCTGGAGGAGTGGGAGCTGGCTCAACTCCGGTCCGCGATCGGCTATGTGGAGCAGGACGCGCCGGTGCTGTCGGGGTCGCTGCGGGACAACCTGCTGCTGGGCAACCCGGAGGCGGGGGACGACACCCTCACCCGCGTGCTCAAGACGACCCGCCTGGACGGTCTGGTCTCCCGGCTGCCGCGCGGCGTCGACACGCTGGTGGGGCACCGCGGCACCAAGCTGTCGGGCGGTGAACGCCAGCGCGTCGCCATCGCCCGCGCCCTGCTGCGCCGCCCGCGGCTGCTGCTCCTGGACGAGGCCACCTCGCAGCTCGACGCGGTGAACGAGGCGGCGCTGCGCGACACGGTCGCCGATGTCTCCCGTACGACCACGGTGCTCGTCGTCGCGCACCGGCTGTCCACGGTGACGATGGCCGACCGGATCGTGGTCATGGACGCGGGCCGGGTCCGCGCGGTGGGCACCCATCGCGAACTCGTGGCCGCCGACCCGCTCTACGCCGAGCTGGCGGCCACGCAGTTCCTGGCGACGGCCGACTGACCCCGCTCAGCTCCCGAGTCGGCGCAGTCGCTCCGCGTCGCAGGTGCGGGGGCAGGTCGCGCAGGCCTCGGCGGGCCGGATGGCGTAGAACATGCAGCACCCGGTGCGCGTTCTGGTGGCGTGGCGCCGGGAGTCCTCGCCGACCAGGTACCGGAAGTCGGCGCCGTCCGGATACGGCGGGACGGCGATCGGCAGCACCTCGGTGGCCGCCCGGACGGCGGCGCCCTCCTGGCCGAGCATCCGGCCGAGATACCAGATGCCGGAGACGAGGTCGTCGCCGACCATGCCCCACAGGGCGCGCGCCCGCCGTCGCGCCACGGGACCGATCGCGGCCAGCAGCGGACGCATGTGATCGGCGACCGCCATGCGCAACGCGGCCCGCAGCGGCTCTTCCTGAGACAGCGTCAGCACTCCGGGGAAGCCGGCGAAGGGGTCACCGGCCAGGCAGGCCAGCTCGGTCCCGGGTGTGATCACATATGCCCCCGCGTCGAGGTCCAGCCGCAGATCCTCCGGCCGGATCCTCGGCACCCTGCGCTCGAGGTACCAGGCGCCGCCCATCAACAGACCCACGGTCCAGGCGTAGTCGTGCAGAGCGCGCGAGGCGGCGACGTCACGGCGCGCGGCGACGTCGTAGCGGTTCTGGATGCGGGCCGCCTCGGCGTCGACGAAGGCGTCCAGGGCCTCCGGGTCCGACACCAACTCGGCGGCCGTGAAGCCGACTTGGGTCACCTCGTCGCCCGGTTCCGCGACCCGCACGGTCAACCCTTCGCAGACGTCCGCCAACCGCCGGTACACATCGCCCAGGGTATGCGTGACGGCACTCGACGGCAGGGTCTTCAGGGCGACGGACATGGGCGCTCCCACACAGGGGTTTCAAAGACTACTGGAAAGGCAAGGCTTACCTTACTTCACACCTGGTGAGATTGATCAATGAGCCCCTCGCGGCATGCGATCGCGAAATCCCCACGTCACAGCGACCACATGGTCGCTTGAAAAGTAAAGGAAGGCTCACCTAAGCTCACGGCTTGTGACCGCCACCCCACCGGGTGCACCCAGCGGTGTGCCCTTCCACGCCCTCAGACATCTCCCCCTGTTCCTCGTCGGCCTCACCGCCCTGGCGCTCTGCACGGCGCTGAGCCTCGCTCTCGGCGCACGTTCGGTGCCCCTGTCGACGGTGGCCGACGCGCTGTTCGGCCACACCCACGGCCGGGAGGCGCTGGTGGTGACCGGGCTGCGGCTGCCGCGGACCGTCATCGGTCTGGCGGTCGGGGCGGCACTCGGGGTCGCCGGGGCCGTGGCCCAGGGCATCACCCGCAACCCGCTCGCGTCGCCGACCACCCTCGGCATCAACGCGGGCGCCGGTTTCGCGGTGGTGGTCGCGATCTACGCGCTGAAGCTCAACGACCCAGTGCAGTATGTGTGGTTCGCGTTCGCCGGCGCCGCGGGCGCGGCCCTGTTCGCCCAGGCGCTCGCCCGCCGCGCGGGGGACATCGATCCCGTACGGCTCGCGCTCGGCGGCACCGTCCTCCAACTCGTGCTGCTGTCCTGGACGTCGGCCGTGATGCTGCTGAACCAGCGCACGCTCGACGAGGCCCGCTTCTGGCTGGCCGGCTCCCTGTCCGGCAGGCCGCTGGACGTGCTGTGGCCGGTGCTGCCGACCCTGCTGCTCGGCCTGGTGGTCGCCCTGGCGGTCTCCCCCGCCCTCAACGCCCTTGCCCTGGGCGACGATTCGGCCCAGGCACTCGGCGTCCCGGTGGCCCGCATCCGGCTGGCCGGCGGCCTCGCGGTCGTGCTGCTCGCCGGGTCGGCGGTCGCCGTGGCCGGTCCGATCGCCTTCATCGGCCTCGCCGCACCCCATCTCGTACGACCGCTGCTGGGCGGCGACCACCGACTGCTGGTGCCCGGCTGTCTCATCGCGGGACCGTTGCTGCTGCTGTCGGCCGACGTGCTCGGCCGAATGGTGATCCGGCCCTCGGAGCTGGAGGTCGGCATCGTGACTGCGTTCCTGGGCGCGCCCCTGCTGGCGCTCCTTGCGCGGAAGGTGGCCCGATGACCGCCGCTGCCGCAGGCCTCCGTACGAAGTCCGCTTCCCGGGTCCCGGTGCGTCACCGCGTCCTGTTGTTCGCCGCGACCGGTCTCGTCGCGCTGTTCGTGCTGCTCACCGTGTCCCTGACGACGGGTGAGATGCCGATGCCCGCGACCACCGCGCTGCGTGCGCTGGTCGGCCTCGGGGATTCGGGGGATGTGCTGGTGGTGCAGCAGTTCCGGGCGCCGCGGGCGGTGGCGGCGATCGTCGCCGGAGCCGGGCTGGGCGCGGCGGGCTGTGTGCTGCAACGGTTGTTCCGCAATCCCCTGGCGTCCCCGGATGTCATGGGCGTGACAGGCGGGGCGTCGCTGGGCGCGGTCGCGCTGGTCGCCGCCGGGGCCTCGCAGCTGCTGATCCCGGTCGGGGCGCTGGGCGGGGGGCTGCTCGCGGCGCTGCTGCTGGGCGTGTTCGCCTGGCGGTCCGGGCTCGCCGTGACCCGGCTGGTGCTGACCGGGCTCGCCGTGCAGGCCGGCCTTGCCGCCGCCGTGAACCTGATGATCGTGCGCTTCCCGGCCGAGCTCGCCGGGTCGGCGCTGCAGTGGACGACCGGTTCGGTGTACGGGCGGACGTGGACGGAGGTGTGGGGCGCGGGCGGCGCCATGGTGCTCGCGCTCACCGTCGCCCTGGTACTGCACCGCAGGCTGGCCGTGCTGGACCTCGGGGACGACTCGGCGGGCGCGCTGGGAGTCAGGACGTCGGCCGCACGTCTCCAACTCCTCTTCGTCGCCGTGGCGTTGGCGTCGCTGGCCGCCGCGCTCGCCGGTCCGGTGACGTTCGTGGCGCTCGCGGTGCCGCACATCGTGCGGTTCGTGACCGGGCCGCCGACCGCCGCCTCGCTGGGCCTGGCGAGTCTCACCGGAGCGGTGCTGCTGCTCGCTTCCGACCTGGTGGTGCAGCATCTGCTGCCCGTCGAGGGACTTCCGGTGGGCGCGGTCACGGCCACGCTCGGGGCGCCCTGGCTGCTGGTCCTGATGTTCCGGCAGAGCTCGCCCGTGCAGAGGAGTCACGCATGACCGGCGTATCGAAGACGGGCCACGAACCACGTACGGCCGGAGCACAGCAAGCGCATCAGGAGCCGCACATGACCAACCAGCTCGAAACCCGAGGCCTCGATCTGCGCTACGGCGACCGGGTCGTCGTCGGCGGGCTCGACCTGACGCTGCCTGGCGGCGCCGTCACCGCGATCGTCGGGCCCAACGCCTGTGGAAAGTCGACCCTGTTGCGCGGTCTGAGCCGCCTGCTGGCGCCGTCCGCCGGCAGTGTCACACTCGACGGCGCCGACATCCACCGGATGCCCGCCCGCACCCTGGCCCGCCGGATGGGACTGCTGCCACAGCAACCGGTCACACCGGAGGCGATCACCGTGGAGGCGCTCGTACGCCTGGGCCGCTATCCGCACCAGCGGCTGCTCAGTCCCTGGTCGGCCGCCGACCAGCAGGCGGTGGAGGCCGCCCTGGAGCGCACCGGCACCGCGGCCCTGCGCGACCATCCCGTCGACCGGCTCTCCGGCGGTCAGCGTCAACGCGCCTGGATCGCGCTGGCGTTGGCGCAGGACACCGAGCTGCTCCTGCTCGACGAACCGACCACCTTCCTCGACCTCAGGCACCAGCTCGACGTGCTCGACCTGGTCGCCGCCCTGCACGCCGAGGCGGGCCGCACCGTGGTGATGGTGCTGCACGACCTCGGACAGGCCGCCCGCTACGCCGACCACATGGTGGTCCTCAAGGACGGCCGTCTCGCCGCCGCCGGCGCCCCGGCCGACGTACTGGACGCGGACCTGGTCAGGTCCGTGTTCGAGGTGGACTGCCGGGTGATCCCCGACCCGGAGACCGGCACCCCGCTGATCGTTCCGAAGAGCAGTGCGGTGCGGCACACCGCCGCGCCCGCCTGACCCGTAACACCCCTACCAGAAGGACCAACCCCCCATGTTCAAGCGCTCTCCCCTGCGCGGAATCGGCCGGCTGATCGCCGTGCTGCTGTCCGTCGTGCTCGGTACGGCCGTACTGGCCGCCTGCGGCAGCGAGAAGACCGACGCGGCCGACACCGCGAAGGCCTCCGGCTCCTCGTCGGCCGGCTTCCCGCGCACCCTCAAGACCGTGATGGGCGACGTCAAGATCCCGTCGAAGCCCAAGCGGGTCGTCGTGCTCGACACCGGTGAACTGGACGACGTCACCCTGCTCGGCATCGACCCGGTCGGCGCGGTCGCCCCGCACTTCAAGACCGAGGGCGGCTTCCCGAGGTATCTGAAGGGCGAGTTGAGCGGCACCGCCGACGTCGGTCCGCTGCTCGAGCCCAACCTGGAGAAGATCGCCTCGCTCAAGCCCGATCTGATCCTGTCCTCCAAGGTCCGCCACGAGAAGGTCTACGACAAGCTCAGCGCCATCGCCCCGACCGTCTTCACCGAGACCACCGGCGGTGTCTGGAAGCAGAACCTGAAGGTGCACGCCGAGGCGCTGGGCCTGGAGAAGGAGGCCGCGGCGAAGCTCAAGGAGTACGAGACACAGGCCAAGGCGCTGGGTGCGGCGATCAAGAAGAAGGACGGCGGCACCATGCCGACCGCGTCCGTGGTCCGCTTCATCGCCGGTCCGACCCGTCTGTACCAGTCCAACTCCTACAGCGGTGTCGTCCTGAACGACATCGGCTTCAAGCGGCCCAAGTCCCAGGTCTCCGACGACCCCGACGTCACGATGAAGGACGTCAGCCCGGAGGAGATCGACCAGGCCGACGCCGACCTGGTCTTCGTCACCTCGGCCGACGTCGACGACAAGACCCAGAAGAAGCAGGTCACCTCCAACCCGGTCTGGAAGTCCCTGCCGGCCGTCAAGGACGGCAAGGTCTACGAGGTCCCGGACGAGACCTGGATGTCCGGCATCGGCGTCCAGGCCGCCGAGCAGATGCTCAAGGACGTGGCGAAGGCCACCGGCGTGGAGCTCCCGAAGAAGTAACTCCCGCTCTTTCGGGGCGGGTCGCACCCGGCACGGCCTCGGCCCGCCCCCAACCCCCCACCCGCCAGCGGAAGTTGTTCCTCACCCATGCGTCTGTACCTGCTTGCCCTCAACCCGACCGACTCCGTCACCGAAGGCTTCCTGCCCGCCGCCGCCCAGATGGGCCTGGACGTAACCGTCCTCACCGACCAGCCCGACGCGCACCGCCGCACGTACCCGGACATCGAGGTCCTGGCGTGCGACGTCCGCGACCACCGGGCGGTCATCACCCGGATCTCGACGCACCACCGCCCCGACGCCGTCTTCACCAACAGCGACCACCTCCAGACCCAGGCCGCCCTTGCCGCCGACTACTTCGGGCTTCCCGGCAAGGACTGGCGGGCCGCCCTGCGCACCAAGGACAAGGCCGAGATGCGGCGCCGGCTCGCCGCGGCCGGCGTGGACACGGTCTGGTCGGCCGAGCTGACCGAGGCGGTCGCGCCGGACGAGACGCCGTACCCATGTGTGCTCAAGCCGCGCGAGGGCGTGGCCAGCGAGGACGTCGTCCTCGTCGACGGCCCGGAAGAGCTCGTGGCTCACGCCAAGGAGATCCTCGAGCGGCGCCCAGGCGCCGTCCTGGTCGTCGAGGAGTACCTCCCCGGCGAGCTGTACACCCTGGAGACCCTCGGCGACGGACAAGTCCGCCATGTCCTGGGCGGTTTCCACACCGAGCTGTCGCCGCCGCCGTACTTCATCGAGGAACGCCTCACCTACGTCCCCGCCCACCCCGAGCCGGTCGTCGCGCAGGTCCTCGCCCAACTGGACTCCCTGGGCGTCGGATTCGGCGCCTGCCACACCGAGTTCGTGGTGCACGACGGCCGGGCGCGGATCATCGAGGTCAACTACCGTGCCATCGGCGACCAGTGCGACCTGCTGCTGGCCCGGCTGCTGCGGATACCGCTCTTCGAGCTGATCCTGCGCACCCACCTGGGCGAGCCGCTCCCCGCCGACCTGGGCGCCCGCGGCGACGGCGCCGCGCGCCTGGAGTACCCGTGCGCCGACCGCGCCGGAACCCTGACGCACGCCCCTGTCGCCGCAGAACTCACCGTCGCCGACGTGCATCTGACGTACCGTCCGCTGCGCGAGGTGGGCGAACGCCACGAGCTCTACCGCACCAACCGCGACTACCTCGGCGTCCTGCGGGCCGTCGGCACCGACCAGGCGACGGTCGCCCGGATGTCGGCCGACTTCCTGGGCGCGCAGCGCTGGGAGATCCAGCCGTGACCGCACCGACCGTGACGGACGGCTGCGAGGCGGAGCTGGTCACGCGCGTGCTGAGCGCCCTGCTGCGCGAGGACGTGGTCGGCCTGCGCACCCGCAGCACACTCCTGCGCCGGCCGGACGGCGACTGGCTGCGGCTGCCCGCCGGGCAGGACGCCCTGTTGCTCCCGGTCGCCGAGGACGGCTACCAGTGCGAGTACGCGGCCCGGCTGCCCCTGCTCGTCCGCGAGTCCGACGGCTGCGAGCTGACCTCGTACGACGTGGTGCTCGGCGTGCTGCGGGCGCTCGCCGAGCCGGAGGACCGGAGCGGCTTCGACGCCTTCGCCGAGGAGTGCCGGCAGACGCTGGCCACTCTGCGGCTGCACACGGCGACGCGGGCGGAGGTCCTGGCCGGACTCGGAGACCTGGCCACCGGCCTGGGCGGCGGCCTGGTATACGACACGCTCGCCGCCCGTCTCGACCATCCCGTCTATCCGACCGCGCGCGGCCGCTCGGGACTCACCGAGGATCAACTGCGCGCCTACGCACCGGAGTTCCACCCGCGCTTCGCGCTGCGCTGGCTCGCCGTGCCCCGGGAGGCGGTCACCCTGACCGGCAACCTCCCGGAGGTCTGGCCCATGCCCGCGACGCTCGGCCTGGATGCGCTGCGGGACACCCATGTGCCGCTGCCCGTCCATCCGTTGACCGTCGAGGCCCTGTCGGCCGCCGGTCTCCCGGACGGAGCGGTCCTCGCCGACCGCACCCACCTGGACGTCGTACCCACCCTGTCGATGCGCACGGTCGCCACGGTCGCGGACCCGTCGCTGCATCTCAAACTCCCCCTGGCCACGGCGACGTTGGGCCTGCGCAACAAGCGGACCGTCAAGCCCGGCACCCTCGTCGACGGGGCGGCGGGGCAGCGGCTGCTGGAGGCGGTGATCGCCCGCGAGCCGCGCTTCCGTGACACGATCCTGCACGCCGACGAGACGACGTACGCACATGCCGGTCACGAGCTGCTGGCCGTCCTGTGCCGCCGCTACCCGGCCGGCCTCGACGACGCGGCGGTCGTGCCGCTGGCCGCCCTCCTCGCCGAGGCGCCCGACGGGCGGCAGGTCGTCGACCACCTCGCCGACCGCTTCTACGGCGGCGACCCGCTCGCCCTGCTGGACGCCCTCCTGACGCTGCTGTTCGACTGGCAGACCACGCTCTTCGGCTACGCCATCGCGCTGGAGTCGCACCAGCAGAACATCTCGGTGGTGCTGCGGCCGGGTGAGCTGCGACTGCTGTTCAAGGACAACGACGGGCCGCGCATCAACTCCGTGCGACTGGATGCCGTACTCCCGGGGCCGTGGGGCTTCGACGACGCGCGGATCTTCGGTACGGACGACGGGCCGGTGGCCGACGTGTTCGCGACGATCACGGTCCATCTGTGCGCGGGCGCCTACGCATTCGGGCTGCCGAAGCAGCGCGAGGCCGTGCTTCGTCTCATACGCACCCGGTTGACGGAGTCGGTGGACCGGCTCGGTGGCGACGCGGGAGCCGTCCTGCGCGCCCGCGTGCTGAACGCGCCGCGGTTGCCGGTGAAGGCGATGGTGACGGCCGGCACGCTGCTCTCCAAGGAACGCTCGGGTGCCGCCGACATCAACAAGCACTACACCACCGGCCCCAACTACCTGCTGTCCGGCGGTGGTTCGGTATGAGCACTCAGGCCCTGCGGATGCCGCGGTCCGGGTTCGGCCGCGGTCATGTGCACGCGGTGGCCGGCTGCTACTTCGTGGCGTCCTTCGCGGCGCTCGGACTGCCGCCGTATCTCACCGAGATCCTGCCGGAGTTGGGCGATCACCGGGCCCGCTGGGCGGGCGTGCTCTACGTCGTGCCGACCGTGTTCGGGGCACTCGGTGCCCCGCTGTGGGGGCGGCTGGCGGATCGCTACGGCCGTAAACGACTGCTGCTGCGGGCCCAGTTGGGGCTCGCCGTGGCCTTCCTGCTCGCCGGCTGGGCGGACTCGCTGGTCACCTTCACGGTGGCGCTCGTGCTCCAGGGCATCCTGGGCGGCACGTTCGCCGCGTCCAACGGATACCTGGGCGCCGCCCTGCAGGGTCCGGCCCTGTCCAAGGCGCTCACGTTGATGCAGGGCAGCGCGCGGGCAGCGCTGGTCGTGGCGCCGATCGTGGTCGGCTCGCTGTCCGGGTGGCTGTCGCCGCACCGCCAGTACGCCCTGCTCGCCGTACTGCCGCTCACGGCCGCCCTGTTGCTCGCGGCGCTGCCCGAACCGGAGCCCGTCGAGCAGCCTCAGGGCGAGCCCGAGACGGACCGGACGACACCGATGGTCCCGCTGAAGACCCTGTACGCCCTGGAGTTCGCCTTCGTGTTCTCCACCGTCATCTCCTTCCCGTACCTGATCGCACTGGTCGACGACCGGCTGCCCGGAACCTCGCCCGCGCTGTCCGGTGTCCTGTTCGCCCTGCCCCACCTGGTCTATCTGGTGTCGGCGCTGGCGGTGCACTCCGCGTTCCGGGACCGTCCGCGGGCCGGGATCGCGTTCGGCTTCGCCTGTATCGCGCTCGGGCTGGCCGGGCACGGGGTCGCCGGTTCGCTGACCACGTTGATCGCCGTACGACTGCTGCTGGGCGCCGGTCTCACGCTCGGCCTGGTGTGTCTGTCGGTGCTGGCCGCCGACTGCGCCAGGGGCCGTGCGCCGGGCGGCATGTTCGGCTCGCTGGAGTTCTTCTCCAAGGCCGGCGCGGTCGCCGCCGGCGTGGCCGCGGCGGCGGGCAGTGCTCGCTTCGGACCGGCCGCACCCGTGCTGATAGGCGGCACCGCTGCCGCCGTCACCGTCCTCGCGACCCTCCTGACCACCCTGAACCACCGCACCCGCCGGAGCCGCTGATGCCTTCCCTGACCGACTCGCTCGGCAGCACCGCCGCCCCCGCCGCCCTGCCCACCGCCGACGAGGCGACGGCCCACACCCTCCTCAACTGCCTGCTGCGCGAGGTGTCCGGACCCGAGCACCAGTCCGTCGTCACCGACGGCCGCCTGCTGCTGCGCCTGCCCCGCCGCGGGGTCCTGCTGCGCGTGGCCCTGCGCCGCACCTCACTGCTCGGCGCGCACCGCTTCACCGGCCCGGTCGCCGAACAGCGCGACGGCGAGTGGACCGAGGTGGACTGGCGGCGGCTGGCCGAGTACACGCACGACGAGCTGTCGCTGCGTACGGGGGTGAGCAACGAGGAGTTCCTGGAGCAGCTCGCCTCCAGCCACGAGGCCGTCGCGACCTCGCTGGCCGCCACGCGCGCGGTGTCGGCCCCGGACGACCGGCTCTCCGCCTACCTGGCCTCCGAGCAGTCCCTCCTGTTCGGCCACCGCTTCCACCCGACGCCCAAGGCCCGCACCGGCGATCCGCGCGCCTGGTCCGCGTACGCCCCGGAGGTCGGCGCCTCCTTCCCGCTGCGGCACCTCGCGGTCCGCGCCGGCCTGATTGCCGAGGAGTGCGCCGCCGCCTCGGCCGTCGCCCCGCTGGACGGGCTGCGCTCGGACGTCCCCGACGGCTACCGGCTGCTGCCCGCCCACCCCTGGCAGTACGAGGCGCTGCGCGAACATCCCTTGCTGCGCGCCGCTCTCGACCGCGGGGACGTTCTCGACCTCGGCCAGGGCGGGCGACCCTTCGCCGCCACCGCGTCGGTGCGGACGCTGTACGACGGGGAGACCTTCCTCAAGTTCAGCCTGAACGTGCGCATCACCAACTGCCTGCGCAAGAACAGCAGTTACGAGCTGTCCGGCGCCGTCGCCCTGACCCGCGCCCTGGCCCCGGCCCTCGCCGAGCTGGCCGAGCGCTTCCCCGGCAGCGCGGTCCTCCGCGAGCCCGCCTACCGCACGCTCGCCCTCCCCGGCCCGGACGGTGCCCCGGACCGCGAGCTGCTGGAGGGCTTCGGCGTCATCGTCCGCGAGGGCCTCCCGCACCGCCTCGCCCCGGGCACCACTCCCCTGCTCGCGGCGGCCGTCGCCGACGAGTACCCGACCGGCGCCGCCCACATCTCCCGTCTGCTGGAGGGAGCGGACGTACGGACGGCCCTCGCCTGGTGGTCGTCGTATCTGGACCTGCTGGTCCCGCCCGTCCTGTCCGCCTACTTCGAGCACGGCCTGGTCCTGGAACCCCATCTCCAGAACGTCCTGATCTGCGTCGACGGCGACGGCAGGCCCGCCCAGGTGCTCTTCCGCGACCTGGAGGGCACCAAGCTGGTCCCCGAGCACCACGCCGAGACGCTGGCGGCGCTGCCGCCCGAGGTCGCGGGCCCGATGACGTACGACGCGCAGCGCGGCTGGGACCGGGTCGTCTACTGCCTGCTGGTCAACCACGTCGCAGAGCTGCTCGCCGCCCTCGCCGACCTGTACCCGCAGGCGGAGGCCGCGCTGTGGGCCCGGGTGCGCGCCACGCTCGAAACGCACGCCGACCAGTACGGCTGCCCGCCCCGCCTGGCCGCCCTGCTCGCCGGAGTGCCGCTGCCCGCCAAGGCCAACCTGCTCACCCGCTGGGAGCGCAGGGCCGACCGGGACGCCGGTTACGTCCGGCTGCCGTCCCCGCTCGCCGAGGACATCCTGCGCGACTCGAACGGAAGCCCCCGATGACCGCCCCTACATCCGCGGCCCGCGACCACGCCCTGTCCCTGCCGTCCGCCGAACTGCCCGCGTACCTCTACGACTTGGCGGCCCTGCGCACGCACGCCGCCGCTGTACGGGACGCCCTGCCCGAGCGGGTCGAGCTGTACTACGCCGCCAAGGCCAACCCGGAGCCGGAGATCCTCGCCGCGCTCGGTTCCTACGTCGACGGGTACGAGGTCTCCTCGGGCGGTGAACTCGCCCATGTCGCCAAGGCGGTTCCGGGCCGGCCGCTCGCCTTCGGCGGTCCCGGCAAGACCCCCGCCGAGGTGACGGCGGCACTGGAACTGGGCGTCGACCGTTTCCATGTGGAGAGCGAGTACGAGCTGCGCATGCTGGCCGAGTTGGCGCGCAGCTGCGCGCCAGGGCGGCAGGTGGCGGTGCTGCCGCGCGTCAACCTGCCTGTCACAGACGGGTCGTTGGCGGGGAGTGCGCTGGCGATGGGCGGCCGTCCGACGCCGTTCGGTCTTGATCCGGTGCGGGCGGTCGAGGTCGTCCGGGCCCTCGCCGACGGCACGTATCAGAACCTCGAACTACGGGGAATTCACGCCCACTTGGCCAGCGGCCTGGAGGCGGCGGAGCAGCTGGCGGTGGCCGAGTCCGTCGTAACCTGGGCCATGGGTCTGGGCGTTCCGCTCTCCGAAGTGAACGTCGGCGGCGGCATGACCGTCGACTACACCGCCCCCGAACGCCGATTCGACTGGGCGGCATACGGCGAAGGGCTCGCCCGGCTGACCGAGGCGCACCCCAGGCTGACCCTGCGCATCGAGCCGGGGCGGGCACTGACGGCCTACTGCGGCTGGTACGCCACCGAGGTGCTGGACGTGAAGCACAGTCATGGCGAGGAGTTCGGCGTCGTCCGAGGCGGCACCCACCATCTGCGGACCCCCGCCACGAAGGGACACGACCAGCCCTGTTCCGTACTGCCGGTGGACACCTGGCCGCACCCGTGGCCGCGGTCGGCGGCCGAGGGCGAACGGGTCACGTTGGCCGGGCAGCTGTGCACCCCGAAGGACGTCCTGGCCCGGCGTGTCCCGGCTCCCGGGCTCAGGGCGGGCGACCGGGTGGTGTTCTCGCTGGCGGGCGCCTACGCGTGGAACATCTCCCACCACGATTTCCTGATGCACCCCGCGCCAGGCTTTCACTTCCTCGATGCGTCCGTCACGTGAAAGTCAATTCACAGACCGGACGTCAAAGCGGAGGGCCGCCCGGCTCTCCGGACGGCCCTCCTTGGGACGCGCGATGCGGCGTCGATCCGCTCAACGGCCCCAAGCAGCCCAGTTGGCCTGCATGTCGGCGACCCGGTGCAACTGCTTGAGATCCCTGATGCTCCTGAGCTGCTCCACCTGCTCGGGCCGCGGAGCCTGCGGCTTGGTCTCCTTGGTCTCCCTGGTCGCCTCGGGTGCCTTGCGCTCCACCGGCACGGCGGTGGCGCTGAGCGCGTCGACCGTGGTGATCGGGTTGAGCAGGTCGGTGCCCGGGACGGCCGCGTTCGCGACAGCCGCTTCGTCCGCATGCGCCAGCGGCGCGACGAGGCCGGTGAGCCCTGCGGCGAGACCAACGGCGGTGACGATACGTCGTGTTGAGATCATGAATTCAGCAACGGCACCGGGCGCCCGGCGGACACGGGGGTGCCGCTTCGCTCACCCGTCAGGCGCAGCGGTCGGCTGCGCTTGCCGAGCCTGCCGGGGCGGAGGAGTCTCGAAGGTGAGCCCCTCGCGGCCCGGGCTCCTGTCGGGTCGCGGCCCTCGAAGGAGGTCACCATGGGCACCGCGGCAACGCCCGCCTTCAGCGCCGACACTCTGCGCCGGGGCGTCGAAGCACACACGGCGGCAGATCTTCTGTCGCTCTACGCGGACGATGCGCAGATACGCATCGTGGACCGCAACACCCAACCCAGCCAGCCCAAGATCCTGCGCGGTCGCGAGGAGATCGGGGCACTTCTCGAGGACATCTACAGCCGTGACATGACGCACAAGGTCGACCAGTGCATCGTCCAGGGCGACCATGCCGCCTACAGCCAGTCGTGCCGGTACTCGGACGGGACGCGTGTCCTGGCCGAGTCGATGATCACGCTGCGCGACGGGAAGATCACAGATGAGGTCCTGATCCAGGCATGGGACGAGTAGGAAGCAGAACCGCGAGGGTCCAGGTCACAACCCGGTTGACCTGGACCTTCTCGGCGCGTGCGGCGCTGGGGCGAGTGCGTGCGGCCCGGCCTCGGCGGCCAGGACGGGTTTCCGCGGCGGAAGGGCTGGCGTCCGTCGCTCTGCTGCGGTCGGTGCTGCGGGCGGTGCGACCTCGCCCGCTTCCGCCGGCACAGCATGCCGGCCGTGGACGCAGGCGGCGCATCCTGCGTCGATGAGCCGTATCCACGGCCTCGGTTAGGCTGGTGGCGGCCGTGACTGGCGCTGAGGTGGAGCACCACCGGGGAGCGGCCACGCAGAGTCGATGCCGTGCGCCTGGGCGATCCCGTCACACCAGCCCAGGAGTGGATCATGTCTCAGGCCCGGCTCATGGACGGCACCGCACTCGCCCGGCGCATCGTCGAGGACACCGCCAAGCGCGCGGCCGACCTCACGGAAACCACGGGCACGACCCCCTGTCTGGCCACGGTGCTGGTCGGCGAGGACCCCGCCTCCGTCACGTACGTCCGCATGAAGCAGAACCGCTGCCGCAAGGCCGGCATCGAGTCCCGGCACGTGGCGCTGCCCGCCGCCACGACCACCGGAGAACTCCTAGGAAAACTGCGGGAGTTGTCGGAGGACCCCGGTGTGCACGGCATTCTGCTCCAGCACCCGATGGGCGAGCACATCGACGAGCGGGCGGCGTTCGAGGCGATCGCCCCCGAGAAGGACGTCGACGGCGTCACCTTCGCCTCCTTCGCGACGATGAGCTTCGGCCTGCCGGGCTTCGTCTCCTGCACCCCCGGCGGGATCATGCGGCTGCTCGACGAGTACGACGTCGACCCGTCCGGAAAGCGGGCCGTGGTCGTGGGCCGCAGCGCCATCCTCGGCAAGCCGGTCGGCATGCTGCTGCTCGCCCGCGACGCGACGGTGACGTACTGCCACTCCCGCACCCGGGACCTGTCGTCGGTGGTCCGGGAGGCGGACATCGTGGTCGCCGCGGTGGGGCGGCCGCGGCTGATCCGGGGCGAGGACATCAAGCCCGGCGCCGTCGTGATCGACGCCGGGTACAACCCGGGCAACGTCGGCGACGTCGACTTCGACTCCGCGTTGGAGAGGGCCTCGCTCATCACTCCGGTGCCGGGCGGGGTCGGTCCGATGACGATCGCCACGCTGCTCGAGCAGACCGTCGATGCCGCCGCCCGGCAGCTCGGGGTGTGATCAGCGCATCCAGGCGCTGTAGTCCTCGACGTCGCCGGCCTTGACGCCGTACTCCGGCTCCGCCTCGGTCAGGACGGTCTCCAGGCCGAGGACGGCGCCGGTGGACGGGTCCATGATCAGCATTCGCCGGAAGCCGGAGCCCTCGTACACATAGGCCTGGCCGCGCCGGCCGAGCCGGTCGGTCACCTGGCCGACCGGGCGCAGTCCCTCGGTGTCCGCCAGGAGCCGGGCGAGCGTCGCGGACTCGCGGGCGCCGAGGGTCCAGTGGTCGAGCAACACCTGGACACCGTCGAGGAGTTCGGGGGTGCCGAACGTCGTGCGGGTGTACGTGGCCTCCTTCAGGTAGGCCCGCAGCTGTGCCGTGTCGTGCGGCGGCGGGGACTCGGGCGGTGCGTCGCTCCAGCTCGGCGGATAGGTCTGCCGGCTGATGACGTGGCCGTCCTCGACCAGGTGGGGATCGCCGCCGTCGTCGCGCAGGACCGGCCGGCCCGGGTGCCGCGGGTCGGTCGCGACCACGAGTTCGGTGTGGCTGCCGTCGGCCTTCCAGCGCACGACCCGCTCCTCGGGGAGGGTGACCGGGGGCTTGTCATCGCTCATGCCCATGCTCCAGGACTGCACGTGCGTGCCCTTGCGCAGCTTCGACGCGGCTTCCTTGGCAGCCAACTGTGCTGCCCGGTCGGCCAGTTGATCCAGTGGTACGGGGGTTGAGTCGGCCTGGACGACCAGTGCGCGGGGTGCGGCGACCGCCGGGGCGGTGCTCGGACCGCCGAGCGTCAGCGTCAGGGCGGTCGCGGCGACGACGGCGGTGGCAGCGAGGCCCCAGACCAACCGGGTGCGGCGACGGGGGCCGGGCCGGTCGTGCAGCAGCCGGTCGAGCCGCCGCTCGGCGTTGTGGTCCAGGGGGCCCTCGCCGAAGTGGGGGCCGTCGGCCGGCACCGGGTTGGCGCGGCGCAGGAGTTCGAGTTCGTCAGCCATGGCCGTGTTCCTTCAAGGGGATCGCGTCGGCGGAGGTCGCGGTGGGACGCACGCGGTCTATCTCGGCTCTCAGCCGGCGCCGGGCGCGGTGCAGCCGCATCGACGCGGCCCGTGTGCCGCAGCCGAGGGCGACGGCGACCTCGTCGATGCCCAGTTCCTCCCATGCCGTCAGGCGCAGCACCTCCTGGTCGGCCTCGGACAGCCGGGCCAGCGCTTCGTGCACCCAGCCACCGGGGGTGTCCGTGTCGGGGCTGTCCACGATGTGCCGGCCGTGCGCGGTCTCGTCGTTGCCCAGGCGGTCGACCAGCCGCCTGCGCCGTCCGTAGCCGCGTACCGCGTTCGACAGGCAGTTGCGTGCCACGCCGTACAGCCAGGGCAGCGGGGACCCCGGAAGGTCGGCCCGGCGTCGCCAGGCGACCGTGAACACCTCCGCCACCACTTCCTCCACCTCGCCGGCCCGCCCGTCCAGTCGCCGCGCGACATAGCGGCTGACCGACCAGTAGTGCTCGCGATAGGCAGCGGCGAAGATCTCGTCGTTGCTCATGTTCCGTTCGTGTCCGGCACCATCCGGATCGTCACACCCGTTTCCGTGATTCTCGTCGCGTCACTCGAGTGTGACCGGCGTGCCCGGAGCGGACACAGGCGGGGCATGAGGCACCTCAAGTGGCTGACGACCACCGACCACAAGACGATCGGGACGCTCTACCTGGTCACGTCGTTCTCGTTCTTCTGCATCGGTGGCGTGATGGCGCTGCTCATGCGCGCCGAACTGGCCCGTCCGGGCCTGCAGATCATGTCGAACGAGCAGTTCAACCAGGCGTTCACGATGCACGGCACGATCATGCTGCTGATGTTCGCGACACCGCTGTTCGCCGGCTTCGCCAACTGGATCATGCCGCTGCAGATCGGGGCGCCGGACGTGGCGTTCCCGCGGCTGAACATGCTGGCCTACTGGCTGTATCTCTTCGGTTCCATGATTGCGGTGGGCGGCTTTCTGACCCCTCAAGGCGCGGCCGACTTCGGCTGGTTCGCCTACTCCCCGCTGTCGGACGCTGTCCGATCCCCAGGCGTGGGCGCCGACATGTGGATCATGGGTCTGGCCTTCTCCGGCTTCGGCACCATCCTCGGTGCGGTCAACTTCATCACCACCATCATCTGTATGCGCGCGCCGGGCATGACCATGTTCCGCATGCCGATCTTCACCTGGAACGTCTTGCTGACGGGCGTGTTGGTGCTGCTGGCCTTCCCGGTGCTGGCCGCGGCCCTGTTCGCGCTGGAGGCGGACCGCAAGTTCGGTGCGCATGTCTTCGACGCGGCAAATGGCGGGGCCTTGTTGTGGCAGCACCTCTTCTGGTTCTTCGGCCACCCGGAGGTGTACATCATCGCACTGCCGTTCTTCGGAATCATCAGCGAAGTGATTCCAGTCTTCTCGCGAAAGCCGATGTTCGGCTACATGGGCCTGATCGGTGCGACGATCGCCATCGCGGGCCTGTCCGTCACGGTGTGGGCCCATCACATGTACGTCACCGGCGGCGTACTGCTGCCGTTCTTCTCCTTCATGACGTTCCTCATCGCCGTGCCGACGGGCGTGAAGTTCTTCAACTGGATCGGCACGATGTGGAAGGGGTCGCTGTCGTTCGAGACCCCGATGCTGTGGGCGACGGGCTTCCTGGTCACGTTCGTCTTCGGCGGCCTGACCGGAGTGATGCTCGCATCGCCGCCGCTGGACTTCCCGACCTCCGACACCTACTTCGTCGTCGCCCACTTCCACTACGTCATCTTCGGCACCGTCGTCTTCGCGATGTTCTCCGGATTCCACTTCTGGTGGCCGAAGTTCACCGGCAAGATGCTCGACGAGCGCCTGGGAAAGATCACGTTCTGGACGCTGTTCATCGGCTTCCACGGCACCTTCCTGGTGCAGCACTGGCTGGGCGTGAACGGAATGCAGCGCCGAATTCCGGACTATCTGGCGGTGGAGGGCCTCACAACGCTCAACACGGTGTCGACGATCTTCTCGTTCCTCCTCGGAATGTCCTTGTTGCCCTTCTTCTACAACATCTGGAAGACCGCGAAATACGGCGAGAAGGTTGATGTCGACGACCCGTGGGGCTACGGCCGCTCCCTGGAGTGGGCGACCTCCTGCCCGCCCCCGCGCCACAACTTCGTCGCACTCCCCCAGATCCGCAGCGAATCCCCTGCGTTCGATCTCCACCATCCCGGATCTCCGGCGCCGGAAAGGGAGTTGACGGCCCTGTGACCGCCATGGACGAACATCCCGTGGACATGCGGGCATTCCTCAACGAGATCGAGGGGCACCTGCTCCTCGCGTCGGTCCGCGACCAGGGGCACACGGCCGCGCTGCGTTTCACCGCCTCGCTCGACTGGCTGACGGAGGGGCAACGGGCAGAGGTCGAGCGCCGGTTCGAGGCCGAGTACCTCGCGCTCGCCCGCACGTCGTGGCAGCGCACGGCCGAGCGGAGCAGGCAGCTGCGCGAGGAGTACGAGGCGGCTTACGCCCGACTGCGCCACCGGCTGCTGGCGGTCTGCCTGCTGGGCTGCACCCTGCTCCTGGCTACGGTGCTCGCGGTGCTTCCACTGCTTTAGCTGTGCCATCTCATGACATTGATTCCTCGCGGTCAGGCTTGGCGGGCGTGGGACGCGAGGCGATCGGCGAGCGCGATGACGAGGTCGCGCAGTTCATCCGGGCGCTCGATGACGAACGGCCGGTCGAGTGAGGCGAGTACCGGAGGCAACCAGTCGAGCCGCTCCGCCCGCAGCTCGACGCGCATCCAGCGCTCGGCCGCCCGGTCCTCGCCTGCCGCCGGCTCGTGCTCCTCCAGGCTCGCGACGCCGGCGGGAAGGTGGGCGCGGATCTGCTCGACCGTCCCGTGGATCCGCAAGGTCACCTCATGCCGGTACTCGGCCGTGGCGAAGCCTGACAACACGCGCTGTGCCGGACCGGGACCCGCCGGCGCTTCGAATGAGCCCGGCAGGGTCCGCGCGTCCGCGATGCGATCGAGCCGGAGGGTTCGGTCCTCGCCGATCCGGGCGTCCTGGCCCGTGACGTACCACCGGCCCGAATGGGCGACGATCCCGTACGCGTGCAGTGTGCGTTCGCTGCGCCGTCCGTCGCGGTCGGTGTAGCGGATCGAGACCGGTCGGCGGTGGCGCACCGCATCGGCGAGGGTGAGCAGGACGCCGGCGTCCGGGGTGTCGAACTCTCCGGGCTGGTCCGTGAAGGCGAGGGATTCCAGGAGTGTGTCGAGCCGGCGGGCGATGTGCTTGGGCAGCACCCGCCGGATCTTCGCCGATGCCGTCTCGTTTGCCGTGTGCTGCGTCGTCGTCAGCCCTGCCCGGCGGCCGGCGACCAGGCCGAGCAGCACGGCCAGCGCCTCGTCGTCGCTGAGCATGAGCGGAGGCAAGCGGTACCCGGGGGCGAGCCGGTACCCGCCGTAGCGGCCGCGCACCGATTCCACGGGCACGTCGAGGTCGATCAGCTGGTCCACATACCGCCGCACGGTGCGCCCTTCGACGCCGAGCCGGCCGGCCAGTTCGGCCACCGTCCGGGTGCCGCCCGACTGCAGCAGCTCCAGGAGTGTCAGCACGCGGCCAGTGGGTCGAGGCATATCCGCAGCCTAACGCGAATAGAGGACCGATTCTGTCCACTATTTCTCCTAGCCTGCGCAGTGCACGCCTCGCCTCCAGCCCAGCCAAGGAGATCCCCATGGACTTCGTCTCGATCCGCATCATCACCAGCGACGTAGCGCGCCTCGTCGAGTTCTACGAGCGAGCCACAGGGGCGCAGGCGACGTGGGCCACCGAGGACTTCGCCGAACTCAAGACCGCGGGCGCCACCCTCGCGATCGCCGGCACCCGCACCGTCCCGCTGTTCGCCCCGGGCTCTGCCCGCCCGGCGGACAACCACAGCGTGATCACCGAGTTCCTCGTCGACGACGTGGACCGCGTTCACCAGAACCTGGCCGGCTTCGTCACCGACTTCGTCACCGAGCCCACCACGATGCCCTGGGGCAACCGGTCGCTGCTGTTCCGCGACCCCGACGGCAACCTCGTCAACTTCTTCACCCCCGTCACCCCGGCCGCCATCGAAAAGTTCGCACGCTGACGCCACGCACAGCCGCTCACGCGGGAGCCCGCCGGATGTTCGCCAATGTCGCGGCGCCCTCGGGCTCCGTGCCGAGCGGCCGACTCGCCGGGGCGCGGAGGGCGACCCGGCGAGTCCTCCCGGTCACGGCGCTAGTTGAGCGTCCACTTCTGGTTGTCGCCCGTACCGCAGGACCACAGCACCATTGAAGTGCCGTTGGCCGTGCCGTTGTTGTAGGCGTCCAGGCACAGGCCCGCGTTGACGTTGGTGATCGTGCCGTCGCTGTTGACGTTCCACTTCTGGTTGTTCTGGCCGTTGCAGTCCCAGATCACGACCTTGGTGCCGTTGGTCGTGCCGAGGTTGTAGGCGTCCAGGCACTTGTTGCCGTACACCACGAGTTCCTTGCGGGAGGTGTACGTCCAGGCCTGGTTCTGGCCGCCGTTGCAGTCCCACAGTTCGGCCTGGGTGCCGTTGGTGATCGTGTTGTTGTAGATGTCCAGGCAACGGCCGGACTGCTTGCCGACGACCTGGGAGCCGTTCGCGCCGGCCAGGGGTCTGACCGTGATCGAGTCGAGGGTCGGGGCGTCGGCGAAGGTGAGCGAGTTGGCCGAGCCCTTGGCCAGGCCGACCTCCAGCGAGATGGTGCCCGCGCTGGAACCCGTCGGCGGGAAGGCTACGGCGGTCGTGCCCTGACCGTTGACCTTGACGGTGCCGACGCGGGTGCTGGACGTGTTGTTCGTGTACGACACGTCGACGACCTTGACGCCGGTGCTCCCGGCGACGACGCCGCTGAAGCTCGACGTGCCGGTGTACGTGCTGCTCGACGCCTCCGTGCCCCCGGTGACCGTCAGCATCACCGAGCCGCCCGCAGGCACGCTGGTGGTGTAACTCGTGCCGTAGCTGCCGACGTTGGCCCGCGCCCACAGGTCGCGCACGGTCGCGGACGCGTTGGTCAGGCCGAGGTCGGACCAGCGCACGGTGATGTTCTGCGCGGACGAGGTGCGGTTGAGGAGCACGACGGCGCGGTTGCCGCTGCCGGCGAGGACCTTGCCGTACACCTGCAGTCCGGTGGTGTCCTCGGCGACCTTGACGCCCTGCAGTCCGCGCGGGTCCTGGTCGACGCCGATCACCTCGGGGTTCTTGAGGATCCCGGCGGTCTCGGAGGTCATGGTGGACAGGTCGTTGCCGGCGAGGAGCGGGGCGCCGGAGATCGCCCACAGGTTCATATGGGTGCGGTTCTGGGCGGCGGTGAAGCCGTCCATGCCGACCATCAGCATGTCCGGGTCGTTGTAGTAGCCCGTGTGCTGCGCGGTCGGGTGCAGGGTCTGGTCGAAGTTGGACAGCAGGTTCGTCATCGACGGCTTGTTGCCGTAGTAGATGATGTCGGTGCTGGTCCGGTACATCGGAGCCAGGCCCGGCGCCCAGTTCCAGGGGTTCTGGTAGCCCCAGTTGCAGATCGACAGGGTGAGCGGACGGCCGGTGGTGGCCGTCGCCTTCGCGACCGAGTCGCTGATCGACTTGTACGTCGTCGCCGCGTCGAGCCCCTCGGCGTCACCGCCGCACCAGTCGACCTTCACGAAGTCGAAGCCCCACTTGGAGAACTGCAGCATGTCCTGGTCGTAGTGACCCTCGCTGCCGCTGCCCGGCGCGGCGGGGCGGCCCGTCGGGAAGTAGTAGCCGCAGCCGTCCTTGCCGGCGTCGGTGTAGATACCGGCCTTGAGGCCCTTGCTGTGGATGTAGTCGGCGATGGCGCTCATGCCGCCGGGCCACTCACTGGTGTCGACGGTGATGTTGCCGGCACTGTCGCGCGTGCCCTGCCACCAGCCCTCGTCGATGTTGATGTACTTGTAGCCGGCCGCCGGCAGCCCCGCCGCGACGAACGCGTCGACCTGCTGCTTGATGACGTTGTAGTCGATCTTGGCGGCGAAGCTGTTCCAGGACGCCCAGCCCATCGGCGCGGTGGGCACGGCTATCTGACGGGTCGTCGCCGCCTGCGCCGGACCGGGCGCGGCGAAGAGCAGCGCGGCGGCCGCGGTCAGGGCGAGGGCGAGGAGGCGTACGGCGGCGGCTCTGAGGCGTCGTACGAGAGCATCGGGGGACGTGCGCGGTGGGGGATACATGCGGCTCCTTCGGCGGGAGGAACTCCCGGGCTGGCAAGGACACTTATTCGAGATACCGAACGAGGATCGGTGAACCGAACGCGTCGCGCGCCGAAGGTAGAGCCACCGGGAGAGTGAAGTCAACGGCTGTGACAGGGGTGAACTGGCCGTTCTGCACCGGTGGTTGTCGCCGATGGCGTACCGCGGCGCCATACTGGCCGTCGTGCGCGTAGCGATCATGACGGCGGGATCCCGGGGCGACGTGGCCCCGTACACCGGACTCGGAGACGGGCTCGCCCGCGCCGGGCACGAGGTCACTCTGGTCACGCATGCCCGGTTCGAGACGCTGGTGGCGGGCTCGGAGGTCCGTTTCCATCCGCTGCCGGTGGATCCGCAGGCGGAGCTGGAGTCCTCGCGCGGGCGCGGGCTGCATCGCAGTGCGACCGGTGTGAAGCTGGTCCGGGTGGTGGCGATGGCGCGGGCGCTGGTCGGGCGGATGACGGACGACCTCGTGGCGGCCGCCCGGTCGAGCGATCTGCTGTTGCTGTCCGGCTCGGTGGGCCCGCTCGGACACACCATCGCCGAGGGCCTGCACCTGCCGTATCTGGACGTGCCGCTCCAACCACTCGCCCCCACAAGGGAGTTCGGGCCGCCGATGCTGGGTGTGCGCTCGCTGGGAGCGGTGGGCAACCGGATCGCCGGGCACGGGGTGGGCCTGGCCGTGGAGCAGGTCTTCGCCGGGGCGCTGCCCGCCGTACGGCAGCGGCTGGGGCTGCCCCGGATGAGTGCCGCCGCGGCGTGGCGGGCCCGGGAGCGGCAGACGCGGCCTGTGCTGCACGGCTTCAGCGAGCTGGTGGTGCCGAGACCGGACGACTGGCGGGCCGGCCTCACCGTGGCCGGCTACTGGTGGCCGTACGACGGAGAGGCCCAACTCCCCTCGGAGCTACGGGACTTCCTCGACGCCGGGCCGCCACCCGTGTACGTCGGCCTGGGCAGCGCGACCGTGCCCGACCCCGAGCGGCTGAGCACCGCTGTCGTACGCGCCCTGCGCCGGGCCGGGCTGCGGGGCGTGATCCAGCGGGGCTGGGCCGGCCTCGAGGCCTCCGGCGCGGACATGCTGACGATCGACGAGGCTCCGCACGCGGCCCTCTTCCCCCGCACGGCCGCCGTGGTCCACCACGCGGGCGCGGGCACGACGGCGGCCGGCCTGCGCGCCGGCGTGCCGTCCGTGCCGGTCCCGATCCAGTTCGACGAGGGCTTCTGGTCCGCCCGCCTGGTCGCCCTGGGCGTAGCCCCACGCGCTCTGCCCCTGCGCCGGCTGACCGCCGACACCCTGGCCTCGGCCCTGCTGCGGGCTACCCGCGACCCGGCGTTCGCGCGCCGCGCGGCGAAGCTGGGGGCACGGATCAGAGACGAGGACGGCGTGGCTCCGGTACTGGCTGCGGTGGACACGGTGGGCGGCTAGGTGTGCTGTTCGGGCACGTTGGTGACGCGGGCCCTGGCACGCGCATCTGCCCCCGCTCGAGCCGGCCAAGACGCGCTGTTGCCTCCAACTGACCTCACCCACCGGCCGCCCGCTCAGCGCCCGGAACCCGCGCACACCACGACTGCCCCCGAAAAAACCGCACCCGTCCGTCATTCGCCCGGCGCCACCCACCCCGGCGGTCGCAGTATCGCCAGCAGTTGCCGGACCAGTTCGTCCACCACCTCGTCCAGCGTCGCGTTCACCCACCCCGCGCTCCAGTCGTGGAGCAGGCCGTTGACGCTGCCGATGAAGGCCGTCGCGGCGATGCGGTAGTCACGGGCGGCCGCCTCTCCGTTGCAGGCGGCCGTCTCGGCCTCGGCGCAGATGAGGTCCACCCAGCGGGAGCGGCGGGCCAGGCGCTGTTCCTCAAGCCTGGCGCTCACGCCGATGATCTCGACGAAGGTGATCCTGATCCGGCGCGGATCGCCGGTGACGTTCGCGGCGTAGGCCCGGAAGATCGCGGTGACGCGCGCGGCGAGCGGCAGCCCCCGCGCCTCAGCGAACGCGGTCAACACGGCTTCCTCGGCCCAGTCGTTGACCTGCAGGTGCAGGGCGGCCAGCACATCCTCGAGGGTGCGGAACTCCTCGTAGAACTGACGGGTGGACAGACCGGCGGCCTCGCTCAGTGCCGCGACCGTGGTGGCCCGGTAGCCGGGGTCGGCGCCGAACAGCTCGAGCGCGGCGTCCAGGAATCTGCTGCGCCGCTCCGCCTGCCGCTGAGCGGCGGTCTTACCGCCGTACCGCCCGGTCGGCGCCCTGAGCCTGCCCGCCACTGACCCTCCTCCGTCGCCTGATCCGTCAATTTTGTCGTGTACGCAGTCTTGTGGAGAAGGGCGCCTCTTCCTTACTTTCCAGTAAGTAGCAATCTGAACGCGCTCCTGTTCAGATTCAGCGATTCGGATTCAGCGCCCTTCCGCCTTGGCATGCCCACGCCACCACCACAGAGGAGAGAGCACTCATGCCTGCCTTCAGACCCAGGCACCTTTGCTCCGCAGCCGCCGCCCTCATCCTGACCGTCACCGCCGCGACCGCAGCCACCGCAGCCACGGACTCCTCCGCCGCCGCCCTGCGCGAGGTGCTGTTCGTCGGCAACAACTGGGACGGGACCGCGGACGTCATCAAGTCCACCGGCGACTTCTCGAAGGTCGGCCGGATCAACGTCATCCCGGACAAGGCCGCGCGGATGGCGGAGATCAACGCGGACCCGATCAAGTGGATCTACTTCATGGCGATCCGCAACGGTGTCGGCGAGGGCCACGACCAGTTCGTGGACGACATGTACACCACCCCGGACGGCAAGTCGGTGGTGGTCTCCCGGCCGAGCTTCGCCGACGTGGTCTCGATCGACCTCGCCACCGGCAGCATCAACTGGCGCTTCCCCGTGTCGGGTTACCGCTCCGACCACATGGCGGTCTCCCCCGACGGCACCCGGGTCGCGGTGTCCGCCTCGACCGCGAACACCGTGCATGTGCTGGACATCAACACCGGCAAGCAGCTGGGCTCGTTCGCGACCGGTGACAAGCCGCACGAGAACATCTTCACCAAGGACGGCAAGTACATCTGGAACATGGCCATCGGGGACGTCAACACCTCCCTCGACGACCCGGCCTGGGACTGGACGAAGGGCGACCGGCGCATCACGGTCGTGGACGCGACGACGTACAAGCAGGTCAAGGTCATCGACATGCGGGACCGGCTGAACGCCATCGGGCTGACGGACTTCTCCGACGCCGTCCGCCCGGCCGTCTTCTCGCCGGACGAGTCCAAGCTCTACTTCCAGGTGTCCTTCTTCAACGGCTTCCTGGAGTACGACGTCGCCTCGGACAAGATCACCCGCGTGAAGACGCTGCCGAAGAACCCGGCGACCAGCGAGGACCGCACCACCTGGGTCAACGACTCGCGCCATCACGGGATTTCGATGAACCCGGCGGGCACCAAGCTGTGCGTCGCGGGCACGATGGACGACTACGCGACGGTCGTCGACCGCGCCACCCTCCAGGAGGGACCGCTGGTCACCGCGTCCAAGCCGTACTGGGCCACGGTCAGCGGCGACGGCAAGGACTGCATCGTCTCCGAGAGCGGCGCCGACCAGGTCACGGCGATCGACTTCGCGACCGGGCAGAAGGTCACGTCCGTCTCCGTCGGTGACCATCCGCAGCGGGTGCGGCTCGGGCATGTGCAGGCCGACTGGTCGGGTACGCCCACGGGCTGATCTCCCCGTGGACGTCGACGGCGCCGGACGACGAGGTCCGGCGCCGTCGTCCTGCGGCCCGGTGCCGGCCGGGCGGGTTCCGGGATGCGGATGCCTCGGCGGCGGCCGATCATGAGAGGCGTTGCCGGAGGTCCGACGCGTCCGAGTCACCGCCGCCCCCGGGATCCGCACGTCGAAGCCGGGAGCGCGCCCATGACCGGTCCGTCCAGCCGCCAGCCGTCCGTCACGGACAGACCCTCCGCCGCGGCCTGGCGCAACCTGGCGGTGGCGACGCTCGGCTTCACCCTCACCTTCTGGGCCTGGAACCTCGTCGCCCCCTTGGCCGGCAGCTTCGACGACAAGCTGCACCTGAGCTCCTCCGCCCAGTCCCTGCTGGTCGCCGTGCCGGTCCTGGTCGGCTCACTGGGTCGGGTCCCGGTCGGCGCCCTCACCGACCGCTACGGCGCCCGGCTGATGTTCCCGCTGGTCAGCGCCCTGACGATCGTGCCGGTACTGCTGCTCATCCCGGCGAAGGGCTCCTACGGCGCGCTGATCGCGGTGGGCTTCGTCCTCGGCCTCGGCGGTACGACCTTCGCCATCGGCGTCCCCCTGGTCAACGCCTGGTTCCCGCCGGCCCACCGGGGCGCGGCGCTGGGCGTCTTCGGCATGGGCATGGGCGGTGTGGCGCTGTCCGGGTACTTCACGCCGCGCATGTACAAGCACAGCGAGAACCTCCCCTTCCTGGTGCTCGCGGCGGCCCTCGCCGCCTACGCCGTGCTCGCCGCCGTACTGATCAACGACAAGCCCGGACGCCCGATCCCGTCCACCCCGCTCACGCACCGCTTGGGCCAGGCGGGCCGACTACGCGTGACCTGGGAGCTGTCCGCGCTCTACGCCATCGGCTTCGGCGGCATCGTCGCGTTCGGCGTCTATCTGCCCACGTATCTGAAGACCTGGTACGGGCTGAGCGCCACCGACGCCGGCACCAAGGCGGCCGGGTTCGCGCTGATCACCGTCGTGTTCCGGCCGATCGGCGGCTGGCTCGCCGACCGCATCCATCCGGCCGTGGTCACCGCCTGGGCGCTGGGCGTCGTGGCACTTCTGGCCATCGTCCAGGCCTTCCACCCGCCGCTCACGCCCACCGCGACGATCTGTCTGCTGGTGATGGCCGCCGGCCTGGGCACGGCCAGCGGCTCGGTGTTCGCCCTGGTCGCCCGGGTCACCCCGCAGCCGCAGGTGGGCAGCGTGACCGGCATCGTCGGCGCGATGGGCGGCCTCGGCGGATTCGTCCCGCCGCTGGTGATGGGCGCCGTGTACAGCGCCAAGGACTCCTACTCCATCGGCTTCATGCTCCTGTCCGACCTGGCGCTCGCCGGCTGCGTCTACGCGTACGGCCGCATGCGGGACGCGGGTCGCAAGGCCGAGGCCGAGCCTCGGGCGGACGTGTCGGAGAAGATCCCCGGTTAGGCCCGCCCGAGTGTCGTCTGTCAGAAGTGTGCCGCCGCCCAGGTCGCCAGCTCCGACTTGGCCGCGCCGAGCAGGCTCGCCGACGGTGACGTTGCCCCGTTGGTCACCAGCGCGTAGTGCAGGACGCCGGAGTCCGAGTCGGTGAGCAGCAGCCGGCGGCTGCCCGTGCCGCCCGGCTCGAGGGCCGCGCCGACCGGTGTCGAGGACGTGTACGCGGGCGGGCCGTAGACCGTGCCGACGTCGGAGACGACCGTGGTGGTGGCCGTCGGGAAGGACGCGGGCAGATGCAGTTCGGTGGGCGCCGAGCCGCTGCCCGACTTCCACACCAGCAGCCCGTACTGGCCGGAGCCGACCAGCTGGGACACGTTCGGCAGCGAACTCGGCACCGGGTTCCAGGTCAGGGTCGTGGAACCGTCGCGGGACCGGTCCTCGTAGGTGAAGGCGAGCGTCGTGCCGGCGGTGGCGCTCGGATACACGCGGTCGAGGAGCCGAGCATCCTGACGGAGCGTCACCACGCCCGAGTCGTCGAGCTTCACGGCGGAGAGGTCCTCGTCGTTCCAGGCGTCACCGGAGGTCTGCACCTTGTCGGGGTTGTCGTTCATCAGCTCGTGGTGGCGGCCGTTGTAGATGTCCCACTGCCACTGGTTGCCGGAGAGCACCGGCCCGGAGGAAGCCGGGTTGGACCACCAACCGGAGCCCGGCAGACGGGAGTCGAGGGCCTGGTACATCGCCTTGTCGACCGTCGGCGCCTTGCCGGACACCGTTCCGGACAGCGGATGGCCGAACTCGCTGACCACGGCGGCCGTCCCCGCAGCCGACGCCCGGTCGCGGATCGTCCCGAAGTCCGTCGAGTACTGCCCGTCGGACGCGTTGCCCCACATCAGGATCCCGGAGATGGCCTTCTGGTCGTAGAAGTGGGTGTTGAAGACATAGCGGGGGCCGAGGGTGCCCGCGTCGAGCAGGCCGCCCTCCTGCTTCTGGGAGTCGATGTTGGCGTTCCAGAAGAGGTTCGGTTCGACGAAGGCGGGCTTGTCCTGCCAGCCGGCCGCGTCCATCCGGGCCCGGAACTTCTGGTAGAAGGGCCACAGCAGGTTCTTTTCCCAAGTGCGGCTGGTCTGGCCCGAGTCGTAGCTGCCCGCGTACGGCTCGTTGTAAGGGTCGAAGCCGACGACACCCGCGAACTCCGCGTCACCCAGATGCTGTTCGACGTAC
This sequence comes from Streptomyces sp. NPDC001663, assembly GCF_042893105.1. Taxonomy (NCBI): domain Bacteria; kingdom Bacillati; phylum Actinomycetota; class Actinomycetes; order Kitasatosporales; family Streptomycetaceae; genus Streptomyces; species Streptomyces sp. NPDC001663. The sequence continues at coordinate 339,912 of NZ_JBIAUR010000010.1, read as the reverse complement.
GCCATGGTCTTCTGGGCGGTGCCGAGGAAGCTGTCCTGCAGTCCGTAGTTGTTGTGCCAGAAGTCGTACTGCGCCTTCGTCACCGCCTGGTTCTGGGTGATGTTCTGGCCCCAGAAGAGGCAGATTCCGCAGGACTCCTGCGGGTAACCCCCCAGCGCCACGGCCCACTTGGGGGCCCCGTCGCCCGTGTACCAGCTACCGGAGTTGAACAGGTAGCGGGAGTAGAGGTCCTGGTGGAAGTCGGGGTAGACGCGGATGCCGGCGTCGAGGAAGGCGCGCATCTGGTCGGTCACGGCAGCCAGGTAAGTGGTGTCGACGGTGCCGCGGGTGGGTTCGGCGTGGGCCCAGGAGAGCAGGAAGCGCACCGAGTTTCCGCCGCCGAGGGCGCGCAGCGCGGTCGCGGACTTCTTCGCGTCGGCGACGGAGGCGAAGGGCAGTCCGGTGTTCTCCTCCAGCTTCGTCTCGCCGGAGACGTTGTAGCCGCGCAGCACGACCTCGCGGCCGTTGGCGTCGACGAATCTGCCGTTCTGCACGGTCAGCGGTGACTCGTCGAACCAGAGGGAGTCGGAGAGGGTGGCGGCGGTGGCGGACGGCGCGCCCGCCACCGTCAGAGATCCGAAGAGGACAACCAGCACAAGGAGCAGACGTGTCCGGATATTCGGCATGTCCACTACAGTCCGGTGATTTCCGGACACCGTCAATACTTCTGACTCTTGAGTAAGTATCAGGATTTCCGATGACGTTCTTTCCCGGCCTCCTCAACTCCCCACTCGGCGCGTCACGTTCAACAGGTACCCCTTGCGGTTGAGGGGGTTGTGGTCAGTGCGCGGACGTTCGGGAACCGTTCCGTACGTGATCGGTGCGTAGTGGTCGAAGGAGCTCTCCAACTCGCCCTCGCCGCGCGTGAGTCCGGGCAGCCGCTGCTCCAGCTCGTGCACGCAGCCGGCCGGGACGGCGCCCTCCAGAATGCAGACGGCACCCCGCGTCTCGGTCGTGTGCGGCACTGCCCGCAGCGCGGCGAGCAGCGGCAGCAGGGCGCCGAGGGTGTCGGCCGGGGCCTCGACGCGGAAGCGGTGCATGGGCTCGTACACCTGCGTGCCCGCCCGGCGCAGCGCCTCGATCAGCACCAGCGGCGTCACACCGCGGAAGTCGGCGCCGGTGCTCGACATGCTCTTGTCGAAGCCCTGGTGGGCGTGACTCTGCCGGGGCGAGTAGCCGCAGTGGGTCATGGTGACCGTGCAGTCGGTGACCTGCCAGCCGTGCAGGCCCTGGCCGAGGGTTTCGCGGACGGTGTCCTCGACGGCCTTGAAGAAGGCGTACGGCATGGAGCCGAGCTCCACCTCCAGCCGGAAGTCCACGCCCGATCCGGTGGGCGCGGGGTCGACGCGCAGGCCGACGGTGGCCAGGAAGGGGTTCGGGTCCTTCTTGTTGAACTCGACCGCCGCTCCGGAGCCGACGGGCCGCTCGATGCAGATGGTCGTGGTCTCGCGGAAGGTGACGTCGAGTCCGAACTCCTCGGCGAGCGTGGCCTGGACGACCTCCTTCTGCACCTCGCCGTAGAGGGACACGGAGGTCTCCCGGCGCACCTCGTCGTGCCGCAGGTCGATCAGCGGGTCCTGCTCGGCGAGCCGGGCCAGGGCGAGATGGAGCTCCCTGGCGTCCGCGCCGGGGCCCGGGACGACGACCGTCTCCAGGGTCGGCGGCGCGAAGAAGCGCTCGTACGCCTTGTGCGGTTCGCCGATCGGGTCGCCGATCCTGATGTCGGCCAGACCCCACAGCCTGGCGATGCGCCCGGCGGGCACGGCGTCCTCACGCAGGTCGGTGCCGTGGCCGAAGACGCTGATCGCGGTGACCCTGCCCTCTCGGCGGGCCTCGCCGAAGGGGATGCGGTCGCGGGTACGCAGGGTGCCGGAGAACATCCGGGCGTACGCCACCTTCTCCCCCGCCGGGCCTCGCTCGACCTTGAAGACGGTGCCCGAGACCGGCCCGTCGGGATCGCCGCCGGCGGGCGGCAGGAGCTCCTTGATACCGGTGACCAGGGCGTCCATGCCGGCGCCGGTGATGGCGGAGCCGAAGTAGACGGGGTGGGCGACGGCCTGGCGGGTCTGGGCGGCCAGGGCCGCACTGACTGTGTCATGTGACATACCACTGCCCTCCACATAAGCGGCGAGCAGGTCGTCGTCGTGATCGGCCAGCACGTCGAGTGCCGTCGGCACGAGTCCGGGAGTGAAGCGGGCGTCCGGTGTAGCCAGCCCGTCGGCCGTCCCCATCGGCACGATCGCCGGCGTGAGCCGCCGGGAGACCGCGCGCAGTACGCCGTCGTAGCACGCCCCCCGGCGGTCGATCTTGTTGACGAAGATCAGCGTCGGGATGCGCAGCCGCTGCAGTGTCCGCATCAGGACGCGGGTCTGCGCCTGGACGCCCTCGACGGCCGAGACGACCAGTACGGCGCCGTCGAGCACGCCGAGCACCCGCTCCACCTCGGCGATGAAGTCGGGGTGGCCCGGGGTGTCGATGAGGTTGACCGTGACGTCGTCGATCGGGAACGAGACGACCGCGGACTTGATGGTGATGCCGCGCCGGCGCTCCAGCGCGAGGGTGTCGGTCCGGGTGCTGCCGTCGTCGACACTGCCGATCTCGTCGATGACTCCGGTCGTGTGCAGCAGCCTCTCGGTGAGGCTGGTCTTACCTGCGTCTACGTGGGCGAGAATGCCGAGGTTGAGCAAGTGCACGAAGCGTCATGTCCTTAGAAGAGGGGGTCGTTCCTTCCTGGGTGGACATGCACGCAGTGCGCATCGCTGCTCCTTGAATCCTCTACGTCGCTTCCCGAGCAGTGCAGCAGAACGGGGTCGACGGCGGCAATGCATTAACGCTCAACGAACCCGGCCGCAGCACTCGCCGCCTCCCGTGCGCGGTCATAGAGTGACGTACATCACGCCCGGGCGTTGCTTTCCCCTGTTCCCCTCACTTCCGCCCGCTCGGTCTCTGGAGGGCACATGACCCACATCTCGGTGAAGGTGGACGGCACGACGTACGAGGACGACGTGGAACCCCGTCTCCTCCTGGTCCACTACCTGCGCGACCGTCTCGGTCTGACCGGCACCCCCATCGGCTGCGACACCTCCAACTGCGGGGCCTGCACGGTCGAGCTGGACGGTGTCAGCGTCAAGAGCTGCTCCGTGCTCGCCGTCCAGGCGGACGGAGGTGAGGTGACGACGGTCGAGGGGCTGGCCCAGGACGGGGAGCTGAGCGCCCTGCAGCGTGCCTTCCACGAGAAGCACGCCCTGCAGTGCGGCTACTGCACCCCGGGGATGCTGATGGCCGCGCGGGATCTGCTGCGCGAGCACCCGCACCCCACCACGGAGGAGATCCGGCACGCCCTCGAGGGGAACCTGTGCCGCTGCACCGGCTACCAGAACATCGTGCGGGCCGTACAGGCCGCCTCCGAACAGGAGGTCCCGGCATGACCGACCAGGCCGTGCAACCCGAGGTCGGCCGTGCCCGGCCCCGCAAGGAGGACGCCCGGCTGATCACCGGGCAGACCAACTGGACCGACAACATCAGCGTCAACGGACTGTTGCACATGGCGATCCTGCGCAGCCCGATGGCCCACGCCCGCATCACCCGCGTCGACGTGTCGCCGGCCCTCCAACGCCCCGGCGTCATCGCCGCGTTCAGCGGCGCCGACCTCGCCGAGGGACTGGGCTCCCTCCCGTGCGCCTGGCCGGTGACCGAGGACATCGTGCTGCCCGACCACCCGCCGATCGCCGTCGAGGAGGTCCGCCACGCCGGTGACCCGGTGGCCGTCGTCGTGGCCCGCGACCGGTACGCGGCCGCCGACGCCCTGGAGGCGGTCGAGGTCGACTACGAGCCGCTGCCCCCGGTCCTGGACCTGGAGGCCGCCCTCGCGGACGACTCCCCGCTGGTCCACTCGGACAAGGGAACCAACCGCTGCTACGTCTGGCCGCTGAAGACGGGCGAGGACTTCGACTCCGTACGGCAGCGCGCCGAGGTCACGGTCAAGCGCCGCTTCCACCAGCAGCGGCTCATCCCCAACGCGATGGAACCCCGCGCGGTCGTCGTCACCCCGCTCGCCGCGTCCGGCGAGTACACGCTGTACTCGGCCACGCAGATCCCGCACATCCTGCGGATCATGATGGCCGTGGTCACCGGCATCCCCGAGCACAAGCTCCGGGTGATCGCCCCCGACGTGGGCGGCGGCTTCGGCTCGAAGCTGCAGGTGTACGGCGAGGAGGCGATCGCCCTCGCGGTCGCGCGCCGGATCGGCCGGCCGGTGAAGTGGACCGAGTCCCGCTCCGAGGGCTACCTGGCCACCCACCACGGCCGCGGCATGATCCAGGACATCGAGATCGCCGCGAACCGCGACGGGAAGCTGCTCGGCCTCAAGGTCGACCTGCTGACCGACATGGGCGCGTACCTCATGCTCGTCACCCCGGGCATCCCGATCCTGGGCGCCTTCATGTATCCGGCGATCTACAAGATGGACTCCTACGACTTCACGTGCACCGGCGTGTTCACGACCAGGACGCCGACCGACGCGTACCGGGGTGCCGGGCGCCCGGAGGCGACGTTCGCCATCGAACGCATCATGGACGAGCTGGCCGTCGAACTCGGCCTGGATCCGGTGGAGTTGCGGCGCCGGAACTGGATCGGGCACGAGGAGTTCCCGTACACGTCGATCGCGGGGTTGACGTACGACAGCGGCAACTACGAGGCCGCGACCGAGAAGGCGCTCGCGCTGTTCGACTACGACAAGCTGCGTGCCGAGCAGGCGGACCGCAATCACCGGGGTGACACGGTACGGCTCGGCATCGGCGTGTCGACGTACACCGAGATGTGCGGGCTCGCGCCGAGCCGGGTGCTGCGCGATCTGCGGTACGCGGCCGGCGGCTGGGAGGCGGCGACCATCCGGATGCTGCCGACCGGCAAGGTCGAGGTGGTCACGGGCACCAGCCCGCACGGGCAGGGGCATGTGACCTGCTGGAGCCAGATCGCCGCCGATGTGCTGGGCGTGCCGTTCGAGGACGTCGAAGTGGTGCACGGCGACACCAAGGCGGCCCCGCAGGGCATGGACACCTACGGGTCGCGTTCGCTCGTCGTGGGCGGGACGGCCGTGCACCATGCGGCGCTGAAGGTGGTCGAGAAGGCGCGGAAGATCGCCGCGCACCTGCTCGAGGCCAGCGAGAACGACCTGGAGTTCACGAACGGCGTGTTCTCCGTCAAGGGCTCCCCGGACGCCCGCAAGACCATCCAGGAGGTCTGCTTCGAGACGTTCACCTCGCACGACCTGCCGGACGGCCTGGAGCCCAGCATCAACGCCGAGCACCTGGTCGACCCGGACAACTTCTCCTACCCGCACGGCACCCACCTGTGCGCGGTGGAGGTCGACACCGAGACCGGGCAGACACGGATCAGGTCGTACGTCTGCGCCGACGACGTCGGCAAGGTCATCAACCCGACGATCGTCGAGGGGCAGGTGCACGGCGGGCTGGCGCAGGGCATCGCGCAGGCCCTGTACGAGGAGGCCGTGTACGACGACGAGGGCAACCTGGTCACCGGCACGATGGCCGACTATCTCGTCCCGTCGGCGGCGGACCTGCCGGACTTCGTGACGGAGCGGACGGAGACGCCGGCCACCTCGAACCCCTTGGGAGTCAAGGGAGTCGGCGAGGCGGGCACGATCGCGTCCACGCCGGCCGTGGTCAACGCGGTCGTGGACGCACTGCGGCCGCTGGGGGTGCAGGACGTCCGGATGCCCTGTACACCGGAGCGGATCTGGCGAGCGGTTCAGTCCGGCAAGGAGGTCCGGTCATGATTCCTCCGGCATTCGACTACGCCCGTCCGAGCAGCGTCGCCGAGGCGGTGCGCACGCTCGCCGACGCCGGCGAGGAGGCGAAGGTGCTCGCTGGCGGGCAGAGCCTGCTGCCGCTGATGAGGCTGCGGCTGGCCTTCCCCGAGCTGGTCGTCGACGTCGGCCGCATCCCCGAGCTGCGCGGGGTGCGCGAGGACGGCGACACGCTCGCCATCGGCGCGATGACCACACATCACGACGTCATCCACGATCCGCTGGTGCGCAGGCACGCGGGTCTGCTCGCGGCCGCGACGGCGACGGTCGCCGATCCCGCCGTACGCCACCGGGGCACCCTGGGCGGCTCCCTCGCGCACGCCGATCCGGCCGCCGACCTGCCCGCCGTGGTGCTGGCGCTGAACGGCGAGCTGGTGGTGCAGGGACCTCGCGGGCGGCGCACTCTGCCCGCGCGGGACTTCTTCGTCGACTACCTGCAGTCCGCGCTGGAGCCCGACGAGCTGCTGGTGGAGGTGCGGGTGCCCAAGGCCGACGGCTGGGGCTTCCACTACGAGAAGTTCCACCAAGTCGCCCAGGCCTATGCGATCGTCGGCGTGGCCGCGCTGGTGCGGCGCGACGACGGGCACATCGCCGAGGCGCGGGTCGGTCTCACCAACATGGGGTCGACGCCGCTGCGGGCCTCGGCGATGGAGGAGGCTCTGTCCGGCGCCGGGGACGCCGAGGCCGTGGCGCGGGCCGCGGAGTCGGCGGCGGAAGGCACCAGGCCGTCGCAGGACGTGTCGGCCTCGGCCGAGTACCGCGAGCACCTGGCGCGGGTACTCACCAGGCGTGCGGTCCTGATCGCCGCCGGAATGGGGTGAGGACCGATCACGCACGAGCAAGGCCCGAGCGCTGAGCTGGACGGCCCGGACCAGGTGCGGGCCCGCCTGGAGGAGACGGGGTACCTCGTCGACGACGGGCTGGCCATCGCCTGCTTCCTGGCCCTGAGGCTGCACCGGCCGATCTTCTGCGAGGGCGACGCGGGCGTCGGCAAGACCGCGCTCGCGTCGGCCCTCGCCGAGGCGCTCGGCGCGCCGCTGATCCGCTTGCAGTGCCACGAGGGCATCGACGCCTCGCAGGCGCTGTACGACTGGGACTTCCCCCGTCAGCTGCTGCATCTGCGCGCCGCGGAGGCGGCCGGGGTGAAGGACGCGGAACGGCTGGAGGGCGAGCTGTACGACCGCCGTTTCCTGGTGTCCCGGCCGCTGCTGCAGGCCCTGGAGACGCAGCCGTCGGTGCTGCTGGTCGACGAGATCGACCGGGCGGACGACGAGTTCGAGGCGTTCCTGCTGGAGCTGCTGTCGGAGTTCTCGGTGACGATCCCGGAGCTGGGCACGCTGCGTGCCGAGGTGCCGCCGGTGGTGGTCCTGACCTCCAACCGCACGCGCGAGGTGCACGACGCGCTGAAGCGGCGGTGCCTGTACCACTGGTTCGACCACCCGGGCTTCGCCCGCGAACTGGCCATCGTACGGCGGCGGTTGCCGGGCGTCTCGGCGCGGCTGGCGGAGCAGGTGACCGCGCTGGCGCAGGCACTGCGCTCCCAGGACCTGCTGAAGCCGCCGGGCGTGGCGGAGACCATCGACTGGGCCGAGGCCCTGGACGCGCTCGGCGCGAGCGAGGTGGACGCGGAGCTGGCGGTGGCGACGCTGGGTTCGGTGCTGAAGTACCGGGAGGACGCGGAGCGGGCGCGGGGGCTGGATCTGGCGGCGGTGCTCGCGGCGCGGGGGGCGTGAGCGGCGTGGACCTCCCCCTGTCCGGCAACGGCGATCCGCCCGCACCGCCCCGTGCCGACGCCGTCCTTCTCGGGTTCGCCCGTGCCCTGCGGGCCGCCGGTGTCGATGCGAGTGCCGAGCGGGTGCACGCCTTTCTGCGGGCGGTGGACGAGCTGCGGGCCGGGATGCGGGCGGACGTGTACTGGGCGGGGCGGCTGACGTTGTGCGGCGGGCGCGACGACCTGGAGCGCTACGAGCGGGTGTTCGCCGCCTACTTCGGGAACGTGTCGTCCGCCGGGCGTGTTCTGACCCCCGCTCCTCCGCCCCGGCTGCGGCTGGTCCTGCGGGACGGTCGCGTGCCCCGCGCGAACGGCCGCGACGAGCACCACGAGGCCCCGCCCACCGCCGCCCTCGCGAGCTCCACCGAGGTCCTGCGCCATCGCGACGTCGCCGAACTGGACGCCGTCGAGCGCGAGCAACTGCGGCGTCTGCTGGCCGCGTTCGCGCTGCGGGGCGAGGCCCGGCGCAGCGCGCGGCGGCGGCCGGCCCGGCGCGGGGAGGTCGATCCGCACCGGACGGTGCGGGAGCTGCTGCGGCGCGGCGGGGAGCCCGCAAGGCTGCGGCGGCACGCGCGGGCCGAGCGGCCGCGGCGGGTCGTGCTGCTGGTGGACGTCAGCGGTTCGATGGCGCCGTACGCGGACGCGCTGCTGCGGTTCGCGCACGCAGCGGCCCGCGGGGCCCGTACCGAGGTCTTCACCATCGGCACCCGGCTGACCCGGGTGACCCGCGAACTCTCGCACCGCGACCCCGACTTGGCGATGACCGCGCTCGCGGCAGCCGTGCCCGACTGGCGCGGCGGCACCCGGCTCGGGGAACTGCTGCGCGAGTTCCTGAACCGCTGGGGGCAGCGGGGCATGGCACGCGGCGCAGTGGTCGTACTGCTGTCGGACGGCTGGGAGCGCGGCGATCCGGAGCTGCTCGGCGCCCAGATGCGCCGACTGCACCGGTTGGCGCACCGGGTGATCTGGGCCAACCCCCGCAAAGCACGCCCCGGTTACGCTCCCCTGGCCGCCGGGATGGCAGCGGCGCTGCCGAGCGTGGACGCTTTCGTCGAGGGACACAGCCTGGCGGCGCTGGAGCAGTTGGCGGCGGTGGTGCGAGGGGCCGACGCGGCTCCCGTGGAAGGAGCGGATCGTGCGTGAGATTCTTCCGACGCTGAGCGAGTGGTACACGGCCCGGGTCCCGTTCGGCCTGGCGACCGTCGTCGCCGTGAGCCGCAGCGCGCCGCGCGATCCCGGAGCGGCAATGGCGGTGGGCCCCGGCGACGAGGCCGTGGGCAGTGTGTCCGGCGGCTGTGTCGAGGGTGCGGTGTTCGAGCTCGCCCAGGAGGTCGTCGAGACCGGCGAGGCACGCCTGGAGACCTTCGGTTACAGCGACGAGGACGCCTTCGCGGTCGGGCTCACCTGCGGCGGCGAGATCACCCTGTTGGTCCGGCCGGTCACGCAGGAGACCGATCCGGGTTTCGCCGCGGTGGCGGAGTCCGTCGCCGCGGGCCGTCCGGTGACCGTGGCGACCGTGACGGACGGGCCGGCGAGGATCGGGGCCACCCTTGCCGTCTGGCCGGACGAGGTGTCCGGCACGCTGGGCTCCACCGGCCTGGACGTGGCCGTCACCGCCGACGCGCGCGGTGAACTCGCCCAGGGCGCCACGGGGTTGCGCCACTACGGCCCGCACGGTGAGCGCCGCGAGGACGCGGTCACCGTCTTCCTGCACTCCTTCGCCCCGCCACCGCGCCTGCTGGTCTTCGGCGCCATCGACTACGCGGCGGCGGTCGCCCGCATCGGCAGTTTCCTCGGCTACCGGGTCACCGTGTGCGACGCCCGCCCGGTCTTCGCCACCCCGAAGCGCTTCCCGGACGCAGTGGAGGTGATCGTCGACTGGCCGCACCGCTATCTGCAGGGCACCGACACCGACGAGCGCACCGTCATCTGCGTCCTCACCCACGACCCCAAGTTCGACGTACCGCTGCTGGAGGAGGCACTGCGCCGGCCGGCCGCCTACATCGGGGCGATGGGCAGCCGCCGCACCCACGACGACCGCATGAAACGCCTGCTCGATGCCGGGCTCACCGAAACCGAACTGTCCCGGCTGCGCTCCCCGGTCGGGCTCGACCTCGGGGCCCGAACGCCCGAGGAGGTCGCCGTGTCCGTCGCGGCCGAGGTCGTCGCCCTGCGCTGGGGCGGCACCGGCACCCCGCTGACGGCCACCGGAGGAGCGATCCACCCGTCGACGTAACCGTGCACAGGAGGAAGCCATGGAACTGAACCACGAATTCACCGTGCCCGTGCCGGTCGACGACGCCTGGCAGACGCTCCTGGACATCGAACGGATCGCGCCATGCATGCCCGGGGCGGCCGTCGAGGAGTACGACGGCAAGACCGTCACCGGCTCGGTGAAGGTCAAGGTCGGCCCGATCACCGTGACGTACAAGGGCACCGCCGTCTTCGAGGAACAGGACGAGTCGGCGCACCGCATGGTGCTGATCGCGACCGGCCGGGAGACCCGCGGCCAGGGCACCGCGCGCGCCACGGTGACCGGCACGCTCACCGAACAGGACGGCAGCACGGCGGTGTCGGTGCGCACCGATCTGACGATCACTGGGCGGCCGGCGCAGTTCGGGCGCGGGGTGATGGCGGAGGTGGGCGACCGGCTCGTCGGCCAGTTCGCGCAGTGCCTGTCGGAGCGGATCGTCGAACCCGCCGCGGCGGTCGCCGAGCCGCCGGAGGAGACCGAGCCCCTGGACCTGTTCCGCGCGGCCGGGGTGCCGGTGGCCAAGCGGGCCGCCGTCGGTGTTGCCGCAGTGGTCGTGGTGGCGGTGGTGGTGTTGCGACTGCGGCGATCGCGGCGCCGTTGATCTCGCTCAGCGGCTGTTCCTACCTCGCCCCCTGGGAGCCGACCGAAATTCGGTGTGTGAGGCGGTTCCCGGAGGGGTAGGCGCCGCACAACGGAGGCGAGTACGCCCCCTGACACAGCACCTCTTGCGGGAAGGAGGTCCGTGACAGCGCACACTCGCAGCGCCCGGGCCGCTCGCAGATGCATGGAGCGGCCCGGATCTTGTTGAGCGGTCCGGATGCTGTTGAACAGCGCCGCCCGGGTCACCTCTCACCGCCCGCAGATCACCGCTCGCCGCCCGGTATCAGCGCGCCCGGCAGCAGCATCAGCACGAGCAACGCGGCGGCCGTGTAGAGGCCCGCGGCTCCGAGCGCGACGGCATGGAACCCCCGTACGAAACGCGTCTCGTCGGCAGGCTGTCCGGCGACCGCGCCCGCCACCGCGATACCGATCGCACCGCCCGTCTGACGTGCGGTGTTGTTCATCGCGGAGGCCAGCCCGGAGCGCTCGGCAGGAACGGCGGCAATGGCCGCGGCAACGACCGCCGGGGTGAGGAACCCCATCCCGATGCCCCACAGCAGGAACGCCGGCAGCAGCACCAGGTACGACGCGTGCGGCACGGCGAGGGCCAGAAGCGCGAGCCCGGCAGTGGCCACCAGCAGGCCCGCAGCAGCCGGAAGGCGCGCCCCTGTGCGGCTGGTGATGCGCCCGCCGAGGGGCGCGAGGATCGCGAGCGGTGCGAACAAGGGGATGACGGCGGCGCCCGCGAGCAGCGCCGAGCGGTGCTGGACCGACTGCAGGAACAGCATCAGCACGAACAGCGTGCCGAGGGTGCCCAGGTTCATGATCCCGGCCGCCACGTTCGCCGCGTCGAATGCAGGGCGGCGCAGCAGCGAAACGGGCAGCATCGCGTCGTCGCCACGTCGTATTTCGGCCACGGCGAGCGCCGGTAGGGCGAGGACGGCGAGCACCACGGACGCCAGCACCTCCGGGGATCCGGCGCCGGCCCGTCCGCCTTCGATGAAGGCGTAGGTCGTCGCCAGCAACAGCAGGCTGCCGAGCAGCAGTCCGGGCACGTCCGGGCGCCGGGCCCGCTCCTCCCTGCTCTCCTGCACGGTCGCTGCGGACCAGACCAGGGCGACCAGCACGATCGGCACGTTCAGCAGGAAGATCGCCCGCCAGCCGAGCGAGTCGGTGAGCGCGCCGCCGAGCAGCGGGCCCGCGGGCAGCGCCAGGCTGCCGATGCCGGCCCAGACGCCTATCGCCCGCGCCCGTGCCGCGTGGTCGGGGAACGCACGGCTGATGATGGCCAGCGTGCCCGGCAGCAACAGCGCCGCGCCGACCCCCTGAGCCACCCGGGCGGCGACCAGTGTGGGCACGTCCGGGGCGAGCCCGCAGGCGAGTGAGCCGACGCCGAAGACGACGAGCCCGGCGAGCACGACGCGCCGGTGCCCGTACAGGTCTCCGGCCGTGCCGCTGGTCAGCATGAGGGCGGCAAGGGCCAGGGCGTAGCCGTCGACGACCCACTGGAGGCCGCCGACGTCGGTGCCGAGCCCTGAGCCGATGCTCGGCAGGGCGACGTTGACGATGGTGACGTCGAGGAGCACCAGGAAGTACCCGGTGCACATCACGAACAGGACGGTGCGCGGCGAGCCCGCGTGCCGTGCGGGGCTCACCGCACGCCGCAGAAGCGTTGCCGGTGATCCAGTCATGATTCATTGGTAACAGTCGGGTCTGACAACGCCGCCGCACCGTGGTCGCGGCCGTCCCGGGTGCCCCGCCCCACTGCTCCGCAACCGGCGGCTACCTCGGAGGCAGGCGGTGCAGCTGTACGTCCGTGAGCTGCCCGTGGTCGGCGGTGGCGGTCATGAAGGTGCAGTGGGGCTGACGTCGGCGGTCGGTCGGGGAACCGGGGTTGAGCAGGCGCAGGCCACCGGGGGCGGTGGTGTCCCACGGGATGTGGCTGTGCCCGAACACCAGCACGTCGAGGTCCGGGAAGCGTGCGGCACAGCGTGCCTCGCGTCCCTGCGCGGGACCCGTCTCGTGCACGACACCAAAACGCAGACCGCCGAGCTCGGCGTACGCGACCTCGGGCAGCCTGGCCCGCAGCGCCGGTCCGTCGTTGTTGCCGTACACGCCGACAAGCCTGCGGGAGCGGCTCTCCAGCAGGTCGAGGGTGGCCGTGTCGACCCAGTCCCCGGCGTGGAACACGACGTCGGCGCGCGGCAGTTCGGCGAGGAGCTGCGCGGGCAGCTCCTTGGCGCGCTTGGGGAGGTGGGTGTCGGTCGTCAGGAGAAGGCGCACGGGAGCAGCCTAGAGAGGACGATCGTGCCGCCGGGCGAGCGAGCCGCCCGGTGCGTCGGTCAGGGCTTGCGGCCGACCCCGCACCACATCGGCAGCCGGCCGGGCGCCGGGGTGTCCTGGGAGTCCGGGTGCCAGTCGGGGAGTTCGACGACGCCCGGTGCGAGAAGTTCCGTACCGGCGAAGAAGCGGCTGATCTCGGCGTGGGTGCGGGGAGTCGCTCCGGCGTGGTCGGCGGCGCGTTCGTTGTACACGCGCATCGACTCGGCGACCTCCTCCGCCCCGATGTCCGCGGCGGGGTGGGACAGGACGAGGTGGCTGCCCGGTGCGAGGGCGTCGAGGAACCTGCGGGTGAGGGCGTGGGGGTCGTCGGCGTCGGGGACGTACTGCAGGATCGCGACCAGCATGAGGCCCACGGGCTGCGACAGGTCGAGCGTCTCCTGGGCCGCTGCGAGGATGCGGTCCACCTCGCGCAGGTCTGCCTCCAGGTAGTCCGTCGCGCCTTCCGGGGTGCTGACCAGCAACGCCCGGGCGTGGGCCAGGACGATCGGGTCGTTGTCGACGTAGACCACCCGGGCGCGGGCGTCGAGCCGCTGTGCCACCTCGTGGGTGTTGTCCGCCGTCGGGATCCCGGTGCCGATGTCGAGGAACTGGCGGATCCCGGCCCGCGCGGTCAGTTCGCGGACGGCGCGTCCGAGGAAGGCCCGGTTGGCCCGGACGGCGGGGACGATCTGGGGATTGGCCGCGGCGGCGAGCTCGGCAGCCTCCTGGTCGGCGAGGTAGTTGTCCCGGCCGCCCAGCCAGGCGTTGTAGACGCGGGCGGGGTGCGCCACGGAGGAGTCGACCGGCGCGATCCCGCCCGTCGGGTGCTCGTTCATACGGTCCGCTCCCCTCGTCGCCGTGCCCCTGTGACGCACACGGTAGCCCAACAGGCTTGCCGTCAGGCCGAGTTGCCGATCGTCTACCGTCGGTGGCCGAGATCTACAGGTGAAACTGTTCAGTCTAGACTGGACAGTTTCACCTGACGGTTTTACGGTGGCAGGCATGGACGCACAGGCCACCGACCACATCCCCGAGGGCATCTCCGACTCCGCCGCCCGGGCCGCGCGTGATCTGCGGGTCGTGGTCACTCGGCTGCGGCGCCGGCTCAGGGAGGTCGCGGAGGACGAGGAGCTCACGCCGCCGCAGATCTCCGCGCTCACGCTGATCGCCAAGCACGGGGCGGCCACGGCGAGCGCGCTGGCCACGGCCGAGGGCGTGCGGCCGCAGTCGATGGCCACCACGCTCGCCGCGCTCGACCGGCACGGGCTGATCCGGCGCAGCCCCGACCCGGACGACGGCCGCCGCCAGCTCGTCACCCTGACCGACGCCGGCCGCCGGCGTGTCGAGGGCGACCGGCAGGCGCGCGAGGAGTGGCTGGCCCGGGCCCTGCAGGACCGGTTCACCGAGGACGAACGGCGGACGGTGCTCGAGGGGCTGACCCTGCTGGAACGGCTCACCCAGCTGTGATACCGAGGCTCTCCGGCATCGGGCGCACGACCCGCCCCTCCCCCACCGGATTCGACCGGCGGCTGATCGCGCCGATGCTGCTCGGGTCGGTCCTCAACCCGGTCAACTCCTCGATGATTGCGGTGGCGTTGGTGCCGATCGGCGTCGCCTTCGGCGCGCCGCCGTCGCAGACGGTGTGGCTGGTGTCGGCCCTGTACCTGGCCACCGCGGTGGGGCAACCGGTCGTCGGGCGGCTCGTGGACATGTACGGGCCCCGGTGGCTGTATCTGGTGGGCACGGCCCTCGTCGGAGTCGCCGGGCTCCTCGGCGCGCTGGCGCCGTCGCTCAGCGTGCTGGTCGGGGCGCGGGTGCTGCTCGGGTTCGGGACCTCGGCTGCGTATCCGGCCGCCATGCAGCTGACGCGGAGCGAGGCCGAGCGCACCGGCCGGGACAGCCCGGCAGGGGTGCTGACCGCGCTGGCCGTGGCGAACCAGACGGTGGCCGTGGTCGGTCCCGCCCTCGGCGGGCTGCTGATCGGCGTCGGCGGCTGGCGGGCCGTCTTCACCGTCAACGTCCCGCTGTCCGCGGCCTGTCTGGTCCTCGGCACGCTGCGGCTGCCGAAGGCGGCCCGGCCCACGGAAGGCCGCGATCGGGGTGTCGACCTGCCCGGCATGGGCCTGTTCGCCGTCGCGCTGGTCTCGGCGATGCTGTTCCTGACGAGTCCCCGGTCCGGTCACTGGTACCTGCCAGTGCTCTCCGCCGTGGCCGCGGCCGGCTTCGCGGTGCGGGAGCTGCGGGTGGCGGTGCCGTTCGTCGACCTGCGGGTGCTCGGCGGGAACGTCCCGCTGATCGTCACGTATCTGCGTCAACTGCTCGGTTACACAACGGCGTACGCCTTCCTGTACGGCTTCACCCAGTGGCTGGAGGAGGGCCGGGGGCTGTCCCCCTCGACGGCCGGGCTGGTGCTGCTGCCGCTGTCGGGGTCCGCGCTGGTCGTCTCCGCGCTCACCGGTCGCCGTGAGGCCGTGCGCGGCAAGCTTCTCGTCGGCGGCCTCGTGCAGGTGACCGGCTGCGCCGCGCTGCTTCTGGCCGGTTCCGGAACCCCTGTCTGGGCGCTCGTGACCGTGGCAGCGGTGATGGGCGTACCGCAGGGGCTCATCGGGCTCGCCGGCCAGAACGCGCTGTACCGGCAGGCCGAGCCCGCCCGCATCGCCTCGGCCGCCGGTCTGCTGCGCACCTTCTCCTACCTCGGCGCGCTGGGCGCCTCCGCCGCGACCGCGGCCTTCTTCGCCCATCGCGCCGACACGGCCGGGCTGCACGACCTGGCCCTGTTCATGCTCGCCGGGTCCGCGCTGCTCCTGGCGACCACCCTGCCCGATCGCTCGCTGAGCACCCCCACCCCTCCCGAAAGGCCTGAACCGTGACCGTCACCGCCCTCGACCCGCGCACCGCCCTCGTCGTGATCGACCTCCAGGCCGGCGTCGTCGCCGCGCCCACGCAGCCGTACACGGGCGCCGAGGTCGTCACCCGTTCCGCCGAACTCGCCGACGCCTTCCGCGCCCACGGCCTGCCCGTGGTCCTGGTCCGGGTCTCCTTCGCCGCCGACGGTGCGGACCTGGTGCCCGGCCGCACCGAGGCGCCCCGCCCGGGCGGTGCCCGCCCCGAGGGCTGGGACGCCCTCGTCGGTGAACTGGCCGGTCACCCCGGCGACATCACCGTCACCAAGCGCAACTGGGGTGCCTTCCACGGGACCGATCTCGACGTTCAACTGCGCCGCCGCTCCGTCACCCAGATCGTGCTGACGGGCATCGCCACCAGCATCGGCGTGGAGTCCACCGCCCGCGCCGCCCACGAGCACGGCTACCACGTCACGCTCGCCACCGACGCCATGAGCGACCTGGCCCCCGAGGCCCACCGCAACAGTGTCGAGCGGATCTTCCCGCGTCTGGGCGAGACCGGCACCACGGCCGAGATTCTGGAGCTGCTGGCCAAGACACACGGATGAGCCGATCCCCGAAAGTGATCAAAAAGGGGGGCCGCGAGTGGGACAAAGCCCCCCGCCGGGATAGCATCTGGCCACCGCACCCAACACAACACGGCGAGCGACCCGAGGGGGCTCGGAGCCCGATGCCGGTCAAGGTCAGCGTCATCGTCCCCGTCTACAACCCGGGGCCCTACATCGAGGACTGCATCGCCTCGCTGCTCAAGCAGTCCCTACCGCCCGACGAGTACGAGGTGATCTTCGTCGACGACGGCTCCACCGACCAGACCCCTGCCCGGCTCGATGCGCTCGACGCCGAGGAGCCCCGGGTCCGGGTGATCCACCAGGAGAACTCCGGCTGGTCGGGCAAGCCCCGCAACGTGGGAATCGCCGCCGCGCAGGGCGAGTACGTCATGTTCGTCGACAACGACGACCACCTGGGCGACGAGGCCCTGGAGCGGATGTACGGCTACGGCGTCGAAAACGGCGCGGACGTCGTCGTCGGCAAGATGGCCGGTCAGGGCCGGTCGGTGCCGGTGGAGTTGTTCCGCCGCAACCGCCCGCGCGCCTCCGTCGAGAACGCCCCGCTCATCGACAGCCTCACCCCGCACAAGATGTTCCGCAAGGCGTTCCTCGACGAGATCGGTCTGCGCTTCCCGGAGGGCAGACGCCGGCTGGAGGACCACGTCTTCGTGACGGAGGCGTATCTGCGCGCGGCCAACGTCTCCGTGATCGGCGATTACGTCTGCTACTACCACATCCGCCGGGACGACGCCTCCAACGCCGGCTTCCAACCCTTCGACCCGGTCGGGTACTTCAAGAACCTGCGCGAGGCCCTGGACGTCGTCGACCAGTACACCGAGCCGGGCAAGGTGCGCGACTCGCTGCACCGGCGCTGGCTGCGCGTGGAGATGGTGGAGCGGATGCGCGGCAAGCGGCTCCTCACCAAGCCGGACGACTACCGGCGCAAGCAGTTCGAGGAGATCCACCAGGTCGCCGCCGAGCGTTTCGGCCCGGGTGTCGCGGCCGGTCTGCCGCCGACCCAGCAGGTCGTGGCCGCGCTGATCGCCGCCGACCGGTACGACGACATCGTGGCCTTCGCCGAGTGGGAGGCAGGGCTCGGCCTGTCGGCCCGGCCGGGGACCGTCGAGTGGCGGGACGGCAAGCTGCGCATCGAGTTCGCCGCGGAGTTCACCGCGGGCGGTACGCCGCTCACGTTCCCCGGCGGCGGGGTGCGCGCCCCGCTCGACGGACCGCCGCCGAACGTCGCCGAAGCGGTGGCGTGGGTGGGCGCCGACACCGTCGCCCGGTTCGGCACGGCCACCCTGGACCTGCTGGTGCGCGAACGCGCAAGCGCCGCCCAGTACTTCCAGCCCGTCGAGCTCACCCGGGAGATCGTGCCGGTCGAGGACAGCGGCTCGGTCCGGCTGGTGCTGAAGGCGACGGCCACCGTCGACCCGACCGGCGCCATGGACGGCACCGCACTGCGGGACGGGCTGTGGGACACGTACGCCCGGGTCAGGCTGGGTGGTTGGAGCAAGCAGTCCCGCATCGGCCCGGGCCCGCGCAAGGCCCGCTCCGCCGCGCCCGCGGCCGTCGTCGGCGGGCGCGTCGTGCTGCCGTACTGGACCGACCAGCACGGCAATCTGTCCCTGGACGTCGACCGTGCGACCAAGCGGCTGGGCCTCGGCCGTCTCCAGGATGTCGATGTCTCCGGGGACCGGCTGCGCACGGCTCTGCCGCTGCACGTCCCCGCCGAGACGGGCGTGCTGCTGCGGCTCACCTCGTCGGACCGGACGGTGGAGGCGCCCGGGACGCTCACCCCGGCCGGGGACGGGGCGGTGCTGGAGGCCGTCCTGCCGGTCGCCGACCTCGCTCGGGCGACCTGGCGGGCGGCGCTGTGTCCGGCGCCCGACGCGGACGAGCGGCGCTTCCTCCCGCTGCCGCTCGCGCTGCGCGGGGACGCGAACTCGGTCAAGGTGGTACGGACTCCCAAGCCCGGCAACGTACGGCGGCTGGCCCGCAGGGCGCGCCGTGCGCTCGCTGCGGTCGTGGGCCGGCGGACGGCAGCCCGGGCCAAGGCTCGAAAGGCGTGACAGCGTGCGATCACTGGGGATAGAGGGCGCCTGGACGCTCGAACCGAAGGTCTTCCCGGACGAGCGGGGCACCTTCCACGAGTGGTACCGCGGCGAGGAGTTCCGCGAGGCGACCGGCTACGACCTGTCGCTCGCGCAGGCCAACTGCTCGCTCTCCCGCTGGGGCGTGCTGCGCGGCGTGCACTTCGCGGACGTGCCGCCCGGGCAGGCCAAGTACGTGACCTGTGTGCGCGGCGCCGTCCTCGACGTGGTGGTCGACCTGCGCGTCGGCTCGCCCACCTTCGCGCAGTGGGAGGCCGTACGTCTCGACGACGACAGCCGGCACGCCCTGTTCCTCGCGGAGGGTCTCGGGCACGCCTTCATGGCGCTCACCGACGACGCCACGATGGTGTACATGACCTCGACCGGCTACGCGCCCGAGCGGGAGCACGGCGTGCACCCGCTCGACCCGGACCTGGGGATCACCTGGCCCGAGGGCATCCCGCCGGTCCTGTCGCCGAAGGACGCCGAGTCGCCGTCGCTGGCAGAGGCCGTGGAGTCCGGCCTGCTGCCGACGTACGAGGCCTGCGCAGCCCGCTACGAGGAGCTGCGCCGGCCGTTCAGCGGCTGACCGCGACGCCCTCCAGGGAGGTGCGCAGCGCCTCCCAGCCGCGGGAGCGCTTCAGGCCGCGGTTGCGGGCCCTCACCAGCGGGCGCCAGAAGTCCGCCGCCAGCAGGGTCTCGGGCTTGACCGCCTTGACCCGCTCCAGGACGGCCTCGGGCACCTTCTGCGGGTCGGGCACCTCGAACTCGGCGATGATCTCGTCGTACTTGTCCTTCAGCACGGTGTTCTTGGCGTCGGCGCCGAAGACGAGCAGCTGGCCGGTGGGCTGGGTGTCGACCAGGACGGTCACCAGGTCGGGGCGGTAGCGGTTCAGAATCTCGATGATCTTGTAGACGTCGCCGGTCCAGGCCGTGGTGTGCCGGTCGCGGGCCGCCTCGTCGATGCTGCGCGGCAGCATGTCGTCGAAGACGATCACGCTCGACCAGTCGGAGTGCTTCTCAATGTTGATGAAGTCCCGCAGCGCGTACTCGAAGAGGTGCATCCCGTCGATGAACGCCAGGTCGAGGGTGGTGCGCCGCCAGTACCCGAACGGTGCGCGGCCACGGCGCAGGTTGCGCACGGGGTGGCGGCCGCCCTTGAGGTGGGCGAGGGGGTTGTCGCGGGCGAAGAAGTCGTCGCTGGTGGCCTTCACCAGGTGGACGTCGCACCGGATCTCCGTGACCACCTTGAAGGCGGGGTCGACCGCGATGCTCGGGACGCGCGACAGCTTGAGGCTGCGGCCGTCGTTGACCCCGATCTCCAGGTAGTTGCGGTTGGCGGTGACCTTGTGCAGGTCCCGCAGGAACTCATGGCGTTTCACGAAGGGGACTCCTTGCGGATTCGGGGAAGTGCTTCGTGCAGGGCGGTGCGCCAGTCGCGCAGCGGCGGCAGGCCGAGCTCCTGCCAGCGGTCGTGGGCGAGGGCGCTGTACGCGGGGCGGGGCGCGGGCCTCGGGAAGGCCGCGCTGCCGACGGGGCGCACCCGGTCCGGGTCGGCGCCGAGGTCGCGGAAGACCTCGCGGGCCAGCTCGTACCAGGTGGTCTCGCCGGAGCTGGTGGCATGGAAGACACCACAGGCGCCCCGGCCGAGGTGGGGGCCGAGGTCGGCGAGGCGTGCGGCGACGTCGGCGCTCCAGGTCGGCTGTCCGCGCTGGTCGTCGACGACGTCCAGGGTGTCCCGGCGGGACTCCAGGTCGATCATCGTGCGGACGAAGCTACGCCCGTGGACGCCGTAGAGCCAAGCCGTTCGCACGATCGCGCTCGCTTCGGGCAGTTCCTCGAGCACCGCGCGCTCGCCGGCGAGCTTGGTGCGGCCGTAGGCGGTGCGCGGGGCGGGAGGGTGGTCCTCCGGGTACGGGGTGCGAGCGTCGCCTGCGAAGACGTAGTCGGTGGAGACATGGACCAGACGGGCGCCGGTGGCCGCGCAGGCGCGGGCGAGGAGGCGGGGTCCGTCGCCGTTGATGCGCAGGGCGCGGTCCTCGTCGGTCTCGGCGTCGTCGACGGCGGTGTACGCCGCGCAGTTGACGACCAGTTCGGGGCGGCACTCCGTGAACGCCCGCTCGATGGCCTCGTGCCGGGTGATGTCCAGGGCCGTGTGGTCCAGGCCCGTCACGTCCTCGCCGCGCCGGGCCAGCTCGTCGACCGTGTCGCGGCCGAGCATGCCGCCGGCGCCGGTGACCAGCCACCTCATGGCGTCCGCCGCTTCAGGGGTTCCCACCAGGCGCGGTTGTCGCGGTACCAGGCGACGGTCTCGGCGAGACCGGTGGTGAAGTCGTGGCGCGGACGGTAGCCGAGCTCGCCCTGGGCCTTGCTCCAGTCGACGGAGTAGCGCAGGTCGTGTCCCTTGCGGTCCTCGACGTACTCGACCCGGTCCCAGCCGGCCCCGCAGGCCTCCAGCAGCAGGCCGGTGAGTTCCCGGTTGCTCAGTTCGGTGCCGCCGCCGATGTTGTAGACCTCCCCCGGCCGGCCCTGGGTGCGTACCAACTCCACGCCCTGACAGTGGTCTTCGACATGCAGCCAGTCGCGGACGTTGAGCCCCTCGCCGTAGAGAGGGACCTTCTTCCCGTCGAGGAGGTTGGTCACGAAGAGCGGGATGACCTTCTCGGGGTACTGGTGCGGGCCGTAGTTGTTGGAGCAGCGGGTGACGCGAACGTCCAGGCCGTGGGTGCGGTGGTAGGCGAGGGCGAGGAGGTCGGAGGAGGCTTTGGAGGCGGAGTAGGGGGAGTTGGGCTGCAGCGGGTGGTCCTCGGGCCAGGAGCCCGACTCGATGGAGCCGTAGACCTCGTCGGTGGAGACGTGCACGAAGGGGCCGACGCGGTAGCGCAGGGCCGCGTCCAGCAGGGTCTGGGTGCCCACCACGTTGGTCAGGACGAAGTCGGTGGCGCCGGCGATCGAGCGGTCCACATGGGACTCGGCGGCGAAGTGCACCACCTGGTCCGCCTCCGCCATCAGCTTGTCCACCAGTTCGGCGTCACGGATGTCGCCCTGGACGAACTCCAGCCCTGGATGGTCGAGATCGAGGTTGTCGAGGTTGCCGGCGTAGGTGAGCTTGTCCAGCACGGTGATCCGGGGCGCCTCGGGCGCCTCGGAGGCCAGCAGGGTACGGACGTAACTGGAGCCGATGAATCCGGCGGCGCCGGTGACGAGGAGATTCATGTATGGATCTGCACCTTGCTGTGGTCTCCGAGGACTAGGCGATGGGCGCTGGGGACACTGGGGGCCGGGGTCACCTCGACATGCCGGCCGATGAGGGAGTTCTCGATCCGGCCCACCCCGAGGATCGAGGAGTCGCGCAGCACGATGGAGAACTCCACCTCGCTGTCGGTGATCCGGCAGTTCTCCGCAACGGAGGTGAACGGGCCGACGTAGGAGTCCTGGACGACGGTGCCGGCGCCGATCACGACCGGGCCGACGATGCGCGAGTTCACGACCCGCGCGCCCTCCTCCACGACCACCCGCCCGATGGTCTCCGAGGCCTCGTCCACTTCACCGTCGATCCGGCGGTCGAGGCCTTCCAGGACGGAACGGTTGACCTCGAGCATGTCGACGACGTTCCCGGTGTCCTTCCAGTAGCCCTTGATGACGGTGCAACGCACGTCGGCCCGGCTGTCGATCAGGTGCTGGATGGCGTGGGTGATCTCCAGTTCACCGCGCCAGGACGGGCGTATGGCGCGCACCGCGTCGTGGATGAGGGGTGTGAACAGGTAGACGCCCACCAGGGCGAAGTCGCTCTTGGGGTGCTCGGGTTTCTCCTCCAGGCCGACGACCTGGCCGGAGGCGTCGAGTTCGGCGACGCCGAAGGAACGGGGGTCCGCCACCTTGGTGAGCAGGATCTGGGCGTCGGGGCGATGCCTTTGGAACTCGTCGACGAGGGCGGTGATGCCGCCGACGATGAAGTTGTCGCCCAGGTACATGACGAAGTCGTCGTCACCGAGCCAGTCCCGCGCGATCAGCACCGCGTGGGCCAGCCCGAGGGGCCGCTCCTGAGGAATGTAGGTGATCTCCAGACCGAACTTGGATCCGTCCCCGACCGCTTCCTGGATCTCCTCGGCGGTGTCTCCGACGATGACGCCGACCTCGGTGATACCTGCGGCGGCGATGGATTCCAGTCCGTAGAAGAGCACGGCCTTGTTGGCAACGGGCACGAGCTGCTTGGCCGACGTGTGCGTGATCGGCCTCAGTCGTGTACCGGCGCCACCGGACAGCACGAGAGCCTTCATCTGGTTCACCCTAGCGTCGATCGTTGTATGGCGACCGTTGCCGGGATGACTGGCGCGTTACGACCGTGCTGCGCCGGCGGCCCGGCGGCGGGGCCGGTCAGTCCTCGCCCCGCACGATGTTGCCGTCGGGGCCCGGCTGGTCCGTTCGGGTGGTGCCCTCGTCGACGACGGCCGGAATGCAGGTCCGCACGACGCCCTTGCCCCACCGGCGGCGGGCCTTCGACCAGCCGCTCTCGGGGCGACGGATCATGAGCTTGTCATCGGTGTGCGTCGTCACGGCGGACCATCTTCCTTCTGCATCAGCGCTTCGGACCGGGTCCCCGGCGGCGACCGGGTCAAACGCCGCGACTGGCCGCCGGCATGCCCCGATGCCACGGCTGCCGCTGCCGAGCCCAACTGGCCTGCCCCGGGGCGCAGTCATGACGTCGCTGACGCGCTGGGGCATGATGTGCCGCTCCTTGGTGCGGACGGCGGCGCGGATCGTCGCCGTCCGGACGCCGGGTACCCCGCCGGGGCGGCGGTCAGGCGGTGCCGAGCGCGGTGCGCAGGGTGGCGATCGCCTGGCTGATGGCGGCCTCGGCGGCGTGGGTCTCGCGCAGGGCGTCGAGCATCACGAAGTCGTGGATGATGCCCTGGTAGCGGACCGCGGTGACCGGGACGCCGGCCTCGCGCAGCTTGTTGGCGTACGCCTCGCCCTCGTCGCGCAGGACGTCGGCCTCGGCGGTGATGACCAGGGCCGGCGGGAGGCCGGTGAGCTGCTCGGCGGAGGCCCGCAGCGGGGAGGCGGTGATCTGGGTGCGCTCGGCCTCGTCGGTCGTGTACTGATCCCAGAACCACTGCATGGCGTCGCGGCGCAGGAAGTAGCCCTCGGCGAACTGGTGGTAGGAGCCGGTGTCGAAGCTCGCGTCGGTGACCGGGTAGAAGAGCACCTGCTGGACCAGCGGGACGTCGCCGCGCTGCTTGGCCATCAGGGTCAGGGCGGCGGACATGTTGCCGCCGACGGAATCGCCGGCCACGGCCACCCTCGAGCCGTCCAGGTTCTTGGCGGCGCCCTGCTCGACGACCCACTTCGCGACCGCGTAGTTCTGCTCGATCGCGACCGGGTAGCGGGCCTCGGGGGAGAGGTCGTACTCGGGGAAGACGACCGCCGCGCCGGTGCCGACGGCCAGTTCGCGCACCAGGCGGTCGTGGGTGTGGGCGTTGCCGAACACCCAGCCCGCGCCGTGGATGTAGACGATCACGGGGAGGGTGCCGGAGACGCCGGCCGGGCGGACGATGCGGGCGCGGACCTGGCCGGTGGGGCCGCCGGGGACGGTGATCCACTCCTCGTCGACGGCGGGCTTGGCGATGTCGCCGGACTGGACCTCGTCGACGGTCTTGCGGCCCTCGGCCGGGCCGAGGTCGAACAGGTAGGGCGGGTTGGCGGTGGCCTCGACGAAGGCCTGGGCGGCGGGTTCGAGGACGGGGCGGGGTGCGGTGGTGCCGGTCATGAACGGCCTCCTCGGATCGGGGTGCCGCGGGCGGGCTCCGGCGGGATGCCGGGCCGCTGCTGCGGTACAGCATGGACAGTAGCGCGCGATTAAGTCGCGCACAACTTAATTGCTCGAGATTTATTTGAGCTCGATAGAATCGGACGGACCCGAACGATAGAGTGGTGATCGTCGTGAACAGGACAGCAACCGGGAGTCGTGCCGTGAGTCCAGCCGCAGCCGAGCCGAGTGAGGGGTCGCTCCTCCTGGACGACCAGCTCTGCTTCGCCCTGTACGCCGCCTCCCGCGCCGTCACCGCGCGCTACCGCCCGCTGCTGGACGAGCTCGGCCTGACGTACCCGCAGTACCTCGTCATGCTCGTGCTCTGGGAGCAGGACTCGATCTCCGTCCGGG
Source organism: Streptomyces sp. NPDC001663 (assembly GCF_042893105.1). Classification (NCBI taxonomy): domain Bacteria; kingdom Bacillati; phylum Actinomycetota; class Actinomycetes; order Kitasatosporales; family Streptomycetaceae; genus Streptomyces; species Streptomyces sp. NPDC001663. The sequence continues at coordinate 315,392 of NZ_JBIAUR010000010.1, read as the reverse complement.
ACCTGGGCGCCTCGCTCCAGCTGGAGTCCAGCACGCTGTCGCCGCTGCTCAAGCGACTGGAGGCGGGCGGACTGCTGCGCCGGGAACGGCGGGCGGAGGACGAGCGGTCGGTCGCCATCCGGCTGACCGACGCCGGGGCCCGGCTCCGCGACCGGGCGGGCGACGTCCCGCTCGCCATCGGCGACGCCATGGGTCTGACCCCCGAGCAGGACGCCGCCGCCAAGCAGCTCCTGCGGCTGATCACCGCCAACGTCACGGACGGCTGACCGCGATCTCCGCCCACACCTGCTTGCCGCCGCTGACCGGCACGGTCCCCCACGTCTCCGACATGGCCTCGACGAGCAGGATGCCGCGGCCGCCGGTGGCCTCCCAGCCGATGCTGGTGGGCTTGACGGGGGTGCGGGGCGAGGAGTCGGCGACCGAGACGCGCAGCCGGTTGTCGAGCAGGGTGAGGTCCAGGCGGACCTGACCGTCGGTGTGCACCAGGGCGTTGGTGACGAGCTCGGAGACGACGAGAAGGACGGCGTCCGCGTCGTCCCGGGACACGCTCCAGGCGCGCAGGGTGCGCCGGGTGAAGCGGCGGGTATGGCCGACGGCCTCGGGAACCCGCCACACCGTCCAGCTCTCGCGCAGCGGGCGCAGCGCCATGCCGTCGTAGCGCAGCAGGAGCAGGGCGACGTCGTCGCTGCGCTGGGCGCTGCCGAGCAGGGCGTCGGCGACGAGGCCGAGGTGGGCGGGGTCGGAGACGGACAGTTCGTGGGCGAGCCGGTCCATGCCCACGTCGATGTCGGCCTCGGCGGACTCGACGAGGCCGTCCGTGGTCAGCGCGATCACCGTGCCGGGCTGCAGCCGGAGCACGCTCATCGGGAAGTCGGCCTGCGTGACCACGCCGAGCGGCGGCCCGCCGTCCGACTCGGGGATCTCGGTGCTGCCGTCGGGATGGCGCAGCACCGGCGGCAGATGTCCGGCGCGGACGTACCAGGCGGAGCCCTCCTCCATGTCGACGTCGACGTAGCAGCAGGTGGCGAAGAGGTCGGTCTCGATGTCCAGCAGCAGGCGGTTGGCGTGGGAGACGACCACGTCCGGCGGGTGTCCCTCGACCGCGTAGGCGCGCAGGGCGGTGCGCATCTGGCCCATGAGGGTGGCGGCGGCGGTGCTGTGGCCCTGGACGTCGCCGATGACGAGGGCGACGTGGTTGTCGGGCAGCGGGATCACGTCGTACCAGTCGCCGCCGACCTCGAGCCCTGCGGTGGCGGGCAGGTAGCGGGCGACGGCGACCGCGCCGGGCAGCTTGGGCAGGCGGCGCGGCAGCAGCTGGCGCTGGAGCATGCCGACGAGTTCGTGCTCGGCGTCGAAGGCGTGGGCGCGCATCAGGGCCTGACCCGCGAGGCCGGCCGAGGCGGTGAGCAAGGCGCGTTCGTCGGGACCGAAGTCGTGCGGGGTGTCCCAGCCGATCAGACAGGCGCCGGCCATACGGGTCCCGGCGGGCAGCGGCAGCACGGCGAGACCGCCGGGGCCGACCTCGGCGAGGGCGGGTTCCAGCGGGGTGCCGGCGGGCCAGATGTGGGCGCGGCCCTCGCGCAGGGCGGCGGCGAGCGTGGGCATGGCGCGCACGGGTGCATCGGGCCACTCGGTGCGCCACTCCAGGCGCCACAGCTCGGGCCAGGACTCCGGTTCCGGCGGGTCCAGGACCGTGACGACGAGCCGGTCGCCCTCGAGTTCCGCGAGCGCGATGCGGTCCGCCTGCAGCGGCTTGCGCAGGGCGGAGACCACGGCCTGGCTGACGTCACGGACGGTGCCCGCGGTGGCCAGGGCGGCGGCGAGCCGCTGGACGCGGGCCACGTCGGTGACGTCGGAACGCAGCGTGGAGGCGTCGGCGACCGTGCCCACCAGCTGCGCAGGCCGGCCCTCGCCGCCGGGCAGCAGGCGCCCGCGCAGCCTGAGCCACTTCGGCGGGCCCGAGGGCTGCAGCACCCGGAACTCCAACTCGCGCTCGCCGATGGACATGTGGTCGGCCTCGGTCACCGACATCAGCGAGGGCAGGTCCTCCGGCACCGTCAGGCCCAGCAGGGTCTCGACCTTGCCGTCGAACTCGGCGCGGGTGAGGGCGAACAGTTCCAGGATGTCGTCGCCGACCTCGACCCGGCCGCTGTCCATGGCAAGGCTGAAGGCGTTGGACCGCAGCTCGTCGGCCTCGGCGGCGCGGGCCGGGGCGGGCCAGCCCACGGCGTCGGCGATCAGCTCCAGGCACTTGCGGTCCTCGGTGTCGAAGCCGTCGGGCCGCTCGCTGACGGCCAGCAGGCAACCGCCGCCGTCCCCGCGCGCGGGCAGCACCGCAACGAAGAACTCCCGCGACGGCGTACGCCGCGACTCCGCCGCCTCGCCGAGCTCCTTGGGCCCGAGCCACAGCGGGCTGCCGGAGCGGTGGCCCTCGGCCACCGGGGAGCGTCCGGAGCCGGGATAGCTGTCGCGCAGCCCGAACAGCGTCCTCGGCACGCCCACCGACTCGGCCAGGCACAGCACGTCGCCGTCCTCCCCCGGCGCGTACACGGCGGCGAACGAGGCACCAGAGAAAACAAGGGCCTGTTCCAGGACGCGGCGCAGCCGTTCGGGCGAGCCCGGAGCGGATGTGAGCGCTTTCAGGGCACCTTCGGCACGCAGAGTTCTCGTTCTGCGTCCCTCAGCGCCCTCACCGACCACGTCCGTAATTACAGCGCGTATGAGCCGTCTGCGCAGCCCCTGTGAGCGTTCCGTGGAGGTCAGCAGGCGTGTCCGATCGAAAGGCGCCGAACATGTCTTTACGCATGCGTACCGCACGGTGATCTCGTGACAGGCGTGACTGTCCGGCGCCGCGGACCGGCTGGAAGTCTCGATGCCGGGCCACGGAGGGGGATCCATGGACAAGCGGTACGAGGTGTACGCGCTCGCGGACAGACACTTCTACGAGACGCCGGACCGGCTCGCCGCGGCCGGACAGCAGGCCGCGCCCGAGTTCGAGACCGCCCGTCGCGAGGTGCCCGAGGGGTGGCAGGCGGCTCGGATCGGCGACTGGCTGACGCTGACGCCGCTCGCGGCGGACCGGAACCCGGTGCAGGGCCCGTCCCAGGGCTGGAAGATCCACGCCTCGGCCACCCGGGCGAACGCGGAGCGGATCGCCGCGACCGTGTGGGACTACTGCGTGCCGCGCCGCATCCCGTTCAAGTTCGTGCCGGGCCCGCATCTGCTGCACCTGCGCAACACCAAGTACGCGGGCCGCGACACCAGCGGCAAGTTCGTCACCGTCTACCCGGCCGACGAGGAGCAGCTCCACCAGGTGCTGCGCGAGCTGGGCCGGCTGCTGGAGGGCTTCGAGGGGCCGTACATCCTCACCGATCTGCGCTGGTACGACGGTCCGCTCTATGTCCGCTACGGCGCCTTCGCGCGCACTTTCGTCGTCGACGAGCGGGGCTCGCTCGTGCCGGCGGTGCGGGACGGGGCGGGGACGCCGGTGCCGGACCGGCGGGCGCCGTCGTTCCAGGTGCCCGAGTGGGTGACGCTGCCGGCGTTCCTCGAGCCGCATCTGGCGGCGCGCAACACCACGACGGTGGGCGAGCTGCCGTACCGCATCGAGAAGGCGCTGCACTTCTCCAACGGCGGCGGGGTGTACGCGGGCACCGACACCCGGGACGGGCGCAAGGTGGTGCTGAAGGAGGGGCGGCCGCATGCGGGGCTGGCGTCCGACGGTGCGGACGCGATCGCGCGGCTGGAGCGGGAGAAGAGCGCGCTGGAGCAGGCGGCGGGGACCGGTGTGGTGCCCGAGGTACGGGACTGGTTCACGCTGGGCGACCACCGGTTCCTGGTCATGGACTTCCTCGAGGGGCGCCCGCTCAACTCCTTCTTCGCGGAACGCCATCCGCTGCTGACGCCGGACCCCGACCCGGATGCCGTACGGGCCTACACGGAGTGGGCGGTACGGATCCATGGCGCCGTCGAGCGTGCGGTCGAGGCGGTGCACGCGCGCGGGATCGTCTTCAACGACCTGCACGTCTTCAACATCATGGTCGCGCCCGACGAGGAGTCGGTGTCTCTGCTCGACTTCGAGGCGGCGGCGCCGGTGACGGAGAACGGCCGCCAAGTCGTCGCGCATCCCGGCTTCTTCGCCCCGCCCGACCGGACCGGCGTCGACGTGGACCGCTATGCGCTGGCCTGCTTACGGCTCGCGCTGTTCCTGCCCGTCACCACGCTGTTCGTGGTCGACCGGGGGAAGGCGGCGCATCTGGCCGAGGTGATCGCGGAGCAATTCCCCGACGTGCCAAGGGAGTTCCTGGACGAGGCGGTCACGGAGATCACACGGGGCGCAGGTGTCGGTGCCCCGGCGTTCGTGCGTCCCGGCGACTGGCCGCACAGCCGTGACTCCATGGTCAAGGCGATCCTCGCCTCGGCCACCCCGGAACGCGACGACCGGCTCTTCCCCGGCGACATCGCCCAGTTCTCCGACGGCGGCGGGCTCGGGCTCGCCCATGGCGCGGCCGGGGTGCTGTACGCGCTGGCGGAGACCGGCGCCGAGCGGTACGAGGAGGGCGAGCACTGGCTCCTCGCCCGCACGGACCCGGCGCCGGCCGGCACACCGCTCGGCCTGTACGACGGGCTCGCGGGCGTCGCCCACGTCCTGGACCGGCTCGGCCACCGGCAGCGGGCCCTGGACCTGGTCGAGGGCATCCTCGCCGAGAGGTGGCAGAACCTCTCCTCCGACCTGCACGGCGGCCTGGCCGGCCTGGGCCTGGTGCTCGGCCAACTGGCGCGCACGACAGGCGAGTCGGAGCTGCGCGAGCGGGCCGCCGAGGCGGCCGACATTCTCGTACGACGTCTGGCGGAGCCGCTGCCCGAGCCGAACACGCGGCGGCGGGCCGGACTGCTGCGGGGTGCGAGCGGGCCCGCACTGTTCCTGCTGCGGCAGTACGAATGGACCGGTGACACAAGGCTGTTGGAGGCGGCCGCCGTGGCACTGCGCCGGGACCTGGAGTGCTGTGTGGTCCGCGAGGGCGGGTCGCTGGAGGTCGACGAGGGGTGGCGGACGCTGCCGTATCTCGGCGACGGCAGCGCGGGCGTGGGGATGGTCCTCGACGACTACCTCGCCGAAGCCGCCCCCGGGACCGGGGAGTTCGAGCTGGTCCGGCAGGGAATACTGACCGCCGCGACCTCCCGTTTCTACGCGCAGCCCGGACTTTTCCAGGGTCGCGCCGGCATGATCCTGCACCTCGCCCGCACCGGCGCCACCGACCGGCTGCCCGAACAGCTCGACGGGCTGGGCTGGTTCGCGATGGCCTACCAGGGCCAACTGGCCTTCCCCGGGCACCAGATGATGCGGCTGTCCATGGACCTCGGCACCGGAACGGCAGGGTGCCTGCTCGCGCTCGGCGCGGCCCTGGATGCCGGATCCACCGCTCAACTGCCGTTCCTGCCGCCGCTGAGGCGGCCCTCATGACGCGGCTCCGCGATCTGACGGAGTCGTGACACAACCCCGTCCCCACGGGTGGACATCGATGAAAGGAAACGAGATGGCACTGCTCGACCTGCAGACGATGGAGTCCGAAGAGCACACCGACGGCGGCGGCGCGAGCACCGTCAGCCTGCTCTCCTGCATCAGCGCGGCCAGCGTTCTGCTCTGTCTCTGACGAGCACCGTGCGCCCACGGCTCCGGGCGGTCCACTCCCGCGAGGGAGGGGCCGCCCGGGGTCCTGCGCAACGTCACCCCGACCCCGGATGCGAGGCCGCAGCCGTATGACGACCCGTGCCGACGCCGCACAGCCCTCCATGCTGCTGAACTCCGCCACGCGGCACAGCGGGTCGCGCTGTGTGGTGCTGTGCCTGGTGAGCACGGCGGCCACGGGGCTCGGTCTGCTGCTGCCGGCCGCGCTCGGCCGCACCCTCGACCTCCTCCTGGCGCACGCCCCGGCGACCCGCTGGGTGCTGTGCTGCGCCGGAATCGTGCTGCTGCTGGCTCTGCTCGACGCCTGCGAGACCGTGCTCGGCGGGACCGTCGACGCCCGGACGACGGCGTGGCTGCGGCGCCGGCTGACCGGGCATGTGCTCGCGGTGGGCCCGCGGGCCGCCGCCCGCTTCGGGCCCGGCGACCTCGTCGCCCGCCTCGTCGGCAACGCGGCCCAGGCCGGGACGGCGCCGACCGCACGCGCCGCGCTGCTCGCCGCGCTCGCGGGTCCCGTCGGGGGCATGGTGGCGCTCGGCCTCATCGACCCGTGGCTCGCGGCCGTGTTCCTCGCCGGAGCACCCGTACTCACCCTGCTGCTGCGCGCCTTCACCCGTGACACGACCCGCTGCGTGGCGGACTACCAGCAGGTGCAGGGCCGGATCGCCGGCGCACTCGCGGAGGCCGTCGAGGGCCACCGCACGATCGAAGCGGCGGGCACGGCGGACCAGGAGACCGCGCGGATCCTACGGCCGCTGCCCGAACTGTCCCGCGCGGGCTACCGCATGTGGCGGGTGCAGGGGCGGGCGGCCGGGCAGGCGACCGCCGTGGCGCCGCTGCTGCAGCTCGGCGTCGTGGCGGTGGCCGGGGTGCTGCTCACCCGCCACCGGCTGTCCGTCGGCGAGGTGCTCGCGGCTTCCCGGTACGCGGTGCTCGCGACCGGAGTGGGCGTGCTGGTCGGGCAGTTCGCGGGCCTGGCCCGGGCGCGGGCGGCCGCCGGGCGGCTGAGCGAGGTCCTCACGGAACCGGCGCCCGCCTACGGCTCACGGCGACTGCCCGTCGACGGTCCCGGACGTCTGGAGCTGCGCGGCATGACGGCGCGGCGCGGCGACCGCACCGTGCTCGCCGGCGTCGACCTGGTCGTCCCCGGCGGCACGACGCTCGCCGTGGTCGGCCGCTCCGGCACGGGCAAGTCCCTCCTCGCCGCGCTGGCCGGCCGCCTGACGGACCCGCACGCGGGCGAGATCCTGCTGGACGGCGTCCCCCTGCGCGACCTGCCCCACGACGAGCTGCGCCGAGCCGTCGGCTACGCCTTCGAACGCCCGGCCCTCCTCGGCACGACCGTCGAGGACGCGATCGCCCTCGGCCTCCCGTCCCCCTCCCCCGCCCGCATCCGCGAGGCGGCCCGCACCGCGTGCGCCGACGACTTCGTCCGACGCCTCCCGTCCGGCTACGCCACCCGCACCGCCGACGCACCCCGCTCCGGCGGAGAGTCCCAACGCCTGGGCCTGGCAAGGGCGTTCGCCCACGACGGCCGCCTGCTCATCCTGGACGACGCCCTCTCCAGCCTCGACACCGTGACGGAGGCCCAGATCACGAACGCCGTCCTGACGCACGGTTCACACAGCACGCGGCTGCTCATCGCCCACCGCGCGATCACCGCGGCACGGGCCGACGCGGTGGCGTGGCTGGACGGCGGGAGGGTGCGGGCGGTGGGCACGCATGGGGAGTTGTGGCGGATCGCCGAGTATCGGGCGGTGTTCGGGGGCGGGAGCGGGCATGCGTGACGGGGTGTACCGAGGCCGGCTCCGCTCGCGGTGCGGCAAGGTACCCGGGGTGGGATTTCGGGCCGGACCGGGGCGCGTTGGAAGCCGCTCGGCGTCGCACGGGGATGGGACGCGGGGCCCGTGGACCGGCAGGGTCCACCGTCGCGGCCCTGGCAGTCGACAGGGCCGGGGACGGGCTGCGCAGCCGCACGCGGATCTGTGGCCGGTCACCGGCAACCGAAGGGTGCCCAACCTCCGAGCGGAGTCGAGGGACGGAGCGTGCGCATGAGTCGCGGGACTCGTCCGAAGCAGCGCGTGGGCACGACCGAGCGGGGCGGGGCCGGGCAGGGTCGGTGGCTCAGCGGTGAGGGGCCGGGGCGGGGTGCCGGCGTGGGCGGCGGGATCCGTCTGCGCGGCCTCCGGTTCCTCCGGGAGCGGTGGCGGGTCGTGGTGCGGCTCGGGGGCTGGTCCGTGTTGGAGACGGGACAGACCTTTCTCACCGGGTACGCCCCGGCGCGAGCCCTCGACGCCGGGTTTCTGCACGGGCGGGTGGGCGTAGGGCTCGGCTGGCTCGGGGTGGCCGGGCTCGGGGTCCTGCTGGGTGCCTACGGGACCGCCCGCGTCTACGACGCCGTAGCAGCGCTGGTCGAACCCCTACGGGACCGCCTCGTCGGGCGGGTCGTCGAGCGCGGGGTGCGGCAGGCGGGCGGCGGGGCGCTGTCGGGCCTCACCCAGCAGGTGGAGATCGCCCGGGACACCTTCGCCGGGCTGGTCATGGTCTCCCGGTCGTTCGTGTTCACCGCGGTGGGGGCGCTCGTCGGGCTGTTCTCGCTCGCCCCGCTGCTACTGCTCGTCGTCGGGCCGCCGCTCGTGGCCGGCGTGGTGCTGTTCGCCGCCACGCTGCGACCGCTCGCCCGCCGACAGGAGGCGTTCCTGGTCGCCGACGAGGCACTGGCCGACCAACTCGCTTCCGTCTGTCCGGGGCTGCGGGACATCACCGCGACCGGCGCCGAGCAACGGATCGCCGCCGACACCTCAGAATGCGTCGACGCCGAGCTGCGGGCCGCCCGTTCCCTCGCCCGCTGGGCCGTGTTGCGCGTGGCGGCCCTCGCGATCGGCGGCCAGCTCCCGATCGTGCTGCTGCTCGCCGCCGCCCCCTGGCTCCTGGCCCACGGCGTCACCACCGGCGCCCTCGTCGGCGCCCTCGCCTACGTCACCCAGTCCCTGCTGCCGGCCCTGCGCAACCTGGTCCACGGCCTGGGCACCAGCGGCTCACGACTCACGGTGGTGCTACGGCGGCTCACAGCCGTGCGGCACAGCGGTCGTGCAGCCGAGTCCCGGCCCCGAGGACCCCAACGCCTCCATGTACTCCCGTCGCTCTCCGCCCACCAAGGCCGCCCCGTCCCCACCCCCGCCCTCGCCCTCTCCTCCGTCACCTTCGCCTACGGCCCCTACGCCGCCCCCGTTCTCGAAGACCTCGACCTCGATCTCCCGCCCGGCTCCCACCTGGCCGTCGTCGGCCCGAGCGGCATCGGCAAGTCCACGCTCACCGCTCTGGTCGCGGGGCTGCTGGAACCCCATAGCGGCACGATCCGGGTCTGCGGGGAGCCCGTGCCCTCGGCGGCGGCCGCGGCGCGGCGCGTGCTCATCCCGCAGGAGGCGTACGTCTTCACCGGCACCGTCGCCGAGAACCTGGGCCATCTCCGGGCGGACCCGGTAGCCGAGGCGGAACTGCTCGCGGCAATCGAGGCGGTCGGGCTCGGCCCCCTGGTCGAGGCGCTCGGCGGGCCCGGCGCCCGGGTCGATCCCACGGCGCTCTCCGCGGGCGAACGGCAGCTGATCGCGCTGGCCCGCGCCTACCTGTCGTACGCCCCGCTCGCCCTGCTCGACGAGGCGACCTGCCATCTGGACCCGCAGGCCGAGGCACGCGCCGAGCATGCCTTCGCGCGACGGCCGGGCGGCACGCTCCTGGTCGTCGCCCACCGCATCAGCTCGGCCCGGCGCGCGGACCGGGTGCTCGTGATGGACGGGCGCGGCACGGCGTACGGAACGCACGACGCGCTCCTGAAGGACTCGCCCCTGTACCGGGATCTGGTCGGCAGCTGGTCGCCCGGGCCGTCAGAGCCAGCCCTCCCCCTGCGAGATGCGGATCGCGTCGATGCGGTTGCGGGCCCCGGTCTTGCGGGTGATGGCCGCCATGTAGTTGCGCACCGTCCCGTGGGACAGGTGCAGGTTCCCGGCGATCTCCGCGACGGACGCGCCCTCGGCGGCGAGGGATAACACGCTCAACTCCCGCCGGGTCAGCGGCATTTCGGCGGCCTTGAGGAAGCCGAAGCCCAGCGAGTCGTCGACGAAACGTTCCCCCTGGGCGACGCGCCGGATCCCGCGCACCAGATGGTCGGGCGCGCCCTCCTTGTCGACGTAGCCGAGTGCGCCCGCCTCGATCGCCCGTTTCAGCAGGCCGGGCCTGTTCGCACTGGCAAGGACGAGAAGTCTGGGCGGGGCCGGATCGGGGATCCTCGGACACAGCTCGCCGAGCGGCGGGATGGCGTAGGCGTCCGCGCACTCCATGTCCGCCGCGCAGACGTCGGGCCGTAAGGACCGTACTCGGCCGTGCGCGTTGCGCCATGGGGTGTCGTCCACGCCCAGGTCGGGTTCTCGTCGCAGCCACTCCGCCAGCACAGATCGCACCAGACACTCGTCGTGCACCAGTAGCACCCGGATCACTGCCGCCTCCCCCTCAGCTCGCATACGCCGGTTCCGTGTGGTCTTGAGCGCGTGCCCCATTGTTGGCGGCCCTGACCGTTCATGGGCGCGAAGAATCGGCCACGAGGGTGCGCGGGGGCGCACGCGCGGCGCCCGTACACCACCGCGCGCATCGATTGAGGTGGCATGGGTCGGCGCCGAGAGGGTACGCAAGGGCTCTTCACCGTGCCGCGGGCGTTCCTGCGCCCATACGGGGGCGGTCGGCACCGCCCCCGTCACCGCTCGCCGTGCGGGAGCGACCGCCAAGGGGCAGATTTGGTCCTTAGGACACCTCGCCCGGCCGTGCGAGGAGGTGGTAGGCGTGTCCGACGGGCACACGTCCGCTCAGGCGCCTGCGGCCGCGAGGACGCGGGTGGGACGGCCTCTGCTGTCCCTCGCCCTGGCCTCGATGATGGACGAGGTCCAGGCGCACTCCGGCGCGGTGTATCTGCTGGCGCCCGGCGAACGCGTACTGGAGATGGCCGTCATGGCCGGGCTGCCCCGGGCCTTCGCCGCGCCCTGGGAGCGGGTGGGGCTGAGCGCGCCGATCCCGGTCGCCGAGGCGGTGCGGGAGCGGCGGCTGGTGTGGGTGGGCGGCGAGGAGGACATGGCGGCCCGCTATCCGCGGATCGCCGTGGTGCTGCCGTATCCCTTCGCACTGGCCGCGGTGCCGGTGGCGACCGCCTCGACGGCGTACGGCGCGGTCTTCGTGACCTGGCCCGGCTCCCATCCGCCGGAGCTGTCCGACCGGGAGCGGGAGCATCTCACCGCGGCCTGCGACCGGCTCGCGCTGCGGCTGGAGCGCGCGATGGAGGAGAGCCGTCCGCTGCTGCCCGAGCCCGATCTGCTCGCCGCGCCGACGGTTGGCGGGGTCGCGGGCACGCTCGGCACGGTGGAGGCGGCACGGATGGTGGCGCGGCTGCCGTACGGGCTGTGCTCGCTGGATCTGCACGGCCGGGTCAGCTTCGCCAACGCGGCCGCGGCCGAGCTCATCGGCACCCCGGTCAACAAGCTGCTCGGCACCCAGCTGTGGGCATCGGTGCCGTGGCTCAACGACCCCGTGTACGAGGACCGTTACCGTGCCGCGCTGCTCAGTCAGCAGACGACTTCGTTCGTGGCGCTGCGCCCGCCCGGGGACTGGCTGTCGTTCCGGCTGTATCCGAGCACGACCGGGCTCAGCGTCCGGGTGACCAGGGCGCGGGCGGTGGCGGAGATGCACCGGGCCGCACCGCAGTCCGACGACGCCCCGTCCCGTCTGGTCACCATCTCGCAGGTGCTGACCCTGGCCGGTGCGCTGACCGAGGCGGCGGGGGTGCAGGACGTCGTGCAGCTGGTCGCCGACGAGATCGTCCCGGCGGTGGGCAGCCAGGCACTGATGGTGCTCGGTTCGCGGGCGGGGCGGCTGCACGTGCTGGGGCACCGCGGTTACCCGGACGCGCACGTGGTGGAGCGGTTCGACGGGATGCCGATGGCCGAGCCGACGCCGGGCACGCACGCGCTGAACACCGGAGTGCCGGCGTTCTTCGACTCCCGGCAGGAGCTGGAGCGTCTGTATCCGTCGCGGCGCGCCACCCCGGACGGCTTCGCGGCCTGGGCCTATCTGCCGCTGATCGCCTCGGGGCGGCCGGTGGGCACGTGTGTGCTCGCCTATGCCGAGCCGCATCCGTTCCCGGCGGACGAGCGGGCGGTGCTGACGAGCCTCGGCGGGCTGATCGCGCAGGCCCTGGAGCGGGCCCTGCTCTACGACGCCAAGCACCGGCTGGCGCACGGTCTGCAGGAGGCCCTGCTGCCGCACTCACTGCCGCGGCTGCCCGGCATCGACGCGGCCTCCCGCTATCTGCCCGCCACGCAGGGCATGGACATCGGCGGCGACTTCTACGACCTGGTGCCGTTGCAGGGCGTGGCGGCGGCGGTGATCGGGGACGTGCAGGGCCACAACGTGACCGCGGCCGGGCTGATGGGACAGCTCCGCACGGCCGTGCGCGCGTACACGACCGTCGGGCAGCCGCCCGAGGAGGTCATGCGCAGCACCAACCGGCTGTTGATCGACCTCGGCGCCGACCTGTTCGCCAGTTGTCTGTATCTACGGCTGGATCCGGCGCGGGGGCGGGCCGTGATGGCCCGGGCGGGGCATCCGCCGCCGCTGCTGCGCCGCCCCGACGGAAAGGTGCGGGTGCTCGACCTCGCCGGCGGTCCACTGCTCGGCATCGACGGCTCGGCCGTCTACCCGACGACGGAGGTCGACCTCGCGCCGGGCTCCGTACTCGCCCTCTACACCGACGGGTTGATCGAGTCCCCCGGCGTCGACATCGAGGACGCACTCGCCGACCTCGGGCAACGGCTCACCGAGGCCGGGGAGCTGCCCCTGGACGAGCTCGCCGATCATCTCCTGCAGCACAGCCCGGCCGCCCGGGAACGGCTGGACGACGTGGCGTTGCTGCTGCTCAGGGCGCATGCGGACGGGTGAGCGTCAGGCGCGTACGGCTCCGGACACGACACGGTCCGGCCCTCCCGCCGGAGGGCCGGACCGTCCACTGTCGACCGGAACCGCTGGTTGGGCCGATCAGTGGGTCTCGGTGAGCGAACCGTCGTCCGCGCCGTTGCCCGCCTGGTCGCCCGCGCCCGCTCCGGACTGGTCGTCGCCAACGCCGGCACCGGACTGGTCACCGGCACCGTTCTGGTCGCCGGCCGTCGCGGACGGGTCGGCGGTGCCGGCCTCGTCGCCGCCGCCCACCGCGTCACCGCCGGCCTGGTCGCCGGCGCCGGCACCGTCGGTCGCCGAGGCGGACGGGTCGACCGCACCGCCCTCGTCACCCGCGCCCGCACCCGCGTCGCCCGCACCCGCACCCGCGTCACCGAGCGTCGCGCCCGTGGCCTGCAGGGCCGTGGTCACCGGCTGGAAGAAGGTCTCGCCACCGCTGGTGCAGTCGCCGCTGCCGCCGGAGGTGAGGCCGACCGCGCCGCCGTCCTGCGTGAACAGCGAGCCGCCGCTGTCGCCGGCCTCCGCGCAGACGTTGGTCTGGATGAGCCCGGTGACGGTGTCCACGCCGTTGGGGTCGGTCTCGCTCTGGAAGTTGACCGTGGCGTCGAGGCCGGTGACCTGGCCGTCGTGCAGACCGGTGGTGCTGCCCATCCGGAAGACCTGCTCGCCGACGGTGGCGTCCGCGGCCTGGGTGATCTGGACGGTCTGGCCGTCGCCGGTGTTCACCTCGCTCGGCGCCTGCGTGGCGGGGTCGTCGTACTTCACCAGCGAGAAGTCGCCGTCGCCGGGGAAGGTGGCCTGGTCGACGGTGGCGATGGGCTGCCCGGTCTCGGAGTCGGACCACTGCTTGGCGGCCACACCGCAGTGACCGGCGGTCAGGAAGGCCGGGGAGCCGTCGCTGGCGGTGACGTTGAAGCCGAGGGAGCAGCGGACCGTGCCGCCCTCCGCCTGGGCGAAGATCGCGTCGCCGCCCGACACGAAGGTCTTGAAGGTGCCGGAGGACTTCTTGACGCTCGCCACGTTCGAGCCGAGGCTGTCGACCGTCGACGTCAGTCTGTCCCAGCTGGAGCCGGTGACCGTGGAGTCGGCCGTCACCTGGATCTTGTTCGTCTTGGGGTCGATCGCCCAGGCCGTGCCCGGGATGGTCGCCTTGGCGGCCAGGGTCTTCGCGCCCGCCTTCAGGCTGGCCAGGCTGTTGGCGACCTCGCGGACCTTCGCGCCCGCCTTCTTCGCCTGCACGATCACGTTGTTGTTGTCGCCGGATATGACGTTGACCACCAGCTGCTGGCTGTCGGAGTCGTAGTAGGAACCGGCGAAGGCCTCACCGAGCAGGTCCTGCAGCTGCGAGGCGAGATCCGAGGCGTCGGTCGCCTTCAGGGTCTTGGGGGCGGCATCGGTCGACGAGCCGTCCTGCGACGCGTTGGCGTTCGGCAGCAGGATTGCGGCTGCGCCGAGCGCCACGACGCTGCCTGCCGCGATCGCGGCCTTGCGCTTCGGAATTCGCTTGTGACTCAAACTTCTCGACCTCCTGGGGGACCGGAGTCTGTGCCGCCGTTCGGCAGCTGTTCTGTTCTGGGCGCCTGGATGGCTGTTGGTACGCAGGGGCCGCGCGGTGCGTTCAATTCCGTTTCCCAACTCGCTTTGCCAGATGCCGAATCGGCCATGACCCGCGTCTGACGAACGGCGGCGGGGAACAATCGCCCATATGACGATGACCACCGCCGAAGCCGACAAGATCCTCTCCGCCAACTTCGCCCCTTGGGTCCTCGAACTGGGCCTGCGCGTCGAGGCGGTGGGCGACGACCGCGCGACGCTGCGTCTTCCCTGGTCGGACCGGCTCTCCCGGGAGGGCGGCGCCCTGTCCGGGCAGGCACTGATGGCCGCCGCCGACACGGCCACCGTGATCGCGGTGTCGGCGGCGCGCGGGGGGTACGGGCCCATGACGACGGTTCAGCAGTCCACGTCGTTCCAGCGCGCGGTGACCGGTTCGGATGTCCTGATCGAAGCGGTGCTCGGGAAGCTGGGCCGCCGTATGGCATTTGCGGACATCACGATGACCGACGCCGATTCGGGCGAAATCGCCGCACGCGCGAGCACGGTCTATGCACTTCTGGGCTGACACGGTCTGCAATCGGTCAGCAACAGCCCGTTCAGAACTCCGGTCCGAATCACGGCTCCAGAGAATCTGCACATTGAATACGCAACGAAGTCACCGCGCGCGGAGGTTCTGCACAGGCGCGCTGCCGCCATCACGACATTGATGCGGGAGTGTCGGATTCGCCATGCGATCAGCAAGCCATCGGACGAGCCGATGCCGTGACGCATGTGAAGAACTCGCCGTCGAGCCGTGCGCAAGCCTGCACGGATCGGTGCTCCTGGGCCTCAAGTTGCCTGGTGAGACGGTTGGTTGATTGGAAGCGCGTACCTGCAGCGTGCTTTGATCCATCGCACCGCAGGGGCCGCGAAGGGTTCCTGGAAACGGGCGCCCGGCGCCTGCGGTCGCGGCCGTCGCTCTGTCCCCAGAGGGGAAGCCGCTCCCCCTTGTGAAATACCCATACGAAGGGAAGTTCCATCATGAACTCCACCCCCCGTGTTGAGACCGTTGAGATCTCGGACGCTGAGCTCGACAACGTCTCCGGCGGCCTGTCGGTCAACGCTGTCAACACCGTCACCGGTGCGCTGGACGGCATTGCTCCCGTTTCCGGCCTCGTCGACACCGGCGTCAGCCTGGTCGAGGGTGTCACCGGCCTGAACACCGCCCCGGTCACGAACCTGGTCGCCGGTCTCTGATCGCACCTTTTGTGATCGTTGAGTCCCGGAGCCGCTTCCTGGCTCCGGGGCCTTCGGTTGCCGTAAGAGCCTCACACCGGCTCTTGAACCAGCCGGCTCGCGCGAGCCGGTCCTCTCTCGTTTTCAGGTGAGGGAAAGTTCCGTGCAGTTCCGCCAACAGGCCCTCGCCAAGCTCCAGTCGCCGGAGGAGCTCGATCTTCCGGTGCGCTTCGCCCGCCCCCAGGGCTGGCTCGTGCTGTCCGTGACGGTGGTCGCCATGGCGGCCGCATCCGTGTGGGCGGTGACCGGCTCGGTGACCTCCACTGTCTCCGCGCCCGCCATCCTCACGCACGGCGAGGGCAGTTACATCCTGCAGAGCCCCGTCGCGGGCCAGGTCACCGCGGTGCTGGCCGAGCAGGGCCAGCGGCTGCCGGCCAACTCCCCGGTCCTGAAGGTCCGTACGGCCCAGGGCGACACCGTGGTCCGCACGGTCGCCGCGGGCCGGATCACCGGACTCGCGGCCACCATCGGGCAGATCATCCAGACCGGCGCGAACGTCGCGGCCGTGGAGAAGGTCGCCAAGGCCTCGGACCCGCTGTACGCCACGGTGTACGTCCCCGCCGAGAACGCTGCCTCCATCCCCGCCGACGCCGCCGTGGACCTGAGCGTCTCGTCGGTGCCGACCCAGACGTACGGCGTGCTGCGCGGCCATGTGAAGTCGGTGGACCGCTCGGCGCAGTCGGCCCAGGAGATCGCCGCGTTCCTCGGGGACAGCCAGCTGGGCGAGCAGTTCTCCAAGAAGGGCCGCCCGGTGGCCGTACTGGTGAAGCTGGACAAGTCGTCGGGCACGAAGAGCGGTTACCAGTGGTCGTCCAAGGACGGGCCGCCGTTCGATCTCACCTCCATGACCCTGGCCTCGGGTTCGATCCGGCTGGCCGATCAGCGTCCCGTCGATTGGCTGCTGCCGTGAGCACCGCACAGGAGACGCGGAGCAGGCGCCGCGCCGCTCCGCCCAAGCGCCCGGTCCCCAAGGGCAGGGCGAAGACCGTCCGCACCCCGACCGTCCTCCAGATGGAGGCCGTCGAGTGCGGCGCCGCCTCCCTCGCGATGGTCCTCGGCCACTACGGCAAGCACGTCCCGCTGGAGGAGCTGCGCATAGCCTGCGGTGTCTCCCGCGACGGCTCGCGCGCGAGCAACCTGCTCAAGGCGGCGCGCAGTTACGGCCTGACGGCCAAGGGCATGCAGATGGACACGGCCGCCCTCGCCGAGGTGAAGACGCCGGCCGTCCTGTTCTGGGAGTTCAACCACTACGTCGTCTACGACGGGATGGGGCGCCGCTTCGGCCGCCGCGGGGTGTACATCAACGACCCCGGCAAGGGCCGCCGTTTCGTGCCGATGGAGGACTTCGACGGAAGCTTCACCGGCGTCGTGCTGGTGATGGAGCCCGGCGACGGCTTCACCAAGGGCGGTCGCAGGCCCGGGATCCTGGGCGCGATGCCGGCCCGGCTGCGCGGCACCGCGGGCACGATGCCCGCGGCGGTGCTCGCGAGCCTGCTGCTGGTCGCGGTCGGCGCGGCGGTGCCCGCGCTCAGCCGGACGTACATCGACGAGTTCCTCATCGGCGGGCAGACCTCGCTGCTCGCCGTGCTGTTCGCGTCGATGGGCGCGTGCGTGCTGCTCACCGTCCTGCTGACCTGGCTGCAGCAGGCGAACCTGCTGCGCGGTCGCATCATCTCCTCCACGCTCTCCAGCGCCCGCTTCCTGCGGCATCTGCTGCGGCTGCCGGTGACGTTCTTCGCCCAGCGCAGCCCGGCCGACCTGGTGCAGCGCCTCCAGTCGAACGACGCCGTGGCCGAGACCCTGGCCCGCGACCTGGCGGCGGCGGGCGTGGACGCCGTGGTCGTCGTGCTCTACGCCGTCCTGCTCTACACCTACGACCCGCAGCTCACCTTCGTCGGCATCGGCGTCGCGCTGCTGAACATCGTCGCCATGCGCGTCGTCATCCGCCTGCGCGCCACCCGGACGGCGAAGCTGCGCGCCGACAGCGCCCGGCTCACCAACACGGCTTACACCGGCCTGCAGTTGATCGAGACGATGAAGGCGACCGGCGGCGAGGACGGCTACTTCCGCAAGTGGGCCGGACAGCACGCCACCACGCTGGAGGAGCAGCAACGCCTCGGTGTGCCGAGCGCCTGGCTGGGCGTGGTCGCGCCGACACTGGCCTCGCTGAACAGCGCGGTGATCCTTTGGATCGGCGGCATGCGGGCGGTCGAGGGCGGTATCTCGGTGGGCCTGCTGGTCGCCTTCCAGTCCCTGGTCACCCGCTTCACCGCGCCGATCACCCGTCTCAACGGCGTCGCGGGCCGCATCCAGGACTTCGCCGCCGACGTGGCCCGCCTGAAGGACGTCGAGAACTTCCAGGCCGACCCGCTCTACGGCCGCCCGGGCGCCGGCGACTCCACGCGCCGCCTGCACGGCCACGTCGAACTGCAGAACATCACCTTCGGCTACAACCCGCTCGACAAGCCGCTGCTCACCGGCTTCGACCTGACCGTCGGCCCGGGCCAGCAGGTGGCGTTGGTCGGCGGCTCCGGCAGCGGCAAGTCGACCGTGAGCCGCCTGATCTCGGGTCTGTACTCCCCCTGGGAGGGCGTGATCCGCATAGACGGCCAGCGCCTGGACGACATCCCGCGCGGCGCCCTCGCCGCCTCGGTCTCCTTCGTGGACCAGGAGGTCTTCCTCTTCGAGGGCTCGGTCCGCGACAACGTGGCGCTGTGGGACCCGTCGATCCCGGACGACGCGGTGGTCGACGCCCTGCGGGACGCGGCGCTCTACGACGTCGTGATGCGCCGCCCCGGTGGCATCCAGAGCAAGGTCGAGCAGGACGGCCGGAACTTCTCCGGCGGGCAGCGCCAACGCCTGGAGATCGCAAGGGCGTTGGTGCGCCAGCCCAGCATCCTGGTCCTGGACGAGGTGACCAGTGCGCTGGACGCGGAGACCGAGCAGGTCGTGATGGACAACCTGCGCAAGCGCGGCTGTGCCTGCGTGGTGATCGCGCACCGGCTCAGCACCGTGCGCGACAGCGACGAGATCGTCGTACTGCAACACGGCACGATCGTGGAACGCGGGCGGCACGAGGACCTGGTGACGCGCGGCGGCGCGTACGCGGCGCTGGTCAGGGAGCGATGAGATGACGACCTCACACGAAGGCGACCTCGTTCTCGGCGCCCTCGGCTCCATGGGCACCTACGTCGACTGCTCGGGCCTGACCCGGCTCGACCTGGAGGGCCCTCAGGTGCTGTGGCTGGTCGCGGCCGGCAGCCTCGACCTCTTCGCGGTGGACGCCGTACAGCAGGGCCACTGGCACCACCTCGGCCGGCTGGAGGCGGGCTCGCTGATCCTCGGCCCGGTCCCTGGTCCCCAACACACCCTGGTCGCCCGCCCGTTGCGGGACTGCGTCGTGCACCGCATCGGCCTGCGCGAGCTGTATCAGACGGCCGACACCCAGACCTGGTCCTACGACGAGTACGGCAACCCCCAGTACGTACCGCCGACGACGAGCCCGCTGGAGTACGCCCTCGCGCTCGGGGTCGGCCGCAGTCTGACCGTCCTCTTCCAGGCACCGATGGCGAACGACCGTGCCGCCGAGGTGAACGACGACGACGTCTTCTGGATGCAGGTGCCGCCGGGCAGCGTGCAGTACGGCTCCCTGTACGGCGCGGAGGCAGCCGCCGACCTGCTGATGGACCCGGCGGTCTGGCAGAGCATGGTCGACCAGCAGTACCGGCTGCTGACCACGCTGGACCGCTGGATCGAGCAGCTGGAGCGCACCCACGAGACGCGAACGGCCGCTGGTATCAAGGCGGGTGAGGCGGTTCGTGCCCAGGCCGACCGCACGCTGCTGGCCTCCATCGGCAAGTCCTCGTCGAAGAGCACCACGGCCGCCGACGCGGACGCCTCGTACGCCGCGTGCAAGCTGGTCGCCGAGGCGGCCGGAATCACGCTGGCCGAGCCCGCGCAGAGCGGGACGGAGAGCGAACGTCTCGACCCGGTGGAGCTCGTGGCCATCGCCTCCCGCGTCCGCACCCGGGCCGTACGCCTGGACGGCCGCTGGTGGCGGGACAACATCGGCCCGCTGGTCGGCCACCGGGCCCTGTCGGGTGCTCCGGTCGCTCTGCTGTGGCGACGCGGCGGATACGTGGCCGTGCATCCGGCAACCGGCCGCGAGACGCCGATCGAGAAGGCGAACGCGGAGGAGTTCGAGCCCCGCGCGGTGATGTTCTACCGACCGCTGCCCGAACGGACGTTGAGCCCGCTGCGGCTGCTGCGGTTCAGCATGCAGGGAACCGGTGGTGATCTCGGCAACCTCCTGATCAGCGGCCTGGTGACGGTGGCGATCGGCGCACTCGTGCCCATCGCGACAGGCAAGGTGCTGGGCGAGTTCGTCCCGAAGGCGCAGACGGGGCTGATAGCTCAGGTCTGTCTGGCCGTGATGCTGACCAGCATCGTGGCGGCGGCTTTCATGCTGCTGGAGAATCTCACCATCCTGCGCCTGGAGGGCAGGATCGAGGCCACGCTCCAACCGGCCGTCTGGGACCGGCTGCTGAGGCTTCCGACGAAGTTCTTCACCGAGCGCTCGACCGGCGAGCTGGCCAGCGCGGCCATGGGCATCAGCTCGATTCGCCGTCTGATGGCCGGACTCGGTCCCGTCGTCGCCCAGTCGGTGACGGTCGGCGCGATGAACCTGGGGCTGCTGTTCTGGTACAGCCCCTCGATGGCACTGGCGGCGATCGGCATGCTCGTCGTCATCGCGGGCGCCTTCCTCGGGCTCGGTCTGTGGCAGGTGCGCTGGCAGCGCAAACTGGTCGTGCTCAGCAACAAGCTGAACAACCAGGCGTTCCAAACCCTGCGCGGCCTGCCGAAGCTCCGGGTGGCGGCCGCCGAGAACTACGCGTACGCGGCCTGGGCCTCGAAGTTCGCGCGCAGCCGGGAACTGCAGCAGAAGGTGGGGCGCATCAAGAACCTCACCACGGTGATGGGCGCTGTCTACCTGCCGCTGTGCACCCTGCTGATGTTCATGCTCCTTGCGGGCCCGGCGCGCGGGGTGATGTCGGCGGCCGCGTTCCTCACCTTCAACACCTCGGTGACGATGCTGCTGACCTCGGTCACCTCGCTCACCGGCGCGTTCGTGTCGGCGGTGGCCGCGCTGCCGCTGTTCGAGGAGATCAAGCCGGTGCTGGAGGCGACTCCGGAGGTCCGCATGGCGAGCACCCGGCCGGGCCCGCTGTCCGGCTCGATCGAGGCCCGGCGGCTGTCCTTCCGCTACTCGGACGACGGTCCCCTGGTCCTCGACGACGTGTCGTTCGACATCCGCCCGGGTGAGTTCGTGGCGATCGTCGGCCCGAGCGGTTGCGGCAAGTCGACGCTGCTGAGGCTACTGATCGGCTTCGACAAAGCGGTGTCAGGCAGCGTCCTGTACGACGGCCAGGACCTGGCCGCCCTGGACCAGTCGGCCGTACGTCGCCAGTGCGGTGTCGTGCTGCAGCACGCGCAGCCGTTCACCGGCTCCATCCTGGACGTCATCTGCGGCACCGAGCCGTACACGCCGGAGGAGGCGATGGCGGCCGCGGAGATGGCGGGGCTCGCCGAGGACATCAAGCGGATGCCGATGGGCCTGCACACGATCGTCCAGGGCAGCGGCGCCGTCTCCGGCGGCCAGCGTCAACGCCTCATGATCGCCCAGGCGTTGATCCGCCGGCCGCGCATCCTCTTCTTCGACGAGGCGACCAGCGCCCTCGACAACGAGACACAGCGCACGGTGATCGAGTCCACCAAGGCCCTCAACGCCACCCGTATCGTCATCGCCCACCGCCTCTCGACGGTCCTGGACGCGGACCGCGTGATCGTCATGGAGGACGGCAAGGTCGCCCAGCAGGGCCCGCCCGCGCAGCTGCTCGCGGACACGAACGGGCGGCTGCACGAGCTGGTGCGGCGGCAGATGGCGTGACTCAGTCCATGCCCGGTACCGGTGCCCCGGAGGGGATCCCGGCGTCGATGTACGCCTGGTAGATCTCCTTCCAGGGCGCCTCGGCACCGGCGTGCGGCCCCTCGAAGCGCTCCCCTCGGGCCTTCGCGTCGAGGGCGGCCAGACAGACCTCCCAGCCGGCGCCGTTGCGCGCGGCGGTGTTCTGCTCCTCGAGGACATTGGTGAGAGTGAAGCGGGTCCGCTTCTCGTCGAGCGCCTCGAGATCGAAGTGCAGCTCGTCGCCGCCCCAGCTGAAGGACAGATGTCGCGGCTCGTCGACGGCGATCACCCGGCCCGCCGACTCCGGCATGTTCGGATCGCCGCTGAAGGCGATCGCACCGCCGGGGCGCAGGTCGATCTCGGCGCGGGACGGGAACCACTGGGCGAGTTCGTCGGCGTCGGTCACGAACTGCCAGACGCGCTCGACGGGATGGTCGTAGGTGCGGCTGAAGCGGACGGCGGGGCGGCCGTCGTCCAGGGTCAGATATGTGCCGGTGAGATCAGCGGCCATGGTGGATCAGTCCTTCGGGGTGGGTTCCTCGGGATCGTCCGGCGCCGTCTCGTCGAGGCGGCGGCCCAGTGCGTCCAGGCTGCGGTTCCACAGCCTGCGGTACGGGGCGAGCCAAGCGTCGAGCTCGGCGATCGGGGCAGGGTCGAGGGCGTAGACGCGGCGCTGCGCATCCTGCCGGACCCGGACCAGACCCGCCTCCCGCAGCACCTTCAGGTGCTTGGAGGTGCTCGGCTGACTCAGACCGCACGCCTCCACGATCTCCCCCACGGGCCGCGGCCGCTCCAGGAGCAGCGCGACGATGGCCCGCCGGTGCGGATCGGCGAGAGCGGTCCAGAGCGGGGCGTCGGACATGGGTTCAATATGCCTCGCCGGTTATATTCCAGTCAAGGAATAAGAGACGGACACCACACCAAGCGAAACGTTGCCGTTTCGCTCGCGGAGGGTCTAGGCTGCCTAGTGTACGAAACCGTTTCGTTTTAGGTTTCGTCGTTCCACAGTCCCGAACGACTTCCCTGGAGTGGTTCTCGCATGTCACAGAAGACCCTCACCGACAGCACCTCCACGGGTGCCGTCGAGGCCGCGCCCGCCGCCTCGTCGAAGCGATGGTGGATCCTCGCGGTCGTCGCCCTGGCGCAGCTGATGGTGGTCCTCGACGCCACTATCGTGAACATCGCCCTGCCCTCGGCCCAGGCCGACCTCGGCTTCTCCGACGGCAACCGGCAGTGGATCGTCACGGCCTACGCGCTGTCCTTCGCGTCCCTGCTGCTGCTCGGCGGCCGGATAGCCGACCTGTTCGGCCGCAAGACGGCCTTCCTCGTCGGCGTGGTCGGCTTCGCCGCCGTCTCCGCACTCGGCGGCGCCGCGAACGGCTTCGGCATGCTGGTCACCGCGCGTGCCCTGCAGGGTGCCTTCGGCGCACTGCTCGCGCCGGCCGCGCTGTCGCTGCTGAACACGACGTTCACCGATGCCAAGGAACGCGCGAAGGCGTTCAGCGTCTACGGCGCCATCGCCGGTGCCGGTGGTGCGGTGGGCCTGCTGCTCGGCGGCGTGCTGACCGACGCGTTCGACTGGCGCTGGACGCTGTACGTCAACGTCGCCATCGCCTTCGTCGCCTTCGCGGGCGGCTGGTTCCTGCTGACCAACCACCGCGACGCCGAGAACTCCAAGCTGGACGTGCCGGGCACGGTGCTCGTCGCCGCCGGCCTGTTCTCCCTCGTCTACGGCTTCTCCAACGCCGAGACGCACGACTGGGGTTCGGCCCTGACCTGGGGCTTCCTGACCGTGGGCGGCGTGCTCCTGGCGGCCTTCGCCTGGTGGCAGACCAGGGCCTCGCACCCGCTGCTGCCGCTGCGCATCCTGCTGGACCGCAACCGGGCGGCCTCGTTCCTGGCCGTGCTGATCTCCGGCGGCGGCATGTTCGGCGTGTTCCTGTTCCTCACCTACTACCTGCAGCTCAACCTCGGCTTCAGCCCGACGAAGACGGGTGTGGCGTTCCTGCCGATGGTCGGCGCGCTGATGGTGGCGGCGCAGGTCGGCACCACGATCCTGGTGCCGAAGATCGGGCCGAAGGTCGTCGTCCCGCTGGGGTTCGCGATCTCCGCGGCCGGCATGGCCTGGCTGACCGGGATCGGCGTCGGCTCGAGCTACATGAGCGCGGTGCTGCCGCAGCTGATCGTGACCGGTGTCGGCCTCGGCCTCGTGATGCCGGCGGCCATGCAGCTGGCCACCGGCGGGGTGGCGGCCGAGGACGCGGGCGTCGCCTCCGCCACGGTCAACGCCATGCAGCAGGTGGGTGGTTCGATCGGTACGGCGCTGCTGAACACCCTCGCCGCGAGCGCCGCAACCGACTACCTGGCCGGCAAGGACGCCACCAACAAGCTGGTCCAGGCGCAGGCGACGATCGAGAGCTACACCACCGCCTTCTGGTGGTCGGCGGGCCTGTTCGCCGCCGGCGCGGTGATCGCCTTCCTGCTCTTCCGCCGCGGGGTGCCGGAGCAGGACCCGGAGGCCGCACCGGTCGTCCACATGTGATCGCTGCGAGTCGTACGCATGTGATCATTCCGGCCTGAGCCGCAACTGGTCCGAGGGGCCGCCGTCCGCAGGGAGACGGCGGCCCCTCTGCGCTGCCATGGTGGCCGTATGCGCAAAGAGGCGGCGGCACTCGGGACCACGGTCTTCCTGCTTGTCGCGCCCGGCAGCGTGGTCGTCCTGCTGCCGTGGTGGCTGACCGGATGGCGGGCCGGGGACTGGTGGCCACCGTTGCGTGCGCTCGGTCTGGTTCCGCTGGCCGCGGGGGCCGTCGTCCTGCTGTCGGCCTATGTGCGGTTCGTGGTCGAGGGACTGGGCACGCCGGCGCCGGTCGCGCCGCCCGAACACCTGGTGGTGGGCGGGCTCTACCGCTACGTGCGCAATCCGATGTACATCGCCGTGGTCGCGGCGATCGCCGGTCAGGGCCTGCTGCTCGCCCGGCCGGTGCTGTTCGGCTACGGCGCCTGCGCCGGCGCCGCGATGTGGGCCTTCGCGAAGGGGTACGAGGAGCCCGCACTGACCCGCCGGTTCGGTGCCGACTACACCCGCTACCGGCGGGCGGTGCCGGGCTGGTGGCCGCGGCTGACCCCGTGGCGCGGCGACTGACGGGCGTTGTACTGCCCGTAATTGGGTACTCACGGGCCCATGCGAATCAGCGTGCTGGATGTGGGGTCGAACACGGTCCGGCTGGTTGTGGCGGATGCCGAGGGCGGGGTGCCGTTGCCGGTTCACACCGCCAAGTGGCGCCTGAGACTGTCCGAACACGTGAAGCCGGGCAGCTGCATCCCGGAGGAGGACATCGAGCGGCTCGTCGACGCGGTCGCCGAGGCGAGCCGGACCGCGACCCGGTGGGGTGCGGCCGGTCCGCTGGCCTTCGCAACCGCCGTGGTGCGCGCCGCTCCGAACCGACTCGAGGTGCTGCGCGCGGTGCGGACGCGAACCGCGGTGAGCCTGTGCACGCTGCCCGGTGAGGTCGAGGCCGAGCTCACGTTCCTCGGGGCGCGGCGCTGGATGGGCTGGCGGTCGGGTCCGCTCGCCCTGCTGGACATCGGCGGCGGCTCCCTCGAAGTGGCTTTCGGGCGTGGCCGGTTGCCGGACTTCGTCGCCTCGCTGCCGCTCGGTGCGGCACGGCTGACCCATGAGTTCCTCCAGGGAGTGGACCCGCCCGCGACGGACCAGGTGCGGGCGCTGCGGCGGAAGGTCCGGCACCAACTGCGGGACGTCGCCGCCCGGATCCGCTGGGAGGGACCGCGCACGGCGGTGGTCACCTCGCGCACGTTCCAGCAGCTGGGGCGGTTGTGCGGGGCGGCGGCCGGGCGCCACGGCCCTTTCGTGGAGCGCCAGTTGGCGCGCTGCGACGTGCGCGCGGCGATCGACCGCCTGTCGGTCCTGCCCGCCGCCGACCGCGCCCGGCTGCCCGGCATCTCCGCGCCGCGCGCCGAGCAGAGCCTGGCCGGCGCGGTGGTCGCCCACACGGCGATGAAGCTGATCGGCCTCAAGACGGTCACGATCTGCCCATGGGCGATCCGCGAAGGCGTCCTGCTGCGCCACATCGAGGACGGCGCATCCTGGTGGGCGGAGGTCAACCGCCTCAACGAGTCGCACCCGGTCCCGGATCCGGTGCCGCTGCACATCGCGACCGCGACGAACTGAATGGGCCACGCCCTGGTCCGGAGGCGCCCGCAACTGTCGGCCAGGGCATGGGCCCGTGCAGCCGGTGTCGGCGAGCGCACACGAGATTTCGCTGGTCACACGGCGGGTGACCCACCGCCGCCCGGGTACCCGGCACCCATGACGCACGACCGCGAGGGCCCGCGGCTCCCCTCCCCGCGAGGCCGGATCTCGGCCGCCGTGAAGGATCGCCTCCTCGGCGCCGGCCCGCTGCCGCGCCCCGAGGACGTCGCGGGCGCGGACGCCTACGGCGATGATCTCCAGCTCGCCCTGTACCTCTGCTACGAGCTGCACTACCGCGGCTTCGCGGGCGTGGCCGCGGACCACGAGTGGGACCCGGACCTGCTGCGCACCCGGGCGGCGCTGGAGCACCGCTTCCTGGTCGCGCTGCGTGCGGACACCCCGGTCCACGACACCGTCGAGGACGCGCTGGCCGAGCTGCTGGTCGAGCCCGTCGGCGGCACCGGCGTGACCCATTTCCTGTGCGCCGAGGGCGAGTTGTGGCAGCTGCGCGAGTACGCCGCCCAACGCTCCCTCTACCACCTCAAGGAGGCCGACCCGCACGCCTGGGTGCTGCCCCGGCTCGCCGGCCGGGCCAAGGCGGCCATGGCGGCGGTGGAGTTCGACGAGTACGGCGGCGGCCGACCCGACCGGCTGCACGCGCGCCTGTTCGCGGACCTGATGACCGACCTCGGTCTGGACGCGACGTACGGCCGCTACCTGGACGCGGCGACCGCCGAGGTCCTCGCCACCGTCAACCTCATGTCCCTGTTCGGCCTGCACCGCGCCCTGCGGGGCGCCCTGGTGGGCCACTTCGCCGCGGTCGAGATCACCTCCTCGCCCGGCTCCCGGCGGCTCGCCGAGGCCATGCGCCGCACAGGCGCGGGGCCGGCCGCCGAGCACTTCTACGACGAGCACGTCGAGGCCGACGCCGTACACGAACAGGTCGTACGCCACGATGTCATCGGCGGTCTGCTGGCCGAGCAGCCGCACCTGGCACCCGACGTCGTGTTCGGCATCGACGCCACCGGCCACCTCGAGGACCGCTTCGCCGCCTTTCTGCTGAGCGCCTGGCGAGCGGGCAGGTCATCACTGAGAACGCCCGAATTTTCTGAAATCTCCCATATTTCCTGAACGCCCGGGTACCTGAGCCGGGTGAATCCTCTGGCTCCGCCTGGCGTGTACACCCCGCAGGAGGACACCGACCTGCTGGCCGGCGCCCTCGGCGAGGAGGCGCTCGCCCCGGGCTCGGACGTCCTCGACGTGGGCACCGGATCCGGCACGCTGGCGCTCCAGGCGGCACGGCGCGGCAGCCGTGTGACGGCGGTGGACGTGTCGTGGCGCGCAGTGTACGCGGCACGCATGAACGCCCGGATGGCCGGACTGCCGCTGCGGATCCGGCACGGGAACCTGTTCGCGCCGGTGCGGGGCCAGTCCTTCGACCTGATCCTCTCCAACCCGCCCTATGTGCCGACGCCGCTCGACGGCGCCCGGCCGTCCGGGGCGGCCCGGGCCTGGGACGCGGGCGGCGACGGCCGGCTCGTCCTCGACCGGATCTGCCGCGAGGCCCCCGACCTGCTGCGCCCCGGCGGTGTCCTGCTGATGGTCCACTCCGCGCTCAGCGGTCCCGACCGGACGCTCGGCCACCTGCGTGCCGGCGGGCTGAAGGCGGCTGTGACACGGCGGCGCCGGATCGCGTTCGGTCCGGTGCTGCGGGAGCGGGCGGGCTGGCTGCGCGAGCGGGGCCTGCTGGGCTCCACCGACGAAAGGGAAGAGCTGGTGATCGTCCGTGCCGAAGTCCCCGTCTGACACTCCCCGCCGGATCAAGGTGCAGCGCCGGGGCCCGCTGATCGTGGAGGGCCCGGTGGAGGTGGAACTGGAGGACGGCACCACGGTCGCCTCCGACCGCTTCCGCGTCGCCCTGTGCACGTGCCGGCGCAGCCGCCGCTTTCCCTGGTGCGACACGAGTCACCGCGACCGCGCCTGAAGTCCCACCTGAACGAAAGTCAAGACTTCCTGCCGTAATTCACCAGGTCGGGTGAATCAGATCTTGCGCGCGGCGCGTCAGGGATGTTCCCCGGCGCGCCGGGGTAGCTACCGAGATCAAATGCGCCCCTTGCCGAGGTGGAGCGGACATGACGCCGGATGCGGAGCACCTCGCTTCGGAACCACCCGCGGCGAACGCTCACGCGCGAACACGGGCCGACGGCGGGTTCACCGTGGTCGAGGTCGCGGGCGAGATCGACCTGGCGACCGTGGAGTTCCTGGTGGAGCACCTGTACGCGGCGACCGCGCGGCCACAGCCGGACGTGCTGGTCGACCTGCGGTCGGTCGAGTTCTTCGACTGCTCCGGCCTGCGCGTCCTGTGCCGGGCCGAGTCGCGGGCCAGGGAGCGCGGCGGTCGTCTTCGGATCGTCTCCGACGGGCCGCGCATCCGCCGGTTACTGACCGGCGCGGGATTGCTGAACCGCTTTCCGCCCCTCCCCGAGCTTCCCGGGGAGGGGCGGCAGTGATGCCAAGGGTCGGCGGGCGGCCCCACTCCGCCCTGCCGACCCCTGGTGCGAGATCGCCGGGTACCCCGCGACAGGGGCTCGCACTCCCCATCTGCGGGCCTGCCCAGATGCGCACGGGGGACCGCGCGATCCCGGTCCCTCAGAACGTGAAGACGTTCATCCCGTAGGAGTTCTTCACGCACTCGTTGCCGAAGGTCCGCTCGTAGGAGACGCGCTTGCCCTGCCAGACGCCGTCGACCGTGACGACGACGGGGTCGTACTCCTTGGTGCACAAGACGTCGTCTCTCGCCGTCAGCGCCTCCAGGTTGCCGCCGGCGCCTCGCAGTTCGGCGCAGGCCAGGGCGGCCGCCGGGTGCGTGCCGGAGGCCGTCGGGGCGCAGCTGAGGGTGACCGCGCGTTGCGGGGTCGCGACGGCGGCGCTGTCGCCGCGACCGAGGGTGAGCACCAGGGCCGAGGGGGCGTAGAGGGAGGCCGGGGCGTTGGCCGGGCCTGCGAGGGCGGCTCCGGTCAGGGGTCCGCAGACGGCGGTGGCCGTGAGGGCGAGGGTGGTTGCCCAGCGCGCGGTGTTCCGCATTGTGTGCATCCTTCCGCAAGGATTCGAGGGTGTTGCCGGACCGTCTCGGGTTGGTGCCGGACCGGCGAGCGCGAGTCTGCCGAGTCCGCCGCGGAAACACACCTCGACCCCATGCGTTTCAGTAACCTTGTGTGTTGAATCAGTGGCGTGAAGTTACGGAGTTCGAACGCTCGAACCCCGGAACTGAGCGGAACTTGATCGCTCGAAGCAGCCAAGTGGCTGGTTTTCCCTGCTTCGTTAATAGGCCTGAAACATTCCGGTTGAGCTGTCGGCTGACTCCGCCGCACCCCCTTGTGTTCATGAGACGTGCGAGTAATCGTCATTACATGATTACGACAGAGCAACAAGAGAAGCTGCGCGGCTGGTTCGCGGGCCGACTGCCCGACGACCTCTTCGAGGAGCTGGTCGAACTCACGGTGGACCGCGAGGAGATCACCGTGATCGGCCGCATCCCCGAACCGCGGCTCGCCGAGGGCGCCTCGGACGCCGAGCGGGAGGCCGCGATACAGGGCCGGGTCCAGGAGTTCCGGGAGCGCACCCGGGAGGCGCGGATCGAGGTGGCCCGCGAGGCCGAGCACCGGTTCCGCCGGAAGGTCTCCTGGGGCGTGGTGTGCGGCGGCGAGCGCGCCCTGTTCACGCATGTCGCCGCGCCCGTGATGACCCGGCTGCGCCAGCCCGAGCGCCAGGTCCTCGACACCCTCATCGCCGGCGGTGTGGCCCGCAGCCGCAGCGACGCCCTCGCCTGGTGCGTGCGCCTCGTCCAGCGCCACACCGACGACTGGCTCACCGAGCTGCGGGAGTCGCTCGAACACGTCCAGCGGGTGCGGGCGCAGGGCCCGGACACCGAGCCGGAGGACGCCCCGACGGACGAGGAGTGATGGAGGATTCGTACACCCAAGTCACGAAAGATGGATGAACCGTCCTCTGGTGCGGGTCTTGCACCGCGCCGTACCGTCGGCAAACCCGCAAGAGGACGGCATCCGGTCCGCCCGCACACCCCCGCGACGACGACCGGCCGTCGACACCGCCACCGCGCCACCCCGCGCTCCACCGCCCTGTCCCCGCTGGAGCCCCCGTGTCCTCGCAGTCCCCGCAGTCCTCGCCGTCCGAGCGTCCTGCCCCCTCCCCCGCCACGCCGCCCCCGGCCCTGACCGAGGTCGAGGCGCACGGCGTCGAGCGGATTCCCGACGCCGACCGCACCGCGACCCCGCTCGACCTGTTCCGGCTCGCCTTCGGCGGCGCGAACACCTTCTCCACCTGTGTCCTGGGAGCCTTCCCGATCCTGTTCGGGCTCTCCTTCTGGCAGGGCCTCGCGGCCACTTTGCTCGGGGTCGTGGCGGGTGCGCTGATCCTGTGCCCGATGGCGGTGTTCGGCCCGGTCAACGGCACCAACAACGCGGTGTCCTCGTCCGCGCACCTGGGCGTGCACGGCCGTGTGGTCGGCTCGTTCCTGTCGCTGCTGACCGCGATCGCCTTCTTCTCCATCTCGGTGTGGAGCTCCGGCGACGCCCTGGTCGGTGGCGCGCACCGCCTGTTCGGCCTGGAACGCTCGAACCTCTCCTACGTCGTCGCGTACGCGCTGTTCGCCGGACTGGTCCTCGCGGTGTGCGTGTACGGCTTCCGGTTCATGCTGTTCGTCAACAAGGTCGCGGTGACCTCGGCGACGGTGCTGTTCCTGCTCGGTGCGATCGCCTTCGGCGGCGACTTCGACCCGTCGTACGCCGGTGTCTTCACGGAGTCGGCGGACGCGGCGACGCAGTCGCTGTTCTGGCCGTCGTTCATCGGCGCGGCGCTGATCGTGCTGTCGAACCCGGTGTCGTTCGGGGCGTTCCTGGGCGACTGGTCGCGCTACATCCCGGCGAGCACCCCGCGCCGCCGGGTGGTCGGTGCGGCCTTCCTGTCGCAGCTCGCGACGCTGCTGCCGTTCGTCTTCGGCCTGGCGACCGCGAGCATCATCGCCGCGAAGGCGCCCAAGTACGTCGACCCGGCGGCCCCCGACTTCGTGGGCGGGCTGCTCGCGATCTCGCCGACCTGGTACTTCCTGCCGGTGTGTCTGCTCGCGCTGATCGGCGGCATGTCGACGGGGACGACCTCGCTGTACGGCACCGGGCTCGACTTCTCGTCCGTGTTCCCCCGGCTGTCGCGGGTGCAGGCGACCGTGCTGGTCGGTGTGCTGTCGATCGCGTTCATCTTCATCGGCCGGTTCGGCCTGGACCTCGTGCAGTCGATCTCGACCTTCGCCACCATGATCATCACGTGCACCACGCCGTGGATGGTCGTGATGATGCTGGGCTTCTTCACCCGGCGCGGCTGGTACGACCCGGACGCGCTGCAGGTCTTCAACCGCCGTCAGCGCGGCGGCCGTTACTGGTTCGCGCACGGCTGGAACTGGCGGGGCATGACGGCGTGGTGGGTGTCCGCGGTCGTCGGCGTGCTGTTCACCAACATCCCCGGCCAGTTCGTCGGCCCGCTGGGCGATCTCGCGAACGGCGTCGACATCAGCCTGCCGCTGTCGCTGGTCGTGGCAGCGGTGCTGTTCCTGACGCTGCTGCGGCTGTTCCCGGAGCCGCGGGCGGTCTACGGGCCCGAGGGTGCGCGCCTTGCCCGTACCGTCGAGGTGCCGGTGCCGCCGATCACGGGACCGGGCGCGGGAGTTGACGAGGGGGCGTTGTCGGACCCGTCCGCTACGTTGCGGGCATGACTCATTTCGTGTTGGTCGCCGGTGCGTGGCTGGGTGCGTGGGCGTGGGACGAGGTGGCCGCGGAACTGCGCACCGCCGGGGACGACGCCCATGCCCTGACGCTGTCCGGACTGGCCGAGAAGAGAGCACTGCCCGCGGTGCAGCAGACGCACGTCCAGGACATCGTCGACGAGGTGGAGCGCCTCGGCCTGCGGGAGGTCGTGCTGGTCGGGCACAGCTACTCCGGCATCCCGGTCGGACAGGCGGCGGAGCGGCTCGGCGACCGGCTCGGAAGGGTCGTGTACGTCGACGCGAACGTGCCCTTCGACGGGGAGTCCTTCCTGTCCGGCTGGCCCAGCGATCACGTGCGCAGATCGATCGACGACCACGACGGGTTCTGGCCGCCGCTGGAGGCGGACGACTACGCGGGGCAGGGCCTGACCGACGAGCAGATCGCCCGCATCGTGTCCGACGGCACCCCGCACCCCGGGGCCACGCTGACCGAACCGGCCCTGCTGAAGGGCTCGCCCGCTGACCTGCCCGCGACGTACGTCAAGTGCCTGCTGGACGGGGACGCGCCGCCGCCCGCCGTGGCCGAGCTGCTCAAGGGCGGGTTGTGGCAGCTGGTGGAGCTGAACACCGGCCACTGGCCGATGTTCTCGCAGCCGCGCGAACTGGCCCGTGTCCTGCGCGAGTCGGTGGGATCCCGCTGACTCCTCCTTGACCTACCCGCCGGTATGGTCGGCCTGCAGGGGCGTTCTCAGCGACGAGAGGCGGGGCGTGTCCATGGCCAAGCACTGGGCGGACTTCCAGTACGAGATCTATCTCAACGGGATGTCGGGCGCCGTACCGCGGCTGCCCACCGATCTGACCCGGCTGGAGCAGCTGACCGAGCAGCGCCTCGGCGCCGGCCCGGTCGGCTATGTGACGGGCAGCGCGGGCGACGGCAGCACCGCACGCGCGAACCGGGCGGCGCTCGAGCGGCGCCGGATCGTGCCGCGGATGCTGCGGGGCGTGCACGAGCGGGACCTGTCGGTCCAGGTACTGGGCCGCGCGCTGCCCGCCCCGCTGGGCCTGGCGCCAGTCGGCGTGCTGTCGATCATGCACCCGGACGCCGAGTCCGCGGCCGCCCGGGCCGCCGCCGCGCAGGGCGTGCCGTACCTCCTGTCCTCGGCCTCCAGCACGCCGATGGAGCAGGTCGCCCAGGCGATGGGGGACGCCGAGCGCTGGTTCCAGCTGTACTGGCCGAAGGACGTCGAGGTGGCCCGGAGCTTCCTCAACCGGGCGAAGGCGGCCGGGTTCACGGCGCTGGTCGTCACGCTCGACACGCCGATGCTCGCCTGGCGGCCGCGCGATCTCGACCAGGCCTATCTGCCGTTCCTGCACGGTGTGGGCACCGCCAACTATCTCTCCGACCCGGCCTTCCAGGCGGGCCTCGCCAAGCCGGCGGCCGAGGACCCGAACGCCGCGGTGATGCACTTCCTCGGCATGTTCGCGGACCCCGCGAAGACCTGGCCGGACCTGGCGTTCCTGCGGGAGAACTGGGACGGCCCGATCGTCCTGAAGGGCATCCAGCACCCTGACGACGCCCGCCTCGCCGCCGACGCCGGGATGGACGGCGTGGTCGTCTCCAATCACGGCGGCCGTCAGGTGGCCGGTTCCGTGGGCGCCGCGGACGCACTCCCCCGCGTCGCCGAGGCGGTCGGCGACCGGCTGACCGTGCTGTTCGACAGCGGTGTCCGCACCGGCGCCGACGTCTTCAAGGCGCTCGCGCTCGGCGCGCAGGCGGTGCTCGTGGGGCGGCCGTACGTCTACGGGCTCGGCCTCGACGGACAGGCCGGCGTCGAGCACGTGATCCGCTGTCTGCTGGCCGAGTTCGATCTGACCCTCGCCCTGTCCGGACACGCCACGCCCGCCACGATCGGCCCCGCCGACCTCATCGAGGACTGAGCATGACCACTGCCCCGAAGAACGTTCTCGCCGTCATCGCCCCGCACGTCGGCGGCCGCGCCGCAGGGGCCGGACTCGCCACGCTCTTCCCCGGCGAGGCCAACGTCACCGTCGTGGAAGCGGCAGACGAGAACCGGGACGCGCTGCGCGAGGCGCATGTGATCATCACCGCGCTCGCTCCGGTGACCGCCCAACACCTCGCCGCCGCACCGGAGTTGAAGCTGGTGCAGTGCGCGAGCCACGGCTTCGAGTACGTCGACGTGGACGCGGCGCGTGCCCAGGAGGTGCAGGTGGCCAACATCGGCTCCAGCGGCGCCGAGTCGCAGAACGTGGCCGAGCAGACCTTCGCGCTCATGCTCGCGCTCGCCAAACAGCTGATCCCCGCGCACACCGCGCTCGTGGAGGTGGACTGGGCACTCCCCCGCCTCCAGCGCTCCCTGACCGAGCTGTCCGGCAAGACGCTCGGCATCGTCGGACTCGGTCAGATCGGGCAGGAAGTCGCCCGCCGCGCGGCCGCTTTCGACATGAGCATCGTCTACACCGGCCGCCGACGGCTGCCCGAGGAGACGGAAGCACGGTTCGGCGGAGCCCGGCACGTCCCGCTCGACGAACTGCTGCGCACCGCCGACTACGTCTCGCTGCACGCGCCGCTCACCGACGAGACCCGGAATCTGCTGAACGCCGAGCGGCTCGCGCTGCTCAAGCCCACGGCGTTCGTGATCAACACGGCACGGGGCGCGATGATCGACCAGGACGCCCTCGCGGACGCGCTGGAGAAGGGCACCCTGGCCGGGGCGGGCGTCGACGTCTTCGACCCCGAGCCGCCCACCCCGGCCCTGCGCCTGCTCAAGGCACCGAACGTGGTGCTCTCGCCGCACGTCGGCGGGGTCACCCGCGAGACGCTGATCCGCATTGCGCTGGCCGCCGTGCAGAACGTGGCGGACTTCCTGGCGGGCGGGCAGCCGCGGGACGTCGTTAGCTGAACCATGGCCTGTCCGGCGGACCGGCTCGGCAGCCGACCTGATCCGCCGGACCGGCCCTGCCTCAGGTTGCCTGCTCCGACAACCGCACGGAACGCGCGGCCGGGGTCTCCGTCCCTGTGACCGACAGCGAGCCCGGGGTGGCCGATGCGGCCGGGTCGGCCAGCCAGCGCTGTGCCGCGGAGCGGTCGCGGACCTTGACGACGATGTCGGCGCCCGGCTCGTCGCCGGTGGTAGCGAGGGCGAGCTGCTCGTCCCAGCGGGGCAGCAACTCCCCCTGCACGGTGAGGTCGTAGCGGACGTCGTCGCCACGCTTGGCCTTCTCCCCGGCGCACTTGCCGAGGACGACCACACCGGCGTCCACGTGCGAGTCCAGGCACAGACCGGAGTCGGCCTCGCTGCGCACCAGCCCGTCGCTCTCGTACGACCACTGCTGGGTCCGGGAGTTGGAGCATGCCGCCAGTTCGGTGCCGGCGCCGGCCTTCACCTTGCCCTTGATGTCGAGGCACAGGTCGGCAGCGGCGTTGCGCAGCCTCGACTGCCCGGGCGCCCTGGGGAGTTGGGCGGTACCGGGCGAGGACTGGGAGCCGACGCCCGGTGTCGCGCCGTCACTCGCGCTGGTCGAGGCGGCCGGGTCGACGCCGTCGTCCTGGGACCACAGGCCGGCGACGACGAACGTGGCGATCAGCCCGGCGGAGGCGACGCCCACCCCGGTCAGCAGCGCCCGCGAGTTCCGCGGCGCCCCCGGCGGCCGGCGGCCGGGCAGGGCAATGCGGGGCAGGATGCGCGGGCGGCCGCCGCCGTGCCGGGAGGAGCTCCGGGTGCGCGTCGGCCCGCTCGCACGGCCCGGGCGGGATTCGAGATAGCGGCGGGCGCCCCAGCCGAGCACCGCTTCGGCGAGGAGCATCCCCAACCCGCCCTCGAAATGGCTCAGTTGTTCGGCGGCGAAACGGCAGTAGCGGCACTGGGCCAGATGTTGCTGGACATCCGGCAGCAGCGCCCCGCCCCGGCGAATCGGAACATCAAGGAGGCGGTTGTAGAACCGGCAATCCTTGGTCGGTGCGAGTTCCCGATGAGCATGTACACAACCCTCGCGGAATTTTTCACGCGCCTGTTCGAGCGCGGCCGACGCGGTGTCGGTATCCATGCCGAGCAGACCGGCGGGAACGGATATCGACTCCGCCTCGACCTCGGTGTGCCACAGCAAACACCGCGCAAGTCCGGGAAGGCCCTGGAATGAACGCTCGGCCAGCTTGCGGTTTTCGGGCGTCATGGACTTCGCCGTACGCATACCGCGGCCGCCGGAGGGTTTCTCCAGCTCCGGCAGAACACTCGATATTCGGTCCTCCGCGGACCACACCCGGACCGTCTCCCGGACGGCCACCAGGAGCCGGGGCCGCAGCGCGAGGGCCGGCTCGCCCAGCGCCAGCCGGTCGAGGACCTGGTGGAACGCGGCCGCCGTCACCATGGAGGCGACGTCGGCCGGGGAGGCGAGGCAGATGCCCGCGTAGTCGCGGGCCGGCTGCCAGTGCCGCGCCATGAGCAGCGCGACGGAATGAGCGATCTCGCCGTCGGGACGACCCCGGAGCCGGGCGGCGACGTTCTCGTCGGATTCTCCGGGAACCCCGCCGGGCGGCGGGTAAGGAGGACGAGGGGGGTGGGGGGTGGGCACTGAGCGGATTCCTTCCCACGCACATGGCACAAATCAGGAGGGCGTGAATTCAGGTACGTCCATCCGACCCGGATCCCCATAGGGCGAACGACACCCGGCCATTACACCCCCCGCACGGGTAGTTCACCCTTGCACAACACACTCATGACCAACAAGGCACTTGGGCAACATCCGCCTCTTTGAAACTTGGTCAGAAACGCCGGCAACTCGCCTCACCCGCAGGACCTTTCGCCATTCCATGCGCCCCGTGTGAAACAGGCGCACGCGCCGGAGCACCGCGCACGCTCCCGGCGTGCACCACCCCGTAGTGCACTGGGTACCGGCCCTTCTCGGAGGCCACGCGCAGGACGGCGGCTCTCCTGCGCCTCACGGGCCGCCGACCTTGTTCCTCCCGCCCTCGGTCGGCGGCCCCGAGGGCGGGTCGGCGAGCACCGGAGACGAGGGCTCTCAGATCTGCCAGGAGCGCAGCCGGTCGGCGGCGCCGTAGACGTCGGTCTTGCCGGAGATCAGGTCGCGGGCGAGGTCGACGAGGGCGCCGTAGGGCGGGTCGATGCCGACGTCGCTGACGAACATGTACGCCATGGCGGTCGCGCAGGCGAACCGGGCGTTGGCCGCCGGCAGGGGCTTGAGCAGGGCGAGGGTGTGCAGCAGGGCGGCGGCCCGCCAGGCCGGGTCGGAGTCCACGCCCAGGCGGGGCGGGTCCACGCGATGGCGGGCTACGGCGGCGACCAGCGCCGAGAAGTCGTTGATGGTGGGCTGCTCCGGCAGGACCTCTTCGTGGCGCTGCAGCAGCCAGGGCACGTCGATATGGATGACGGGTGCCATCGGTCAGGCGACCCGCCCCTCGGCGCCGTGTGCTGGTTCGTCCTCGGGGAAGGCGGCCGCGAACTCGTCGGCGTGGGACGCGAAGAAGCGGCGGAACGCCTCCGCGCCCTCCTGCAGCGCACGGTGCCGGGCTATGTCGGCCGCCGCGGCCTCGCGCACGAGCGCCTTCATCGACGTACCGCGTTCCTTGGCGATCTGCCGCAGGTCCTCGAGCTCGCGGTCGCTGAACTCCACATTCAGAGCTGGCATGCCTTCACGGTACCGCCGAGGTACTTACTCGTAAATACCTGCTGGTCACAGCAGCTTTTCTACGGTACCGGCCAGCGCTCGCCCGGGCCGAGGACCATGTCCGATTCCCGCCGGTTCCGGCCGCCGCGGCGCAGCAGACTTGAGCCATGACGACGTACACGAAGATCAACAGCCCTGCCGGCGAACTGCTTCTGGTGGGCGAGGGGACGATGCTCACCTCGCTCTCCATGCCGGCGCAGCGCAACGCGCCAATCGTCCGTCCCGAATGGCGCCGCGACGACGAGGCGTTCACCGCGGCGGCCCGCCAGCTGTCCGCCTACTTCGCGGGCCGGCCCACCCGCTTCGAGCTCGAACTCGCCCCGGACGGGACGGAGTTCCAGCAGCGCGTATGGCGGGCGCTCGACGAGATCCCGTACGGCAGCACGACGACGTACGGGGAACTCGCCCGGCGGCTGGACGTGCCGCGCGCCGAGATCCGGGCCGTGGGTGCGGCGATCGGCGCCAACCCGCTGCTGATCGTCCGCCCGTGCCACCGCGTGATCGGCGCCGACGGTTCGATGCGCGGGTACGCGGGCGGTGTCGAGCGCAAGGTACGGCTGCTCACGCACGAGGGTGCGCTGCAGCCGATGCTGGTGTGAGGGAGCCGTCGTGACTCTCACCTCCGCCCAGGCCCGCAAGCGGGTCGCCGAGACCGACTGGCCGGCGCTCGCCGCCGAGCTGGACCTGCTCGGCAGCGCGCCGACGGGGCGGCTGCTGACACCCGCCGAGTGCCGCGACCTGGCCGCGCTGTACGAGAAGCCGGAGCTGTTCCGGACCACGGTGGACATGGCACGGCACCGCTTCGGATCCGGCGAGTACCGGTACTTCACCCACGATCTGCCGGCCCCGGTGGCCGCCCTGCGCGCCGCCCTGTATCCGCGCCTGCTGCCGGTCGCCCGCGACTGGGCGGCCCGGCTCGGCCGTCCGGCGCCCTGGCCGGACTCCCTGGAGGAGTGGCTGGAGCGGTGTCATGCGGCCGGGCAGGACCGCTCGGCGCAGATCCTGCTGCACTACACCGAGGGCGACTGGAACGCCCTGCACCGCGACGTGTTCGGCAACATGGTCTTCCCGCTCCAGGTGGTCGTGGGCCTCGACGAGTACGGCAGCGACTACACCGGCGGCGAGTTCCTGATGGTCGAGCAGCGGCCCAGGGCCCAGTCCCGGGGCACCGCGACCGCGCTGCGGCAGGGCCACGGCCTGGTGTTCACCACCCGGGACCGGCCGGTGCGCACCAGGCGCGGCTGGTCGGACGGAGCGATGCGGCACGGGGTGAGCACCGTGCGCTCCGGCCGCAGGCATGCGCTGGGCATCGTCTTCCACGACGCGTCCTAGGCGCCCGCCCAGATTCCCCGGCGGCGGTAACTCGCCTGCCAGAACAGGCGGTTGAGGACACGGACGGGCGGCGGCATGGCGCCCAGGAAAGCCGCACGGTCCGCCGCCGGGGCGCCGTCGACGATCCACGGCACGAACACCGAGGCACCGCGCAGGCCTTGGACCTCGCGCATGCGGCCGGTGAAAGCGCCCCAGTCGGCCGCCGTGAGGACCTCCTGCATCAGTGGCAGGGCGCTGTCCTCCTCGTGCTTGAGGTGGTCGTCGAGGGTTGCCGTCAACGCCCGTACGAGATCGGGCAGTTCGGGTGCCCGGTCGGCCAGTGCGGTGTCGACGGCGTCGAGCAGCGGGTCGATACGGGAGTGCTCGGCCTCCATGTCGTCGAGCAGGGCGAGATCGCGGGGACGCCCGGCGACGCGCTCGCGCACCCGAGGCCACAGATCGCTGTCCTCGGCGGTGTGGTGGATGTGCAGCTGGCGCTTGAAGTTCTCCCAGCCGTCCCGGACCCCGGGCGTGTCCGCCCGGCCGTCGGCGACGGCCCGCGCGAGGCGCTCCAGGTCGCGCCGGAAGGCGTCGTGCGATGCGTACATGGCGGTGAAGTCGATGCTCATCGGATTGCTCGTCTCCTTGCGTCGGTCTCGCGTTCAAGAGGCCGGCGCGGACGACGAGTGTGACACGACCACGCTTCCCTGAGAGCTACGTCACATTTCGCCCACCCGGTGTCACATTCGCACCCCTTGGAGGCCTCGAAGCTTTGAGCGCGGCACCGGGGAGGCCCACACATGACGGAAAGCTCGGCAAGTCCTGTCGCCGACGAGGCGACCGATGTCTTCATGGACCATCGGCAGCTGCTGTTCGGCCTCGTCTACAACATGCTCGGCAGCGTCTCCGACACCGAGGACGTGCTGCAGGAGACCTGGCTGTCGTGGACCGGCCGCGGCACCGGCGGGATCACCAACCCCCGTGCATATCTGGTCCGTGTCGCCGTCAACCACGCGCTGCAGCGCCGGGCCGCGATCAGCCGCCGCCGTGAGACGTACGTCGGCCCGTGGCTGCCCGAGCCGCTGGTGGCGGACGACGTCGGCGCCGAGGACCCGGCGCTGCGCCACGAGTCCGTTTCGCTGGCGATGCTGGTGGTCCTGGAGTCGCTGACCCCGTTGGAACGCGCGGTGTTCGTCCTGAACGAGGTCTTCGGGTACGCCCACACGGAGATCGCGGAGATCATCGACCGCACCCCGGCGGCCGTACGGCAGCTCGCGCATCGCGCGCGGGCCCATGTGCACGCGCGGCGGCCGCTGTACCAGGCGCATCCGCGGGTGCGGCGGGAGGCGACGGAGCGGTTCGTGCGGGCGGCGCTCGGCGGGGACATCGCCGCGCTGATGGAGATCCTCGCGCCGGACGTCACGGTGTGGACGGACGGCGGCGGCAAGCGCAGGCCGGCCGGGCTGCGTCCCGTGCACGGCCGGGACAAGGCGGCCCGCCTCATCACCTCGTACGCGGCCCGGCGCGGCGCGCAGGTCATGGACCTGCACTACCGCCGCGTCAACGGCGACGACGCGGCCGTGCTGTTCGAGGGCGACTCCCCGTACGCCGTGATGGTCATGGACCTCACGCCGGAGGGCGACCGGGTGTCCGACGTCTACATCGTCACCAATCCCGACAAGCTCACGCATGTGCACAAGGACGAGGAGGAGGCGAAGTGACCGCCACGCAGACGCCCGGACGGGGCGAGCGTGTCGCCGACTGGCTCGACGGCCGCCTGGGCATCCACACGCTCGGCAGGAAGTACCTGCGCAAGGTCTTCCCCGACCACTGGTCGTTCCTGCTCGGCGAGATCTGCCTGTACAGCTTCGTCGTGCTGATCCTGACCGGCGTCTATCTCACCCTGTTCTTCCATCCGTCGATGAACGAGGTGACGTACCACGGCAGTTACATCCCGCTCAACGGCGTGCGGATGTCCGAGGCGTACGCCTCCACGCTCGACATCAGCTTCGACGTGCGCGGCGGGCTGCTGATCCGGCAGCTGCACCACTGGGCGGCGCTGGTGTTCGTCGCCGGGATGGTGACGCACATGATGCGGCACTTCTTCACCGGTTCGTTCCGCAAGCCCCGTGAGATCAACTGGCTGTTCGGCTGGACGCTGCTGTTCCTCGGCCTGTTCGAGGGCCTGTTCGGCTACTCGCTGCCGGACGACCTGCTGTCGGGGACGGGCCTGCGCTTCGTCAACGGCGCCCTGCTGTCGGTCCCGATCGTCGGAACGTACCTCTCGATGTTCCTGTTCGGCGGCGAGTTCCCCGGCCACGACATCGTGGCTCGCTTCTACTCGCTGCACATCCTGGTGATCCCCGGCATCATGGCCGCGCTCGTCGTGGCGCACCTCGTCCTGGTCGTGTACCACAAGCACACCCAGTTCGCGGGGCCGGGGCGGACCGAACGCAACGTCATAGGCACCCCGTTCATGCCGGTGTACCTGGCGAAGGCGGGCGGCTTCTTCTTCCTGGTCTTCGGCGCCCTGAGCCTGATCGCGGCCGTGGCGACGATCAACCCGGTCTGGGTGTACGGCCCCTTCCGCCCCGACCAGGTCTCCACGGGCGCCCAGCCCGACTGGTACCTGGGCTTCGCGGAGGGCCTGGTCCGTGTGATGCCGGGCTGGGAGATCACGCTGTGGGGCCACACGCTCGTCCTCGGCGTGCTGATACCGATCGTGGTCTTCCCGCTGCTGCTGGTCTTCATCGGCGTCTACCCGTTCCTGGAGTCCCGGGTGACGGGCGACAAACGCGAACACCACCTCCTGGACCGGCCCCGCAACCGCCCGAACCGCACGGCGATCGGCGCGGCCTGGATCAGCCTCTACCTGATCCTGCTGGCGGGCGGCGGCAACGACATCGTCGCCACCCGCCTCCACCTGTCGATCAACACGGTCACCTGGACGGTCCGTGTCGCGGTCTTCGTCCTGCCTGCGATCGTCTTCGTCGTCACCCGCCGCATCTGTCTCGGCCTCCAACTCCGGGATCGGGAACTGGTGTTGCACGGCCGGGAGACCGGCCTGATCAAGCGGCTGCCGCACGGCGAGTACGTCGAGGTGCACCAGCCGCTCAGCCAGGCCGAATTGCACACCCTGACCGCGCACGACCGGCCCCGGGAACTCGTGGAGCACGAGCAGAAGTGACGCGGCGAGGGGGTGCAACCGCCACCGGGTCCGGGCCGTCTCACACACCGACACCCGGGCGGCGTACCGGCGTTCGCCCGTCGGCACCGTTTGGGGGAGGCACCGATGACCATGGTCGGGCTGTTCTGGTTCACTGATGACTGTGTGTACGTGGGAGCCGAGGCCGTCGGTACCGCGTCCGGCGTCAGGCTGACGGGGGACGGCGTCGAGACTCTAGGGCTCGAGCATGGCTCGTCCTGGAGCTGGGAGAAGGTGCGGCGGATCGAGGCCGCCGACGTGGCCGTGCGCTCCGCCGGACGGCGGCTGGCCTCCATGGCCCTGGACTCGGTGGTCGTGCTGGTGACCGGTGACGGCGTACTTCCGCCGGCCTTCACCGTGCGGGTGGACACCGTCGACGGCACCGAGGAGGTGAGCGTCTACTCCCCTGCCGTCGGCGGCATCTACACGCCGGTCGAGTACGACCTCTCCCGCGCTGTTCTGGAACGGCTCACCGACCGTGTCTCGACGATCGGTGAGCTGCTCGCCTGGGGCCGCGATCACGCCGCGGACGGCACCCCGCGCCGCGAGGAGCGCGAGGCGCTGCTGCGCAGGTGGGCCGGAGCGTAGGGGCCCTCAGCCCTGATCGGCCACGAAGGACGACATCCGGGCCAGGGCCGCGTTCCAGTTGATCGCGGTCTCGTTGGTCGACCAGGACTGGATGTCGTCGATGTAGCAGAACTGGCCGACGCAGCCCTGGAGTTTGCTCTGTGCGTAGGGGTCCTGGATGGAGGAGTTCGGCCCGCCCGCCAGTGTGCCGCTCGGCGGATTGGGGAGGTTCGGGTCGAGCTCGTGGGCGTACCAACGGCTGTGCTGGTTGTGCGAGTTGACCTCGCCGTAGCCGGTCACATAGGAGATGTTCAGCGCGTTGCGGCCGAGGATGTAGTCCATGCTCTGCACCGCGCCGTCCCGGTACTTCGAGGCGCCCGTGATGTCGTACGCCGTCGCGAGGACGACCGCGTTGTTGAGGATCTGGTGGCTGGAGCCCCAGTCGTAGACGTTGTCGGCGGGCGCGTACGGCATACCGTAGGGCTGTGCCTGCAGTGTGGCCAGGTAGCGGTCGGCGCCCTTGACGACCGAGTGGCGCAGGCTGTCCCGGCCGGGCAGCCGGCTAGGCACGGTGGCCAGGTCGAGGCGGCCCGCCGCGGCGGTCCTTCCCCAGTCGAATCCGAGACTGCCGAATATGTCGGCCGTGTTCACAGGGGAGTTGAGGACGTAGTCCGCGAACTGCTTCTCCCCGGTGGTGAGATACAGCTCCGCCGCCGCCCAGTAGAACTCGTCGGTCGCGTTGGTGTCGTCGTAGGTGCCGCCTCCGGTGCCGTCAGCGGCAGAGGCGTACATCTCGGGGTGGGCGAGGGCGGCCGTCCAGGCCTTGCGGGCGGCCGTGAGCGCCTTGGCCGCGAAGGCACGGTCGTAGGGCCGGTACAGGCGGGCCGCCTGGGCCGCGGTCGCCGCCAGGTTGAGGGTCGCCTGGGTGGACGGCGGGTGCAGTTCGCGCTTCTGGGGGTCGTCGCTGGGCAGCAGGGGCAGGCCGGTCCACTGCTCGTCGTGGATCTTGTGGTGGGCCATGCCGGCCAGCGGCTGCCCGTCCGGCACCTGCATCTTCAGCAGGAACTCCAGCTCCCAGCGGGCCTCGTCGAGGATGTCGGGCATCTTGTTGCCGCTCTCCGGGATGGCCAGGGTGCCGTCGCGCAGCTTCTCCGACTCCCCGGTGCGGGCGAGCAGTTCGCGCTCGTAGGTGCTCAGCACCTCCCAGGTGGCGATGCCGCCGTTGACGACGTACTTGCCGTGGTCGCCCGCGTCGTACCAGCCGCCGGTGACGTCCAGGGTGTAGTCGCACACGCCGGGCTGGCAGGGGACGTTGGCATCGCCCTGGTTCGGCGCCACGTTGAGGTGCCCGGCGGCGCGGCCGTACCCGGGCCGCAGGTCGTCG
Organism: Streptomyces sp. NPDC001663; assembly: GCF_042893105.1. Taxonomy (NCBI): domain Bacteria; kingdom Bacillati; phylum Actinomycetota; class Actinomycetes; order Kitasatosporales; family Streptomycetaceae; genus Streptomyces; species Streptomyces sp. NPDC001663. The sequence continues at coordinate 271,760 of NZ_JBIAUR010000010.1, read as the reverse complement.
CGGATCGCGATGCCGCTGCGCTGCGTGTAGTAGTACTTCACCGAGTCGAGCCGCAGTTGCTCGTAGGCGCTCGTGCCGATGTCGAACGGCCGGCTGCTCTCCCCGTCGGCGACCAGCGTGAAGCCCCTGCCCGGCTTGCGGAAGGCACCGAAGTCGACCGAGTGGACGTTCTGCCCCGAGGAGACGTCGACCCCGCGCGGCACGGTCCAGCCGTGGGCGACCGTCGCGCCGCCCGAATTCCTCAGCTGCCAGGGCAACTTGGCGGTGGCGTCGGTGACCAGCGTGGCGTTCTTCGGGCCGGAGGGCAGATAGGCGACCTGGTTGACCCGCACCCGCGGCCCGGTGTCCGGCTCGTACACCTCCGGCGGGACACCGCCCAGCAGCGAGGCGTCGTCCATGCAGAACCGCCAGGCGTCCGCGCTGCCGCCGGCCTGGAAGGCGACCTGGCCCTGGGTGGTGTCGACGGGCGAGGTGAACGTGTAGGAGTACGTGTTCCCGGAGACGCTCAGCTGCGGGCTCACCTCGAAGTAGGTGTCGTACGGCGCCACTTGGAGCCCCACGACGGCCCGTACGACATGCCCTTCGGGCGAACCGGACGCCTTGAAGCTGAACTTGTAGGACTCCCCCTTCACCAGGGTGACGTCGTTCTGGCCGACGGCCGCGTCCCAGCGGTTGGTGGTGCCGCCCGGTACGGCGGCGCAGAGCTGCCCGTCGGACAGGCCCGTGGTGACATTGGCGGTCGTCCACCAGGGGTCGGTGGTGGTGTCGAAGGTGCCGTTCTTGAGCTGCTCGACCTCGTCGGCGGTGGCCGGGCCGGCCGGCAGCGCGGTGAGGGCGGCCCCCAACAGGGCCGTCAGGGTCAGCAGGACGGTTCTGCGTCGTTTCACGTCTGGGCTCCTCGGGCGGAGGTACGGGTGACGCTGCCCAACACGGTGGGAGCGCTCCCAGATGCGGACGCAGCTCATGCTTGTTCGCGCCATGACAGTCCGTCAACGGTTCGGACAGGAACAGTGGGTAGACGGCGCGGCCGGGGTCGGGTGGAACAAAAGGGGTCCCCGGCCGGTGGTGGCACCGGCCAGGGACCCGTTGGTGGAATCAGGTCAGGTCAGCCGTCGGAGTCCGGCGACGGGATGTAGGCGCCCGGCACGTCCTTGGGCGCGTACACCTTCTTGTCCCCGGGGTACGGCTTGCTGAAGTTGTGCGTCTGGTACCAGGTGTAGCGGTTCATCTGCTCGGGGTTGGCGTAGTCGGGCACCGCGTGCGGGCCGGTCAGCCGCTGGTGCGAGGCCCAGGTCTTCCACTCTGCCGCGAGGTTCTGCTGGGCCTCCGGGACCGCGGTGGACGTCGGCGCGGCCGCGGCCTTCTTGTCCTGCGGCGCCGGGGTGTCCGAGCCGCAGGAGGGCTGCGGGCTCACACCGAGCGTCAGCGAGGTGCGGTTGGGCTGCGCCGTGAACGGCGTCTCGTCCGGCTTCAGGGAGAACGCGCCGTACATGGGGGTGGCCGCGCTGTCGAGCTGGTTCATCGGGTGGACCCCGAGGATCTGCTCGATGGTGCGGACCATCGTGATCTGCGAGTAGTAGTGGTTGTCGACGGTGTCGTGCCTGGCGTACGGGCTGATGATCTGGACCGGGGCGCGGTGGCCGTCGACATGGTCGAGGCCGTTCTGGGAGTCGTCCTCGACGACGAAGATCGCCGAGTCCTTCCAGTACTTGCTGTGCGAGATCTCGTCGACCATCCGGCCGACCGCGAGGTCGTTGTCGGCGACCTCGGCGGCCGCGTTCGCCGGGCCGCCGGTGTGGTCGTTGGAGAACCAGAACATGTTCAGGTTCGCCGGGCCGTTCTTCTCGAAGTCCTGCTGCCAGATCTGTTCCTTGTAGATGTCCGGCACATCGAGGTCGAACATCGGGAAGCCCTGCACCGACACCTTGTTGAGGGACGGGATCGCCGAGCCGGTCTGGATGGGGTACTGGGTCTGCGCGCCGGTCGCGGCCATGTTCTTGCTGTCGCAGTACAGGTTCTGCCAGGTCGCGCCGGCCGGCTTGCTCTCGAAGGACTGGAACTCGCCGAAGTCCTTGACGGACTTGCCGGCCGCCTGCGCTCCGGTCCAGATGAAGCCGGTCTTCTGGTGGCCCAGCACGTCGTTCTCGGTGTCGTAACTGCGCTGGTACTCACCGGCCGAGGACTCGGTGTACTCCGGATTGTCCGACTGCATCAGCCAGTTGTGGCCCTCGGCGGAGTTGGTGCCGACGTCGTAGAAGTTGTCGTAGAGCCCGAACTGCTCGGCCAGCGCGTGCTGGTTGGGCGTCACGTTCTCGCCGAAGGTCGTGACCGACGAGTCGCCGTCGCCCTGCGGCATGTCGCCGAAGACCTGGTCGTAGGTCCGGTTCTCCTTGACGAGCAGGAAGACGTGCTTGATCGTCGAGGGGTCGCCGAGCCGCACCGGGACCGGCAGCGCCTTCGCGTGACTGTTGCCCTTGGCCGTCGTGACCGAGCCGGGCGTCCAGCCGTTCTGCTTGAAGACCTTGGCCGTCTGGGACCTGACGACACTGTCGTCCGGCAGCGTGAACTGCGTCAGGCTCGAGGTCGTGTCGTGGGTGTTGTGGCCGCCGGCGGTGGTGGGGCGGCGGGCGTCGATGCCGCGGGTGTTGGAGACGACGACGTTCTTACCGACGGTGGCGATGCCCGAGGGAAAGTAGTCCGTGGGGAGCAGGCCGATGTAGCGGGCCGGCTGCTGCGGGGAGGTGTAGCGGTAGACGGCGACCGCGTTGGCGCGGCCGAGGGTCACCAGCAGACGGTTGTCGTCGGTGAGCGTCACGGCGTTGGGCTCGTAGCCGACGGAGGCCTCGGGCCACGGCTGGGTGGCGATGGTCTGTACGACCTTGTCCTTGGCCGTGTTGATGACCGAGACGCTGTTGTCGGCGGTGTTGGTGACGAACACCGCGCCCTTCTTGGCGTACACCGCGGTCGGGTGCAGACCTACGTCGATGCTGCCGACGGCGGCGGACGGGTCCGCCGTGTCGATGACGCTGACCGTGCCGCTGGTGGCGGCGCCGGTGTCCGGGTTGGCCGGGACGTCGGTGCCGTAGGAGTTCATGGTGGTGTCGCCGGCCTTGGCCGGGCGCCCGCCCTCGTTGCTGACGTAGAGCTTGTCGCCGACCAGGGCGATGCCGCGAGGGGCGGTGCCAACTGTCCAGCTCTGCTTGACGGTTCCGGTCGCCGCGTCGAGGGCGACCACCCGGTTCTGCCCGTTGACCGCGGAGTACACGGTGGAGCCGTCGGCCGAGAACACCGCAGCACCCACGAGCGCGTGCTTGGTGCCGTCGGCCGGGATCGGGACGGCCACCGGGTTGGAGAGGGTGCCGTCCGCGCCCACGGTGAACTTGGTGTAGCCGTCGGTCTGGCCGAGCCACAACTGGGAGCCGTCGGGCGAGTAGGTCGGGCCCTCCTGGCCGACGGAACCGGTCTTGATCCGCAGGTCGTCGGCAGCGTTGGTGCCGACCTTCTGCTTCACCTGCCCGGTCGCGAGGTCCATGATCACCAGCGACGCGTCGCCGTCGGCGACCGAGGCCGCGAGGTGGCTGCCGTCCGGGCTGACCGTCGACGACATGATCTTGCCGTCGTTGATGACGCTGCGGCTGCCGTACGGCTTGATGTACTGGTCGCTGGAGATGACCTGGCCGTTGGAGGTCTCCTGGGCGACCTGCTGGGTGCCGAACTGCCACGTCGAGGCGACCGCGGTGCCCGTCACACCGAGGGCGACCGCGATGCCCGCCGTGACCAGCAGAGCGCGACGGCCGACGCGTCTGCCGAAGAGGTTGACCTGCTCCTTCTCGTTCACCCGGCGCTGCCGTGTCACCTGCATGGACTTATCCCTTCGAGGTGGTGTCGAGCAGCTCGACGTTGCCGTCGAACTGCCAAAGGGGGTTCGGGGCGTCCCCGGTCGAAGTCCGGACCAGGAAGTAACCGTTGACTTCCTTCGGTCCGTCGCCATCGGCCACGAACCGCCCGTCCGAGCCGACGTCGAGCTGATAGATGGCCTGTCCCGCCACCGCACTGCTCGGGAGATGCCAGGTGACGACGCACCGCCAGTCGTTGCCCGCACCCTGCTGGGCGCCCTGGCCGTCGCTCTTGGTGCACGCCGCCGTGGCCCGCAGCTGTGCCTCGGTCACGGCGGGGCGGTGGAGTTGCTCGGTCTGCAGGCGGTAGAGGTGGGCGAAGGCCGTGGCGAGGGAGTGCTGGACCTTGTCCTGCTTGATGCCGGAGCCCATGGCCGGGGTCGCCACGGCGATCACCGCGACCGTGAGCGCGGTCAGTGCGGCGAGCGGGATCAGGCCGACGGTGACCGCGCGGCGCCCGGAGCCGTCGTAGGCCGGGTTGGTGAAGTCCCGCCGTACGAACAGGAAATAGGCCAGCGCGGTCGCGAGCACCGCCCACACGAGGCTGACCGCGATGCCGATGAGGAGCGGGCCGAGTTGCGTGGGGGTGGTGAACAGGCCGTTCCAGGCGATGAAGGCGTAGCCGGGCAGGGCGAGTCGTACGGCGACGGGCAGCGGCAGCATCTGGGCGACCTGCATGCCGAGCGCGACGAGCGGGGGCAGCAGCAGACCCATCGGGGACCGGCCCAGCGCGACGGAGCCGAGCAGTCCGATCGCGGCGAGGGCCAGGGTCGGGGCGAGGGCGCAGACCCAGGCGAGCAGGACCCGGCCGGCGGCGTCACCGGGCGCCAGGAGGTGGCCGTCGAGGCCGACCAGCGGCTGGTTGCCGACCGACACGAGCCCGCCGGCCGCGCTGGAACAGGCCAGTCCGGCCACCAGCAGCAGGATGACGGTGAGGCTGGCCAGTGACTTCGCCACGAAGATCCGCCTCGGCGACCGGACTGCCACCAGCAGGTGCCGCCAGGTGCCGAGCCGGTCCTCGGCGGCGAACACGTCGCCGGCGACCAGCGAGGTCAGCAGCGGCAGCGCCCAGGTGCCCGCGAAGCCGAGCATCACCAGCGGCCCGGCCCAGCCGGTGGCGTGCATCCAGCGGCCGAAGAGCGTGTCGCTCGGGAGTGTGCTCTGTCGGCTCACCCCGGCGACGAAGAGCGCGGGCGCGATCCAGCAGGCGAGGACCAGCAGGCGGACGCGCCACTGGGAGACGAGCTTGACCAGTTCGAAGCGGTAGCCGCGCGCCAGAGGGGCCCGGCGGGCGATGGCAACGCTGTCGTCGGCGACGAGCGCGGTCAGCGGCTCGGCCTCCTGCTGCCCCGCATTGGTCGCGGTCATCGGCCGGCCTCCTGCTGCTCGGTGAGGGCGAGGAACGCGGCCTCCAGCGGCGACACCACCGGGGCGAGTTCGCGTACCGCGACGCCCGACTTCACGAGTCCGGCCACCAGTTCGTCGAGGGCGGGCACCAGCGCGCGCACGACGAGCACCTCGGCGTCCGGCCGTACCCCGGCGCCGTCGAGGACCCGGATCCCGGCCGTGTCGGCGGCCAGCCGGTGCGCGGCCCGCGGGTCGGAGGTGCGTACCCGGTAGTCGAGTTCGCTGTTCTCGGCGGCCAGTTTGTTCAGCGGGCCGGAGAAGACGACCCGTCCGGTGGCGAGGATGGTGACCTCGGAGCACAGCGCCTCGACGTCGTCCATACGGTGGCTCGAGACCACGACGCTCGTTCCGTCCGCGGCGAGCCGGGTGAGGACACCGTGCACATGTCTTTTGCCGGCCGGGTCGAGGCCGTTGGAGGGTTCGTCGAGCACGAGCAGCCGGGGTCGGACGAGCAGGGCGGCGGCGAGCCCGAGCCGCTGACGCATGCCGAGCGAGAAGCCGCGGGCCCTGTCGTCGGCGATATCGGTGAGCCCGACCTGGTCGAGCACCTCGTCGATGCCCGCCGTGCGTGCGTCGTGGCCGCGGAGTTGGGCCAGCGCGGCCAGGTTCTGGCGGGCGGTGAGGGAGGGGTAGAGCCCGGGTCCGTCCACGAAGCCGGCGACACCGTCGGGAACCGCGAGCGCCCGCTCGACCGGCGTCCCCAGGATCTCGAGCCGGCCGCCGTCGGCGACGGCCAGGCCGAGCAGGAGACCGAGCAGTGTCGTCTTGCCGGCGCCGTTCGGTCCGACCAAGCCATGGATCTGACCTTGCGTCACATCCAGGTCGACGCCGTCGAGGGCGACGACGTCGCCGAAGTACTTGGCGATCCCGCGGGCGCGGACTGCGTGGAGTGCGTCCATGAAGCCCCTTCTTCCCGTAAACCCCAAGGGACCCTAGGGAGGACACACATCCCATACACAGACGGCGGATTGAACACTCATGGAACGGATCGTCAAGCCATGGGCAAGTCGCCGGTACGAGGAGTCGAACCGGACTTGGGGCTCGAACCGGTCGCCCCCCGGCCCGAGCCCCTCAGGTCCGCGTCCGTCAGCCGGCCGGTGCCTCCAGTCGGCTGATCCGCACCGCCCCGACCGCCTGGCCCGGGTGGGCGCTGGTCAGGGTGAGCCGGAGCCGGGAGCCGCGCACGGCGTCGAAGGTGACGACCGTCGGCGTGTCCGAGGCGGTGGCCCAGTCGACCGCGGCTCCGGTGACCGGCACATACCGGTGGCCGTCCCACACCGCCGCCGCGACCGACGCGGGCAGGCTGTGCGTCGCGTCCACGGTGAAGGAGACCTCCACCCGGTCGAGGCTCCGGGCCCGCCCGAAGTCCACGGAGACCCAGTCCGACGGCCGGGCGCCGTTGAAGGCGGGCAGCAGGGCCGTGGCCGACTTGGCGAAGGCGTTGGACCAGCCGGTGGCCGCGTCGCCGTCGAGCATCGCGGCCGGGAGGGTGTCCGGACGTCCGGAGTAACTGGCGTCCGCGTACGGGTAGTTGCGGGCCGCCGGATGGTCGGGCTCGAAGGCCGCCGCCGGAGTGGTCGCCGCCGACCGGGCGTGTGTCGTACGCACAGTCGCCGTGCCCGCCCGCAGGCCCTCCGCCCGTGCGGTCACCTTCAAGGTGCCCGCCTTGGTGCCGGAGCGCACGATGGCGAGGGCCTTGCCGTGGAAGGCGGTGCGCGTACTGGCCTGGTAGCGCTCGGCGCTCTCCTCGCGGCCGTTGTCGAGCCCGGCGAGGGAGCCGCCCTTGACGTCGAAGGTGATCAGGTCCTCGGCGTCGGGGCACACCACCCCGTGGGCGTCGACGACGTCGGCGGTCACGAACACCAGCGAACGCCCGTCCGCGGCGAGCGACTTGCGGTCGGCCGTGAGCCGTACGGCATGCGGCTCACCCGCCGTGCGCAGCACATCGGTGGCGACCACCTTTCCGTCGCTCCTGGCCACCGCCTTCAACTCGCCCGGCTCGTACGGCACTTTCCAGGTCAGGTGGAGCTTGCCCGCGCTGCCGTTCGGGCTGGTGTAACTGCCGGGGTAGGGGCCGGTGGTGAAGGTCTTGTCGTCGCCGGTCGCCTCCGTGGTCTCCAGGTACGTACGGCCGTCCGTGGTCTTCTTCGTGTCGAACGTCCCCGTGCCGAGGGACTTTCCGTTGAGGAAGAGCTCGACGGTGCCGACGTTGGCGTACGCCCACACCTCGACCGTGTCGCCCTCCTCGTGGTTCCAGCTCATGGGCAGCAGATGGACCATGGGCTCGCCGACCCACTGGCTGCGGAAGAGGTGGTACATGTCCTTGGGGAACCCGGCCGTGTCGACCGCGCCGAAGAAGGAGGCCTTCACCGGGAAGACGTTGTACGGGGTGGGCTCCCCGATGTAGTCGATGCCCGACCAGAGGAACTGCCCCGCGAACCACTTGCGGTCCCGGTCCTTCTTGTGGCCGTACTCGCCGCTCATCGTCCAGGAGGCCAGGTTGTTGTCGTACGACGAGGTGGCCCGTCGGCCCGGTGTGTGGTTCTCGCCGGTGTTGAGGTGCTCGGGCTCCTGGTAGGTGGAGCGTGTCGAGGTCTCCGAGGAGGACTCGGACTCGAAGAGGAACAGGTGCGGATAGGCCGCGTGCAGGGCGTCCACCGACCTGGCGGTGTTGTAGTTCAGGCCGAGGCCGTCCAGCTTGGCGAGCATCAGGTCGGACGCCGAGCCCTTGGCGGGCGGGTTGCGGTACTTGTCGGAACCGATGACGAGCGGACGGGTGTCGTCGGCGGCCTTGATCGCGGCGATGATGCGGTCGGCCATGGCGAGACCGGCGGTGGAGGTGGAGTCGGGGATCTCGTTGCCTATGGACCACAGCACCACGGCGGGCGAGTTGCGGGCCGCGAGCACCATCTCGGTGGCGTCCTTCTCGCACCACTCGTCGAAGAAGCGGCCGTAGTCGTACCTCGTCTTGCCGGTCTTCCAGCAGTCGAAGGCCTCCACCATCATCACGATGCCCAGCTCGTCGCAGACCTGGATGATCTGCGGCGAGGGCGGGTTGTGGGAGGTGCGGAAGGCGTTGACGCCCATCGACTTCATGATGGTCAGCTGCCGGCGCACGGCGTCGATGCTGATCGCGGCGCCGAGGGCGCCCTGGTCGTGGTGCAGGTCGACGCCCTTGATCTTGCTGTGGGTGCCGTTGAGGGAGAAGGCCTCGTCCGGGTCGAAGCGGTAGGTGCGGATGCCGAAGGTGGTGCGGTAGGTGTCGACGCTCTTGCCGCCGACCCGCAGTTCGGTCTCCAGCGTGTAGCGGTGCTCCGGGGTCGCGAAGTCCCATAACCTGGGCCTGGGAACGGCGAGTTCATGGGTCTCGGCCGTCTTGTCGGTGACCGCGACCGTGGTGGCCGCGCGGGCCACCGTACGCCCGTCGGGGTCCTTGACCGTCGAGCGGACCTCGACCTGGCTCGCGGCGCCGGACTCGTTCACCACCGAGGTCCGTGCCCGTACGACGGCCCGCTCGCCGGTGATGTCCGGCGTGGTGACGTGCGTGCCCCAGCGCTCCACGTGCACCGGCTCGGTGACGACGAGGCGGGCCTCGCGGTAGATGCCGCTGCCCGAGTACCAGCGGCTGCTGGGCAGTTGGTTCTGCACCTTGACCGCGATCACGTTCTCGGTGGTGCCGTCCGTGTGCAGCAGGTCGGTCAGGTCGAAGGCGAACCCGGTGTAGCCGTAGGGGTGCCGGCCGACCTGGGTGCCGTTGCAGTAGACGTACGAATCCATGTAGACGCCGTCGAACTCCACCGAGATCCGCTTGCCGGCCAATGCCGACGGCAGGGTGAAGGCGAGGCGGTACCAGCCGAGGCCGCCGGGGAAGAATCCGGTGCCGCTGGTGGTGCCGTGCTCGGTGGTGGGGGTCTGCTCGATGCTCCAGTCGTGCGGTACCGCCACCTCGCGCCAGGCCGAGTCGTCGTAGCCCGGGTCGGGGGCGTTCGCGTACGCGCCGGTCGGGTCGGTGATCCCGCCCGGGTTGACCAGCGCGAAACGCCAGCCGTCCCGCAGGGCGACGCCGCGGCGGCCGGACCCGCCCGCGACGGCCTCGGCGGCCCGTGCCACCGGCGTCCCCACAAGTGCTCCGGCCGCGGGCGCGGCGGCGGAGGCGATCAGAACCGATCTTCGAGTCACTGTCATGGCGGCTCCCCCTCATCAGGGCCCAGAAGTACTCACAACTGATCGTTAACAAACAGATTCTGACGCGCTGCCACTTGGGGCAGTCAAGGGCGCGGGAGTGCTCTTCTGCCCCACGGGTCACAACGGCCGGAAATCCACCTTGACCGTGCCCCTGCGCGCCCCCGGGGGTTCGCGTCCGTGCAGGACGCCGACGGTCTAGGCTGGAACTCATGTGACCCGGCGGTTCACTGTGAGTGTTCGCGATGGAGTGGCGACGATGAGCCCGGAGTATCCGTTCGACGATGCCGCGACGGCGCGGGCTGTCATCGACGAATCCGGCACACTTCTCGAGTGGAACGCCGGTGCGGAGCTGCTGCTGGGCTGGCCGGTGCTGGAGGTCGTCGGCCGCCCCGGCCGGAATCTGCTGGTCGACGGCGACGTCCTCGCGCCCGCCGGGCCCCGCTGGGACGGCACCGTCGCGCTGCGTCACCGGGACGGCCACGAAGTGTCCGTCTGGCTGCTCGCCCACCACCGGCCGCCGCGCGACGACGCTCCCGGCCGGTGGCTTCTCGTCACTCCGCTGGACGGCGCCGGGCCGCACTCCCCCGACGATCCGCTGGCCACGGCGGTGCTCACCCAGTCGCCCTGCGCGGTCGCCGTGTACGACGAGCGCCTGCGGCTGAGACGGGTCAACGACGCCATGGCCGAGGTGATCGGGCTGCCCGAGGAGCGCGTGCGGGGGCTGCGCCTGTCCGAGATCGGCGGCAAGCCGCAGAGCGAGGAGCTCGAGGCGCACATGGTGCACGTGCTCACCTCGGGGCGCCCGCTGGACGTCCAGACGTACATGCGCACCGGCGGCGAGGACAACGCGCACGCCTGGCTGGCCCGGATGGCGCCGGTCACGGACGCCGAGGGACGGGTGCGGGGCGTGTGCCTGGCCGCGCACGACTTCACCGACAACTACCTCGCCCGGGAACGGCTGCAGCTGGTCAACGAGGCGAGTGTGCGCATCGGCTCCACGCTCGACGTCACCCGTACCGCTCAGGAGCTCGCGGACGTCCTCGTGCCCGCGATGGCCGACCTGGTCAGCATCGACCTGCTGGACCTCCAGGAGCACGGCGGCGAGCCCCCGCTGCGGCTGACCGCCCCGATCGGCCTGCGCCGCGCCGCGCACCTCTCGGTCAATCCCGGCACGCCCGAGGCCGTCCTCAAGCCCGGGCAGCAGGAGCACTACCCCGCCGGCTCGCCCCAGGCCGACTCCCTGGTGGCGGGCCGCACGATCGTCGCCTCCATCTCCTCGGGCGCGCTCGACCAGTGGCTCAGCTGGCACAAGGCGCGCGCCGAGCGGGTCAAGGCCTACGGCATCCACTCCACGATGTCCGTGCCGATCCAGGCCCGCGGGCTGACCCTCGGTGTCGCGGTCCTCACCCGGTTCAGACGGCCGGACCCCTTCTCGACGGACGACGTCCTGCTGGCCGAGGAGATCACCACCCGGGCGGCCGTGTGCATCGACAACGCCCGCCGGTTCTCCCGCGAGCGCGAGACCGCCCTCGCCCTGCAGCGCAGCCTGCTGCCCCGCTCGCTGCCGCGCACGGCCGCCGTGGACGCCGCCTCGCGCTATCTGCCGGCGGCCCGGGCCGGGGTGGGCGGCGACTGGTTCGACGTGATCCCGCTGTCCGGGATGCGGGTGGCCATGGTCGTCGGGGACGTCGTCGGCCACGGCATCCAGGCCTCCGCCACCATGGGCCGGCTGCGCACCGCCGTGCGCACCCTCGCCGACATCGACCTGGCCCCCGACGAGCTGCTCACCCACCTCGACGACCTGGTCGTACGGCTGTCCGCGGAGGCCGGCAACGACGGCAGCCCCGGCGAGGTCGGCGCCACCTGTCTGTACGCGGTCTACGACCCGGTGTCACGGCGCTGCACGCTGGCCCGGGCCGGGCATCCGCCGCCGGTCGTGGTGCCGCCCGGGGGCGAGCCGGCGCAGGTGGAGCTGCCGGCCGGGCCACCGCTGGGTCTGGGCGGGCTGCCGTTCGAGTCGGCCGAGCTGGAGCTGCGTGAGGGCAGCGTCCTGTCGTTCTACACGGACGGCCTGATCGAGACCCGCGAGCGGGACGTCGACGCCAGTCACCAGATGCTGTGCGACGCGCTGGCGACGTACTCCGACTCGCTGGACGAGACCTGCGACCGGGTGCTGCACACGCTGCTGCCGTCGGGCGGTGCCCTGGACGACGTGGCGCTGCTGCTGGCCCGCACCCGCGGTCTGCCCGCCTCCCAGGTGGCGACCTGGCACATCCCCGCCGACCCGGCGCTGGTCGCGCCGATCCGCAAGCAGGTCGTCGAGCAGCTGGACACCTGGGAGCTGCCGGGAGCCACGTTCACCGCCGAGCTGGTGGTGAGCGAGCTGGTCACCAACGCGATCCGCTACGGCGCCCACCCCATCCGGCTGCGGCTGATCCACGACACGGCCACGCTGATCTGCGAGGTGTCCGACACCAGCCACACCGCGCCGCATCTGCGCCGCGCCAAGACCTGGGACGAGGGCGGCCGCGGTCTGCTGCTGGTCGCCCAGCTCACGCAGCGCTGGGGCAGCCGGCACACGGCGGACGGCAAGACGATCTGGGCGGAGATCGGCCTGCTCGACGAGGAGTGACGGCTCACGGCGTGTTGTCGGCGAGCCAGGGCCTGACCTGTCGGCGTGCCTCGTGCAGCCGCGACTTGAAGGTGCCCAGCGGAATCCCGACCCGCTCGGCGGCCTCGGCGTACTCGAGATGGCAGATGTCCCGGTACACCAACGGCTCGACCAGCTGGGGGTGTTCGCGCTCCAGCCGTTCCAGCGCCTCCAGCAGGTCGATGCGGGACCCGGCGATCACGCTCGTCGTGCGCGGGTCCACGTGCCGGTCGTCGTCGATCGGGACCGGCTGTTCGGCGGCCCGGCGCTTGAGCTCGCGGTACTTCTGGCGGCAGCAGTTGGCGACCACCGAGTAGAGCCAGGTGCTGAAGCGGCTGCGGCCCTCGAAGGTATGGATCTTCCGGGCGAGTTGGAGCAGGACGTCCTGAGCCGCCTCCTCCGCGTCCTCGCGGCAGGGTAGGAACCGCCCGCAGCGCCGGACGACCTCGGGCCGGATCGCCGTCAGCAGCTCCTCCAGCGCCGCGCGGTCGCCCGCCGCGGCCAGGCGGGCGAGCTCCTCGGTGGGTGTGACCAGGTGCTCTTCTCGGGATCGATCCACGGCCAGGCATGATAGTCGTATGCACTCCGTCGAGCGGATCGGGCGCTACCGCCTCGAACGGCGCCTGGGCACGGGCGCGTTCGGCACGGTGTGGCTGGCGCACGACGACGAGCTCGAGGCGCCGGTCGCCGTGAAGGTCCTCGCGGACAACTGGTCGCACCGGCTCGATGTGCGCGAGCGGTTCCTGTCCGAGGCGCGGATGCTGCGCAGGGCCGGTTCGGACCGGGTGGTGCAGGTCCACGACCTCGGTGAGCTGCCGGACGGCAGACCGTACTTCGTGATGGAGTACGCCGACGGCGGCACCCTCGCCGATCTGCTCTCCGGCGGTCCGCTGCCCGTTCCGGAGGCGCTGCGGCTGACGGCGCTGGCCGCCCGCGGCGCGGCCGCGCTGCACGAGGCGGGGATCGTGCACCGGGACATCAAGCCGTCCAACGTGCTGCTGTGCTCCTCTCCTGGCGGCTCCGCGCGGGTGCTGCTCGCCGACCTGGGGCTGGCCAAGAGCCTGGCGCAGGCGTCCGGCCTCACGCAGGCCGCGGGGTCGGCGGGCTATCGACCGCCCGAGCAGGCCGAGCCCGGTGCGGGCATCGACGCGCGGGCCGATGTGTACAGCCTGGGCGCGGTCGGCTACCACCTGGTGACGGGCGCGGTTCCGGGCGAGCCCGGCAAGGTGGTACGGCCGGACCGGCTGCGGCCGGGTCTGGATCCGGCGGTCCGGCGGGCCCTGATGCGGGCGCTGGAACCGGACCGCAGGCGCCGCTGGCCCGGCGCGCAGGCCTTCGCGGAGGAACTGGAACGGCTCGCCGCGCCCGGGTACCGGCCCCGCAAGCGTCGAACTCCCCTCGTGCTGACGGGACTTGTGGCCGCGGTCGCCGCCGTCGGCGTGACCCTGGCGCTGGTGGACCGGCAGTTCCCGGCCGCCGAGGTGCGGGTCGCGGACACCACCGGCCGGGTGTCGGCCGAGGTTCCCGCGGCGTGGGGCCGTCAGCTGCGCGACTCGGGGTGGGATCCGGGCGTACTCGGGCTGCCGTCCGACCACGAGCCGGGGTTCGCGGTCGCGGACCGCCTGACGAAGTGGCAGGACCTGACGGCCGACGTCAACGGCGTGTTCGTGGGCCTGAGCGAGCACGGCGACCTCGCGGCCGCGGTGAACGCTCTCGGCCACCCCGGCTGCCGATACGACGGCGCCCGTGCCTACACCGGCACACGCTGGCACGGCAGGGTGCGCACCTGGAGCGACTGCCCGGGCCGCGGTGGGTCGGTCACGGAGGCCGCGCTGGCCCCGGCGCGCGGCGGCGCTCAGACTCGGGTGTATGTGCAGATCCGGCAGAGCGGCGGGGCCTCGGCGACCGACCGCGTCCTCGCCGCCGTACGCCTCGGCAGCTGACGCAGAACACTCGGGTCGCGCGCGAACTTTTCCGTCCCGGCACGCATCGGACATGTATGACGGGGCACAGAGCGCCGTACGCACACGCCACGACGTGTACGTGGAATCTCCGGGAGTGTTGAGGAACATGGCGAACAAGTCCCCCTCCGGCCGTCGGGCGGCCCTGCTCGCGAGCGCGGTCGCGATGCTCGGTCTGCTGACGGCCTGCGGCGGCGGCGACGGCGCGGCGAGCGCCCCGAGCACCCTGCCCGGTACGGCGGCACCCGCCACCGGCGACCGTCCCACCGACTCGGCGAGCGCATCCGTCTCCCCGTCGAGCAGCGCGCCCGGTGGGACCACGCCCACCGCGTCGAACCCGCAGTCCTCCCCTGCCGGCACCTCGAGCCGCTGTCACACCTCAGAACTGCGCGCGACCGTCGGGCGCAACAACCCGGGAGCCGGGCAGGAGAACTTCCCGATCGTCCTGACCAACACCTCCTCCCGCACCTGCACGGTCCGCGGCTACCCGGGGGCGGCGTTCGTCGACGCGTCGGGCAGGCAGCTGGGCCCGGACCCGAAGCGCGAGTCGGGCAGCGCGCCGACGACGGTGAAGCTGGCGCCGGGCAGGAGCGCCTGGGCGGGGCTGACGTTCTCCAACCCGGAGGTCAGCGGCGCCCACGCCGCCACTCCCGCGTCGCTGCTGGTGACCCCGCCGGACGAACGGGACCACCTCACGGTGAAGTGGACGGGCGGCCAGGTGCCCGTGTCCGGGAACGCGTCCTCGGTGTATCTGATGGTGTTCAGCCCCGGTACCGGCGCCTGAGCGGCGGGGGCCCGGCGGGTTTCTTACCGGGACCTGTTTTGATTGAGCGTTCCCGCCCTGATCCGCCGCGAAGGACCCTCCCCTGAACACCCCGCTCGCCGAGACCCTGTCCGTCGTCCTGCTCGTCGCCGTCCTCGCCTGGGCCGTCCTGCGTCCCAAGGGGCTGCCCGAGGCCGTGCTGGCGGTCCCCGCGGCGGGCGTGGTAATCGCCACCGGGGCCATCTCGCTGGACCATGCGCGGGCCGAGGCCGAGCGGCTCGGGCCGGTGGTCGGCTTTCTCGCGGCGGTACTGGTCCTGGCCCACTTCTGCGACGTCGAGGGGCTCTTCCAGGCCTGCGGGGCGTGGATGGCACGGCGGGCGGCGGGCTCTCCGGTGCGGCTGCTGACCGCGGTGTTCGTGCTGGCCTCGGCGATCACGGCCGTGCTCAGCCTGGATGCCACCGTCGTGCTGCTGACGCCGGTGGTGTTCGCCACCGCGGCCCGGGCCGGGGTGCGGGCCAGACCTCATCTGTACGCGTGCGCCCATCTGTCGAACACGGCCTCGCTGCTGCTGCCGGTCTCCAACCTCACGAACCTGCTGGCGTTCGAGACGAGCGGACTGAGCTTCACCCGGTTCGCGGCGCTGATGGCGCTGCCGTGGCTGGTCGCGATCGGCGCCGAGTACCTGGTCTTCCGGCGGTTCTTCGCCGACGACCTGTCCGCCTCGGCTGCCTCCCCCGAGCCCGGCGAGACGCCTGAGCTGCCCTTGTTCGCGCTGGTCACCGTGGGGTGCACGCTGGCCGGGTTCGTCGTGGCCTCCGCGGTCGGCGTCGAACCGGTCTGGGTGGCCACCGCCGGGGCGCTGGTGCTGGCCGGCCGCGCGCTGGTGCGGCGCAGGGCCACCCCGCTGTCGGTGCTGCGGGCCTCGGCGCCGGCCTTCCTTGCGTTCGTGCTCGCGCTCGGCATCGTGGTCCGGGCGGTGGTCGACAACGGGCTCGCCGACGCGCTCGACCGCGTGCTGCCCGACGGCTCCGGACTACTCGCACTGCTGGGTGTCGCCGCCCTCGCCGCACTGCTGGCGAACCTGATCAACAACCTGCCCGCGGTACTGGTCCTGCTGCCGCTGACCGCCGCGGGCGGGCCGGGTGCCGTGCTGGCGGTGCTGCTCGGGGTGAACATCGGCCCGAACCTGACGTACGCGGGATCCCTCGCCACGCTGCTGTGGCGGCGCATCGTGCACCGCCACGAACATGACGTGGACCTGAAGGAGTTCACCCGCCTCGGCCTGTACGCCACCCCGGCCGCGCTGGTCGCGTCCGTGGCGGCCCTGTGGCTGTCGCTGCAGGTCGTGGGCTGAGCGTGCCGGTCAGTGGCGGTAGCCGCCGTAGCCGGAACCGCCGCCGTAGCCACCGCCGGAGCCGTATCCGCCCCATCCGCAGTAGTACGGGTTGTAGTAGCAGTAGCCGTTCGAGGGGAACGAGCTCGTCGGCTTCGCGGTCGACGGGGTCGCGGACGGCGTCGGGGTGGGTGTCGGCGTCTTGGATGCCTTGGCCTTGGGGGTGGGCTTCGGCGTGGGCGACTGGGTGAGGGCGCTGTCCGCGTCCCAGTTGACCACCTGCATCTGGAGGTCCGCCTTCGACGTGTCGAACACCCAGCGCTGGGCGTCGTCGCCGTCGTCCCGGGTCTTGACGACGAGTGCGCCCGATCCGTCGGTGGCGGCGGGGGTGAGGGCCAGGTCCTGGTCCCAGCGCGGCACCAGGGTGCCCTGCAGGGTGAAGTCGTAGCGGATGTTCCTGGCGGCCGACTTGGACGCGCCCGCGCAGGGGGCGAGCTGCACCGAGTAGCCGAGGTGGGAGTCGAGGCAGAGGTCGGGGTCCTCGACGCTGCGCAGCCGGCCGTCGGTCTCGTACGACCACTGCTGGCCGGTCGCGGCGGAGCACTTGGCGAGTTCGGTCTCGGCCCCCTTGACGGCCTTCTTGCCGACGATCGCGATGCAGAGCCCGGAGTCGAGGTTGTGCAGCCGGCCCTGCACATCGCCCTGGGCTGCCTCGCTGGCGCTGACCCAGGACGAGCTGCCCGGGGTGCTCGTGGCGGGGTCGGGCGTCTGCGAGGGCCGGCCGCCGTGCGCCGGGGTGGGGCCGTCGCCGGAGCCGAGCACGGACCACAGGACCAGCGGGAGCGTGATCAGTCCGCTCACCGTCAGCACGGCAGCGGCGAGGTTGCGGCGGCGGGCGGCGGCACGCCGGGCGGCCTTGTGGGCCGAGCGGCGGGAGGCGGTACGGGAGCCCGTGCGCAGGCCCACGGCGGGACCGGATCCCGGGGCGGTGAAGGGCTCGCCCACGAACGACGGGGGCAGGACCTCCTCGGGCAGGGGGCCCGGGAGGCCGACGGCGGGGACCATCCGGGAGTCCACATAGGCCTGTGCGCCCCAGCCGAGCACCGCCTCGGCCAGCGCGACGCCGAGTCCCTGGTTGAACTGGGCCAGCTGGTCGGCGGTGTGGCGGCAGTGCTTGCAGCGGGCGAGGTGGGCTGCGAGGTCGGGGTCGACGTCGGCCCCGCCGCGCCGGTAGGTCACGTCCAGCATGCGCAGATAGCGGCGGCACTCCTGCTCGGGGGCGAGTTCGCGGTGGACCTGGAGGCACTCCTCGCGGAGCCGCTCGCGGGCACGGCCCTCTTCGATGCGCGCGTCCTCCGCGTCCAGGCCCAGCAACCCACCCGGTATCTCCACCGGTTCGGCCTCGACCTCCACGTGCCACAGCAGGCAGCGCGCCGACTGGGGCAGCCGCTGGAACGCCCCGGACAGCAGCCGCCGTTCGGCCGGCGGGAGCAGACGGGCCGCGAGGCGGTCCCCGCCCCCGGCCGCGGTGCGCAGTTCGGGGTGGAGGTGTTCCCGCCTGTGGTCGTTGTCCCACTCGGCGGCGATACGGCGCACGGTGACGAGCAGTTGGGGCCGCCAGGCGGAGGTCGGCCCGTTCTGCCGGAGGGTCTCGCCGAAAAGCCTCGTGAATGCGGCGGTCGTGAGCATTCCCGCGGAGGGGGCGCCGTCGGTGCACAACCGGGCATAGGCGAACGCCGCCTCCCAGTGCCGGTCGAGGAGTTCTCCGACGGGCTGCAGCGCGGGCGTCGTCCCCGTCCACTTCTTGAGCTCGGCGCTCAGCTGCTCGTCCGTCACGTCGAACCGGCGGTCGGGCGTCGGGGAATTCGACAGGCCGGCGTCTTTCACGGCTGCATTCCTCTCGGGGCATGCGACATAAAGTCCATACCAAGGGGTATGGGGATCCGCCGACGACGCGACGGGTCCCACCCGTACGGGATTCGGCAGCTCCAACACCCGCCTGGGGAAGCCCTTTTGGAGCGTAGGGGGAACTGGAGCGCCTCGCGCGCACAGCGCGAATATGTATTCGCTGTGCGCCGACAGGGCACACCTTTGCACAGGTCAGCGAGCATGAACAAGAGATCTCACGGTTTTGTGCATTGGGTGCGCACCCTGCGGATTTGACGATTCGTCAATCCGTGCGACTTGGGGATGACCGTCGTATCGGAAGCGTAATTGGGAATGGGATTCACCTGGCTGCGAGCCGCCCGCCTCCCAACCATTGAAAGGTGCTCCCACCGCACATCCGACCGGTCGAGCGGAGGTGGTTCGTTCACTCCGCAACCATTGGGCCGGCTGTCCGGTAGGCGCCGGGCGGCACCCCGTAGCGGGCGCGGAAGGCCCGGTTGAAGTGGAACGGGCTGGCGAACCCGGAGGCCGCGGCCACCCGGTCCACCGACAGGTCGGTGCCCTCCAGGAGCCGGGCGGCATGCCGCAGTCGGGCCTCGCGCAGCGCCCGCATCGGGGACTGGCCCAGCTGCCGGGTGAAGAGGTGGGCGAACCGGGAGGGCGACAGGGAGACGCTCTCGGCGAGCGAGCGGACGGTGTGCGCAGCGCCCGGGTCGGCGGCGATCAGCGCCTCGGCCCGGCGCACTCGAGGGTCGGCGCCGGGCGGGGGCGACGGGGGCCGTGCGGTGGCGGCCGTGAGCAGGACGACCTCTTCGAGCGAGGAGAGGGCGAGTTCGCGGGCCGCGCTGGAGTGGGCCACGGCGACCCGGTCGTGCTCCGCAGGCGCGCTCGCGGGCGGCGGTTCGGTTCCCGTCCAGCGGGCGTCGGCGAGCATGCGCCGGAAGGCCGATCCGACGCGGTCGTGCAGCGCGGCCGGGGTCGGGGTGACGGCGTACAGTCCGTCGCCACGGTCGTAGGGGCGCAGCCAGGGCGCCCACGCGGGCCGTGCCTGGCAGTGGACCCACCAGAACTGCCAGGCGGGGGCGCCCGGTTCGACTGCGTACTGGTGTGGCACGCCGGGCCCGAGCACCATCAGATCCCCCGCACCGGCGCGCACCTCGGCCGCTCCCTGGCGCACGCGGCCGCGACCGCCGGTCGTCCAGAGGAAGAGCCAGCTCTCGGCTCCGCCCGGCCGGTTGATCGCGTATCCCTGGGCCTGGTCGTAGTAGCCGATCACGACCAGCCCCGGTGGCGGCGCAGCAGTCTCGGGCAATCCGTCAGCGTTCACGGGCATCCTCCTGAGGCGGGCAGCGACCTAGCGTGTTGCACGGATGACACCTCACCGAGGAGGAAACGGATGACAGCCACAGGCATCGGCGCCGCCGACCGGTCCATCCTGACGCAGGACGGACTGCGGCAGTTCCAGGAAGACGGGTTCACGGTCGTGCGCGGGTTGTTCGGGTACGACGAGATCGACCGACTGTGCGCGGAGTTCGCGGCACTGCAGGCGGCGGGGCCGGTCCCCGGGCACTTCGCGCCGCGGGCGTCGTCCGCGGATCCGCTCGCGAGGTATCCGCGGGTGATGCATCCGCACGAGATCAGCGAGCCGGCGCGGCGCGTCCTGCTGGATGCCCGTCTGCGCACCGCTCTGGAGGCTCTGCTCGGCGAGGAGGTCCTGGCCGCGCAGAGCATGTTCTACTTCAAGCCGCCGGGCGCGCGGGGGCAGGCGTTGCACCAGGACAACTTCTATTTGCGGGTGGAGCCGGGCACATGTGTGGCTGCGTGGGTGGCCTGCGACGTGATCGACCGGGACAACGGCGGACTCGAAGTCGTCCCCGGTACGCACCGGATGGATCTGTTCTGTCCGGAGGAGGCGGACGTCGAGGTGTCGTTCGCACGGGAGTACGTTGCGCCGCCGCCGGGTCTCGCGGCCGTGCCGGTCGACATGGCGCCGGGGGACGTCCTGTTCTTCAACGGCAGCCTGGTGCACGGGTCTCAGCCCAACCGCACGGCCGATCGGTTCCGGCGGTCGTTTATCGGGCACTACGTCGGGCGGTCGGCCGAGCGCATCGGAGCGTACTACCGGACGCTGTCGATGAGCGGTGAGCGTGTTCCGCTGGCGGAGAGCGAGGGCGCGGGCCCGTGCGGTACCGAGTTCGCCCCGCACGGGCCCCACTAGTCAGCTGTGACCGACGATCGGGTGCGGGCCGTACGGCTGCTCCAGCTCCTCGATCTCCTTGTCGCTCAGCTCCAGTTCCACCGCGGCCACGGCGTCCTCGATGTGGTGCGGCTTGGCGGCGCCGACGATCGGGGCCGCCACCGTCTCCTGGCGCAGCAGCCACGCCAGGGCCACCTGCGCGCGCGGGACACCGCGGTCGTTCGCGATGCGGGTGACCGACTCGACGATGGTGCGGTCGCCCTCCGGGTAGAGACGGCTGCCGAAGTTGTCGTTGGCGCTGCGCTCGGTGACGGTGCCCCAGTCGCGGGTGAGCCGGCCGCGGGCCAGCGGGCTCCAGGGCAGGGCGCTGACGCCCTGGTCGGCGCAGAGCGGCAGCATCTCGCGCTCCTCCTCGCGGTAGAGGAGGTTGTAGTGGTTCTGCATGGACACGAACTTGGTCCAGCCGTGCCGCTCGGCGGTGTACTGCATCTTCGAGAACTGCCAGGCGTACATCGAACTCGCCCCGATGTAGCGCACCTTGCCCGCCTTCACCAGGTCGTGCAGGGCCTCCATCGTCTCCTCGACCGGGGTGTGCTTGTCGAAGCGGTGGATCTGGTACAGGTCGACGTAGTCCGTGCCGAGGCGGCTGAGGCTGTGGTCGATCTCGGACATGATCGCCTTGCGGGACAGACCGCCGCCGTTGGGTCCGGGCCGCATCCGGCCGTGCACTTTGGTGGCGAGCACGATCTCGTCGCGGTTCGCGAAGTCGCGCAGTGCCTTGCCGACGATCTCCTCGCTGGTGCCGTCGGAGTAGACGTTCGCCGTGTCGAAGAAGTTGATTCCGGCGTCCAGTGCCTGCCGGATCAACGGACGCGAGGCCTCCTCGTCGAGGGTCCACTCGTGGACGCCGCGGTCGGGCAGGCCGTAGGTCATGCAGCCCAGACAGATCCGCGAGACGTCCAGGCCCGTCGAACCGAGCTTCACGTACTGCATCGTTGCTGCTCCTGCCTTCGGGTTGGGTACGAAGGGGAGCGTACGGCTTCGTGTGCAGTCACGTGCCGCCCTCTTGACGGCGGACGGCGGCGGGCGCTTTGATCCTGGACACGTGCCGCCGCCTGCTGCGGGGCACTCAGAGGTGCGCCCAGCCGGTAGCGGACGAGCTCCAAGTCCGGCCAAAGTCGCCAGGACCGACCGGACACCCGGTCCGAGGCGGGGTCGTACCCGCGATTGATGGAGCAGGACATGCCCGTCAAGGGTGTCTCCCGCGTCGGAGGTCTCGGGACGGCCGTCGGCGCGAGCTTTCTTCTCGTCGCAGGGTTGACGGCGTGCGGTTCCCCCGCCGGCGTGTCGTCCGGTGCGTCGAAGCCTTCGGGGCCGTCGAAACCGTCGAGGTCGACGGCCGATGTCCGGAAGCCGTCCAGCAGTGCGCGGCCCTCCCCAGCGGCGAAGCCGTCCCGCACGACGGAAACCCCGTCGCCGACAGCGGCCGCCGACCTCCGGCTGCCGCCCCGCCACGCCGGCTTCGACTACCAGATCGGCGGTGCCTATCCCCCGCCGGCCGGCGTCCGCATCGTCAGCCGCGACCGTACGGCGTCCCCGGCGCCCGGGCTCTACAACATCTGCTACGTCAACGCCTTCCAGTCCCAGCCGGACGAGCGCGCCTCCTGGCCCGCCGACCTGCTGCTGCGGGACAAGGGCGGCAGGGTGGTCGTCGACGAGGACTGGGGCGAGGCGCTGCTCGACATCCGCACGCCGGCCAGGCGGAAGCGTGTGGCCGCGCGGATCAACGGGTGGATCGACGGCTGTGCCGCCAAGGGTTTCGACGCCGTGGAGCCGGACAACTACGACAGTTACACCCGCTCCCGGCACCTGCTGACCGCGAACGACGCGACCGCCTTCATCACCCTGCTGGCCCGGCACGCGCACGCCCGGCATCTGGCGATCGCGCAGAAGAACACCGTGGAGCTGGCCGGGCTCAGGAAGCGGACCGGGCTCGACTTCGCGGTGGCCGAGGAGTGCGCGGAGTACGACGAGTGCGGGCAGTACGCGAAGGCCTTCGACGACCGGGTGGTGGTCGTCGAGTACTCGGATTCCGGGCTGCGCAAGGCACTTGCGGGCTTCGGCGGCCGGCTGAGCATCGTGCGCCGGGACGTCATGGTGTCGACGCCCGGCAGCGACGACTACGTGCGCAAGGTGCGGTGAGGGCGATGACCGAGGGGATGTCACGTCGTCGGCTGCTGCTCGGTGCGGCCTCGATGGCCGCCGTGAGCGGCTGTGCGGGTGGTGCGTCGGACGGGGTGGGTGCCGACGGCAGGGTGACCGTGGAGCTGTGGCACGGGCAGGCCGACACCGCGCGCAAGGCCCTGGAGACACTGGTCGCCGAGTTCAACCGAACGCATCCGAAGATCCGTGTCGAGGCGGCCGGTGGCGGGGTCATCGCCGACGCGATGCTCCAGAAGGTGACCGCGGCGCTGGCCGCCGGCTCCTATCCGGACATCGCCTACATCTTCGGCTCGGACCTGGCGAGCGTGGCGCGCAGCCCGCGCGTGGTCGACCTGACCGACGCGATGCACGAGGGGCCGACGCCCTGGAACGCCTTCTGGAAGCCGGTGCGCGACGCGGTCACGCTCAACGGCCGGGTGCGGGCGGCGCCCGCGGTGCTCGACTCGCTGTGCGTCGTCTACAACAAGAAGCTGTTCCGGCGCGCCGGTGTGCCCTACCCCCGGGCGGGCTGGTCCTGGGACGAATTCACCGACACCGCACGGAAGTTGACCGACCCCGGCCGGGGTGTGTTCGGCACCGGCTGGCCCGGGGCGGGCGACGAGGACACCGTCTGGCGGCTGTGGCCGATGGTCTGGGACCTGGGCGGCGAGGTGGTCGCCGACGACGGCCGGCACATCGGCTTCGCCGACCAGGGCGCCCGGGCCCTGGAGACGATCGCCCAACTGGTGCGCGACAAGAGTGTGTACGTCGACCCGTCGGGCGGCGGCGAGCAGATGTACCAGGTCTTTCAGGGCGGCCGGATGGCGATGGTCGGGACCGGCCCGTGGCAGCTGCCGGACATCGTCGGCGCCAAGCTGGACTACGGGGTGGTGCCGCTGCCGACGTACAGCGGGCGGCCGGTGACCATCTCGGGGCCCGACATCTGGACGGTCTTCGACAACGGCTCGGCCCGCTCGCGTGCGGCCGTGGAGTTCGTGCGCTGGATGAACCGTCCGGTCCAGGACGTCCGTTGGGACGCCTCGGCGGGCAGTCTCCCGCTCACCACACAGGCCGCGAACCGGCCGGAGTGGCGGCGGCACAGCGCCACGACGGTGGGCCTCGACGTGTTCACCGACTCCCTGCGCACCGCCCGCGTCCGTCCCGTCCACGCCGCGTATCCGCAGATCTCGCAGGCGCTGGGCGAGGCGATCGTCTCCGTCCTGCTCGGCAAGGACTCGCCCGCCCACGCCCTGCGCCGCTGTGCCGACAAGGCCGACGCGGCCTTGCGGATCCCCAGGTGACTTCCCCGGTACGGGAGACCCTCATGTCCACTCTGCCCCGCGCTCTCACCCTCCCGCCGCAGACCCCGGTGGCCGACCCGGCCGCCGCGCGCCGCGCCGCCCGCCGCCGTGCCCGCCGCGAGCGCACCACGGCCTGGGCCTTCATCAGCCCGTCGGTCGTGGTGATCCTCGGCCTGAGCGTCGTGCCCGTCGTCTGGTCGCTGCTGCTGTCCTTCCGCGCGGACGACCTGGTGACCCCGGGCCGCTGGGTGGGTCTGGAGAACTACGACGCACTCGTCCAGGATCCCAACTTCCGTACGGCCGTGGGGAACACGCTCCTGTACACGGCCCTGTTCGTGCCGCTCAGCCTGGTCGGCGGGCTCGCCCTGGCCCTGGCGCTGAACCGCCGGATGCGCTTCATCGGCCTGTACCGCACGCTGGTGTTCGTCCCGTTCGTGGTGTCGGCGACCGCCCAGGGCGTGCTGTTCTCCTTCATCCTCGACCCGGAGTTCGGCGCCGCCAACGCCCTGCTGCACCACCTCGGGATCTCCCGGCAGGGCTTCCTCGCCGACCCCGACCAGGCGCTCTATCTGCTGGTGCTGATCTCCCTGTGGAGCGGGATCGGGTTCTGCGTGGTCGTCTATCTGGCCGCACTGCAGGACGTGCCGCCCGAACTCGTCGAGTCCGCGCGGATCGACGGCGCGAACCGGCGGCAGGTGCTGCACCACGTCACACTTCCGGCGCTCACGCCCGTCACCGTGTTCCTGCTGCTGTGGCAGATCATCACCGCGTTGCAGGTGTTCGACCTGATCTATGTGACGACGAAGGGCGGGCCGCTCGGTTCGACGACCGTCGTCGTCTACTTCGTCTGGCAGCAGGCCTTCCAGCTGTTCACCGCCGGGTACGGGGCCGCGGCGGCCTACGTCCTCGCGCTGGCCCTGCTGGTCGGGGGCGGCGCGGTGCACCTCGTACGGCGCCGGCAGGAACGTACGGAAGGAGCCGCCCGATGAGCGCGCGCAGGTCGACTCTCGGCCGCCATCTGCTGCTGGCGCCGGT
Organism: Streptomyces sp. NPDC001663; assembly: GCF_042893105.1. Lineage (NCBI taxonomy): Bacteria > Bacillati > Actinomycetota > Actinomycetes > Kitasatosporales > Streptomycetaceae > Streptomyces > Streptomyces sp. NPDC001663. Next base: position 246,940 of record NZ_JBIAUR010000010.1, on the reverse strand, counting down.
CGCGCTGCTGTTCGCGCTGCCGCTGGTGTGGCTGGCGGTCAGCTCGGTGATGTCGGACGCGGAGATCAACCGGTTCCCGCCCGCGCTGTGGCCGGACGGCATCCATCTCGGTGGCTACCGGTACGTCCTCGGCAACGCGATGTTCCCGCGCTGGTTCGCCAACTCGCTGATCGTGGCGTCCGTCGCGGTCGTGTCGAATCTGCTGCTGGGGGCGCTCGGCGGCTATGCGTTCGCCCGGATGCGGTTCGCCGGGTCGCGGCTGCTGCTGGGGCTGATGCTGGCGACGATGGTGGTGCCGTTCCAGCTGACGATGATCCCGACGTTCCTGGTGATGAAGTGGTTCGGGCTGATCGACACGCTGGGCGCACTGATCGTGCCGTCGCTGGTGACGCCGTTCGCGGTGTTCCTGTTCAGGCAGTTCTTCCTGTCCCTGCCGCGGGAGATGGAGGAGGCCGCCTGGATCGACGGGTGTTCGCGCCTGCGGGTGCTGTTCTCGATCGTGCTGCCGCTGGCCCGGCCCGCGCTCGCCACGGTCGCCGTACTGACCTTTCTCACCACCTGGAACGACCTGTCCTGGCCGCTGATCGCGATCAACCACGACACGAAGTACACGCTCCAGTTGGGCCTGACGACCTTTCAGGGGCAGCACCACATCAAGTGGTCGGCGGTGATGGCGGGCAATGTGATCACGGTGCTGCCGGTGCTGGTGGCGTTCCTGCTGGCGCAGAAGACCTTCATCCAGTCGTTGACGTCGAGCGGGCTCAAGGGGTGAGCGGGTTGTCCTTCGACCTGCTGGTGATAGGGGACGCCAACCCGGACGTGGTGGTCGGCCCGGTGACCGGGATCGAGTTCGGGCAGCGCGAACGGCTCGTCGAGCACGGCCGGTTGGTGCTCGGCGGTTCCGCGGCGATCATGGCGTGCGGGGCGGCCCGGCTCGGGTTGCGGGTCGCGTTCGCGGGGCGGGTGGGCGACGATCCGGCGGGGGCGTTCGTACGGCAGGCGCTGGCCGCGCGGGGTGTCGACGTCGGCCACCTGGTCGTGGATCCCCAACTGCCCACTCCCCTCACGGCGATTGTGACCACGGGCGACGGCGACCGGGCGATCCTCACCTCCCCCGGCTGCCTGGCCGCGACCGGTCCCGAGGCCGTACCGGCAGAGCTGCTGGCCGCCGCGCGGCACGTCCACTCCGCCTCCTTCTTCCTGATGCCGCGCCTCGCCAGCGCGCTGGCCGACGTCTACGCCGAGGCCCGCGCGCAGGGTGCGACCACCTCGCTCGACACCAACGACGACCCGGCCGGCCGCTGGGACCGCGCCCTCCTGGAGCCCGTCCTGAAAGTGACCGACGTACTGCTGCCGAACGCGGCCGAGGCCCGCGCCCTGTCCGGCGAGGCTCAACTCGCCGATGCAGCAGCCTCGTTGGCCCGGCACGGACCGACGGTCGTCGTCAAGGACGGCGCCCGGGGCGCCCTCGTCTGCGAGGGCACACGGCTGCTGCGCGCCGGGGCCGTCCCCGTCGAGCCGGTCGACGCCGTGGGCGCCGGCGACAGCTTCGACGCCGGTTTCGTCGCCGCACGACTGCGCGGACTGGACCTGCGCACGTCGCTGACGCTCGCCGTCGCATGCGGCTCACTGTCGACGCTCGACCACGGCGGTACGGCGGCGCAGCCGACGTGGGAGCAGGCCTGTGCCGCCACCGATCCGAAAGGGACCAGATGAAGATCGTGTTCGTGGGGGCGGGCAGCGTGGTGTTCACGCAGGGCCTGCTGGCCGATCTGTTCGCCTTCCCCGAGCTCGCGCACGCCCGGATCGCCCTGCACGACATCGACCCGCAGCGGCTGGCGACGGCGGAGGGCGCCGCCCGCCACATCGCGGAGGTGCGCGGAGCGAAGCCGGTGATCACCGCGCATCTGGAGCGGCGGGCGGCCCTGGCGGACGCCGACTTCGTCGTCAACATCGTCCAGGTCGGCATGGACGCGGCCACCCGCACCGACTTCGCCGTACCGGCCCGCTACGGGCTGCGCCAGACGATCGGCGACACGCTCGGCGTCGGCGGTATCTTCCGCGCGCTGCGAACCTTCCCCGTCCTCAAGGGAATCGCCGAGGACATGGCCGAACTCTGCCCGGGCGCCCACCTGTTGAACTACACCAACCCGATGGCGATGAACGTGCTCTATCTGAGCCGTATCGCCCCGGAGTTGAAGGTCACCGGCCTGTGCCACTCGGTGTACTGGACGATGCACGACCTGTCCGCCCTGGTCGGTGTGCCCTTCGAGGAGGTTTCCTATATGGCCGCGGGCGTCAACCACCAGGCGTGGGTGCTGCGCTTCGAACGCGAGGGACAGAGTCTGTACCCCCTGCTGGACGAGGCGATCACCCGCGACCCCGGTCTGCTGCGCCGCGTCCGCGTGGACATGTACCGCAGGCTGGGCCACTACCCGACCGAGACCAGCGAGCACTCCTCCGAGTACGTGCCCTGGTATCTGCACCACGACAGCGAGATCGAGCGGCTGCGGCTGCCCGTCGGCGCCTACCTGAAGATCATCGAGGAGAACGCGGCGAGCTACGAGCACACCCGCGAGGCCCTCGCCGCGGGCCGCCCCCTCCCCGTGGAGGGCACCCTGGAGTACGCCCCGCAGATCATCCACAGCACGGTCACCGGGACGCCCCGCACGGTCTACGGCAACGTCCCCAACCGCGGCCTGATCGACAACCTGCCGGCCGACTCGGTCGTCGAAGTCCCGTGCCTCGTCGACGCGTTGGGCGTCCAGCCCACCCGCGTCGGCGCCCTGCCACCCCAGTGCGCGGCCCTCAACCGCGCGTACGTCTCCGTCACCGACCTGGTGGTCCGCGCGGCCACGGACGGCGACCCGCGGCACATCCGGCACGCCGCGATGGCCGACCCGGCGACGGCGGCCGCGCTGCCGGTGGAACGGATCTGGGACCTGTGCGACGACCTCGTAGAAGCTCATGGCGAGCTGCTGCAGCCGGAGCTGAGGGGGCGACTGGGGCACTGATCGTTGCTGCCCGCAGGTGACCGCCCGGCGTGGGAGCGGCCGGGCGGTCGGCGCGCTCCCGCATCCTCGGCGCAGGTGACCGGCGTCCGGCCGGTCCTGGCCGTGCGGGAGGAACCCGGTGCCGACACGCCCGACGAAGCTGAAGCTCCTGCTGGGGACGGCAGTGCTGCCGCTCGCCCTGGTGTCACCCGCCTGGGGCAGCCCGAGCCCGCCCCCGGCACCGTCCACGCTGTGCGCACCCGCGGGAGTCCTGCGGGGCGCGGACGGGCAGCGGGCCTCGGTCAGCCTGTGCGCGGGCAGCGGCACCCCGATGATGGCGGTGTCGGCCCCGGCGGCATGCCGTCGCAGCGGGTCGGCCGCCGGCCTCGCCTGTCTGACCTCGGGCACGTGGACCGCACGGAAGAACGGCGTGACGGTGGTCTCCGGGAAGCTTCCCGGCTCGGGCGACTATCCCGGTCCGGGGACGTACGACATCGAGGGCGACGTCCGCGTGACGTCGTCGCCCGCAGGTGTGGACCTGCAGGGCACCGTCCGCGCCACGCTGACGCTGACCGCGCCCAAGCCGCCGGCCACGCACCGCATCGAGGTCGACCGCAGCACGCTGGGGCGCGATTCGGCGACCACACTGACGTACCGGATCTTCCGCGACAGCGAGAACGGGGACGGCAGCGCCCGGTTCGGGCTGATCGGCGAGGAGGGCACGGGGGTGCGGCTGTCCACGTCCGATCCGCGCTGCGTCAATCCGCTGATCGGCCGCTACCCCGCGACGACGAGGAACGCGTACGCCCTCGACTGCGCACTCACCGACCTCCAGCCGGGACGGCCCTCGACCGTCGTCGTACGCGTGGTGACGCAGCAGACCTGCTCCACCGTGGTGTCCAAGCTGGGTTACTGGATGCCGCAGGGCCAGGCGTTGTACACGGGCGGAATGCTGGCGGGCCCCACCGTGGAGTGCGTTTGAGATCCATACTCACGTTCCCCGTACAGTCCCCGTCCGAAATTGTTTGAATGACCGAGCTTCACGAAAACTGCCGATGGCCTTCACGTGCGGGCCTCACCGAAGGGCGTTGGCGTGATCCTCAAGGGGCGGGTCCAGGAACGTGAGCAGCTCGACGGCCTCGTCGCCGCCCTGCGCGAGGGGCTCAGCAGGGTCGCGGTGCTGTGGGGTGACGCCGGCATCGGCAAGAGCGCGCTGCTCGGCCATGCGGCCCGGGAGGCAGCGGATCTGCGGGTCCTGCGGGTGGCGGGGGTGGAGGCCGAGTCAGGCTTCCCGTTCGCCGCGCTGCACCGGCTGCTGGTTCCGCTCGTCGAGGAGCTCAAGGAGCCGGGTGCGCTGCCCGCGGCCCAGCACGAGGCGCTGCGGGTGGCCTGCGGGCTGGCCGACGGGCCGCCCGCCGACCGGTTCCTGGTGGGCCTCGCGACGCTGACGCTGCTCGCGGAGGCGGCGAAGCAGCGGCCGGTGCTGGCCTGCGTCGACGACGCCCAGTGGCTCGACGACGAGTCCCTTGCGGTGCTCGCCTTCGTGGGGCGGCGGGTGCACGCGGAGGGCGTGGGCCTACTGTTCGCCGCGCGCACCGGATTCGATGTGCCCGCCGGGCTGCCCGTCACCGAAGTCGCCGGTCTGGAGGAGCCGTTCGCCCTGGAGCTGCTGCGGGAAGCGGTGTCCCGGCCGTTGGACGGACGGGTCGCGGCGCGGATCGTGGCCGCGACGGCGGGCAACCCGCTCGCGCTGGCCGACCTCGGCCAGGAGCTGACCGCCGACCAGCTCGCCGGCTCGCTGGCGCTGCCCGAACCCCTGCCGGTGGGCCGCACGTTGGAGGAGCACTACCTGCAACGGGTCCGTGAGCTGCCGGAGTCGACGCGGACCTGGCTGCTGCTCGCGGCCGCCGAGCCGGGCGGGGACCTGGGGTACGTCACGGCCGCGGCGAAGCTGCTCGGCTGCGATCCCGAGGCCTCCGGGCCGGCCGAGGCGGCGCGGCTCGTGGTGCTGCGCGCGGCCGCGGACTTCCGGCATCCGCTGGTGCGTTCGGCGGTGTACGGCGGGGCGACCGGCGTCGAGCGGCGGCGCGCGCACGCCGCGCTGGCCGAGGTCACCGACCGGCCGGCCGACACGGACAGCAGGGCCTGGCACCTGGCCGCCGCGGCGTTCGGGCCGGACGAGGCCGTCGCCGCGGAAGTGGAGCGGACCGCCGACCGGGCGGGCGCGCGCGGCGGCCACGCGGCCCGCGCCACCTTTCTGACCCGGGCGGCCGAGCTGACCCCGGAGGGCGAGGTGCGGGCCGGGCGGCTGCTCTCGGCTGCCGAGGCGGCGCTCACGGCCGGGGCGCCGCTGCAGGCGGAGTCGCTGCTCGACCGCATCGACGTGGGGCTGCTGGGTGACGTGGGCCGGGGCCGGGCGCTGCTGGTGCGGGCGCACGCGATCTCCCTGCTGGGCGACGCCGGGGCGTTCGCCGGGGCCCCGGCGCTGTGCCTGTACGCCGCTCGGTCCCTCGCCGACGGCGCCCCCGGCCTCGCCCGCGAAGCACTGCTGCGAGCCGTCGACCGGGCCATCTCCGCGGAGCACCTGATACGCGACGTGACACCGGGCGACATCGCGCGGGCCATCGACGACCTGCTGCCGCGCTCGGCCCCCGCGACCGGCAGCGACCTCGTGCTGCGCGCCTTCGCCGTGCTGGTCACCGAGGGCTACGAGCGCGCCGTACCGCACATGCGGCAGGCCCACTCGGTGGTCGTGGACCCACGCACGCCCGACGAGGAGGTGCTGCGCGCCTATCTGCCCGCGGTCACCCTGTCGATGATGCTGTGGGACGCGGACGCGCAGAGCGCGGTCATGGCCCGGGCCGCGGACGCCGCCCGCAGGGCCGGCGCCCTGACGCAGCTGGACACCGCCCTGTACTGCACGGTGATGCACGAGACGATCCTCGGCGAACTGACGACGGCGGACGAGGTGCAGGCGCAGGGCACCCAGATCCGCGCGGCGATCGGCGCCACCGACGACATGTGGGCCCTGTACCGGCATCCCGAACTGCTCGCCTGGCATGCCGAGGCACAGAACCTCGAGGCGGCGCTGCGCGGGTCGATGGAGGCCGGCAGCTGGCTGGGCAACGGCGCGGTCGAGTCCATCGCCCGCATCGGCATGGTGATCCTCGCCCTCGGCGGCGGCGACTACGCCCGCGCCCGCACCATCCTCCACGAACTGATCGAGCACGACCTGATCGGCTACCACTCCCGCCTCCTCCCCCACCTCGTCGAGGCGGCCGTGCGCTGCGGCGACCGCGTCCTGGCCATGGCCGCCCTGCGCAAATTGGCCTCCCGGGCCACGGCCACCGGCACGCCGTGGGCGCTCGGCCTGCTGGCCCGCTGCCGGGCCCTGCTCGCCCCGGCGAGCGAGGCCGAGCCCCTGTACCGCGAGGCGATCTCCATGCTGTCCGGCACCCGGGCCCGGTCCGACCTCGCCGTCGCCCATCTCCTGTACGGCGAATGGCTGCGCCGCCGCAGGCGCCGCAGGGACGCCCGCGACCAACTGCGCACGGCCTGGGAGCTGTTCGACCGCATGCGGGCCACGGGATACGCGGCCCGCGCCGCCCAGGAACTGGCGGCGACCGGAGAGCATCCGCAGCGGGCGCAGGCGGGGGCGGCCAGTGCGCTGACCCCGCAGGAACTCACCATCGCGCGGCTCGCGAAGAGCGGCGCGACCAACGCCGAGATCGCCGCGCAGCTGTTCATCAGCGCGAGCACGGTCGACTACCACCTTCGGAAGATCTTCCGGAAGCTCGACGTCACCTCCCGGCGACAGCTCAGGCGGGCGCCGGAGCTCTGAGTCCGGGTCCCGACTACGCGTTCCACGGGATTCGGGGGTGCGGGCATCCGTATGACGCTCGACGCGTCGAACACGTCCCACGAACGAGAGGACTCACAATGCCGTACGTCACCGCAGCCGACGGAGCCGAGATCTTCTACAAGGACTGGGGTGTGGGCCGCCCCGTCGTCCTCAGTCACGGCTGGCCGCTCAACTCGGACAGCTGGGAGGCGCAGCAGCTGTTCCTCGCCTCGCACGGCTTCCGGGTGATCGCCCACGACCGGCGCGGCCACGGCCGGTCCACCCAGACCTGGCACGGCAACGAGATGAACACCTACGCCGACGACCTGGCCACCCTCGTCGACACGCTCGACCTGCGCGACGTCACGCTCATCGGGTTCTCCACCGGCGGCGGCGAGGTCGCGCGCTACATCGGCCGGCACGGCACCGCGCGCGTCGCACAGCTCGTGCTGGTCTCCGCCGTTCCGCCGTTCATGCTCAGGACCGACGACAACCCGGGCGGGGTGCCGATCGAGGTCTTCGACGCGATCCGTGCCGGGTCCCTGGCCGACCGCTCGCAGCTGTACCGCGACCTGGCCGACGGGCCGTTCTTCGGCAACAACCGGCCCGGCGCCAATGTCTCGCAGGGCGCCCGGGACGCCTTCTGGCGCCAGGGCATGGAGGCCGGCCACCGAAACGCCTACGAGTGCATCGCCGCCTTCTCCGCGACCGACTTCCGCACGGATCTGGACGCCGTCGACGTGCCCACCCTGGTCATCCACGGCGACGACGACCAGGTCGTGCCGTTCGAGGTGGGCGGCAAGGCATCGGCGGACCGCGTCAAGACCGCCTCGCTGAAGGTCTACCCGGGCGCACCGCACGGCATCACGGACACGCACAAGGACCAACTGAGCGCCGACCTCCTCGAGTTCCTCAACTCCTGACACCGGAAGGAACCCATCGGATGGTCCCCGAAAGTCATCCCCGCCGGCGCGTCCTCGGCGGGCTGCTGGCGGCCGGAGGTGCCGTCACCCTCGGCACCGCCGCCACGCCCGCCTCGGCCGACGTCCGCACGGAAGGCGGCGGCAGACCGACGGTCGTCCTGGTCCACGGTGTCTTCGCCGACGCCTCCGGCTGGAACGACGTCAGCTCCCGCCTGCAGAAGGCGGGTTACGAGGTCATCGCCCCGGCCAACCCACTGCGCGACCTGGCCGGCGACTCGGCGTACATCGGCAGCGTCGTCGACACGATCCCCGGTCCGGTCATCCTGGTCGGCCACTCCTACGGCGGCGAGGTGATCACCAACGCGGGGCGGGGGCGGGCCGGCGTCAGGGCTCTCGTCTACGTCGCGGCCTTCGCCCCGGACGAGGGCGAGAGCGCGCTGCAGCTGGCCGGGAAGTTCCCGGGGAGCGGGCTGCCGGACGCGCTGCTGACCCGTCCGTTCCCGCTGCCCGACGGCACCACCGGGACCGACGGCTACATCGACCCGGCGAAGTTCCACGACGTGTTCGCCCAGGACCTGCCGCGCTCGGTGACCCGCCTGATGGCGGCCGCCCAACGCCCGGGCGCCGTGGGCGGGTTGGGCGCCCCGAGCGGCGTACCGGCGTGGAAGAGCCTGCCGTCCTGGTACGTCGTGGCCGGCGCCGACCGTGTCATTCCGCCCGCGGTGCAGCGCTTCATGGCCGACCGCGCCAAGAGCAGGACCGTCGAGGTCAAGGGCGCCTCGCACGTCGTGATGATGTCGCACCCGGACGCCGTCGTCCGGCAGATCGAGGCCGCCCACCGCGCCACCCGCTGACGCCTCCGGAAGGAAGGGAGGAGACATGACCGCTCCGGACACCGTCGTCCTCGTCCACGGCTTCTGGGTCACTCCGAGGAGCTGGGAGCACTGGGTCGCCCACTACGAGAAGCGGGGTCTGCGCGTGCTCGCGCCCGCCTATCCCGGTTTCGAGGCGGAGGTCGAGTCCCTGAACGCCGACCCCGCCCCGATCGAGCAGGTCACCGTCCCGCAGATCGTCGAGAGCCTGGAGAACGTGGTCCGCGGACTGGACCGGCCGCCGATCCTGATCGGCCACTCCGCCGGCGGCGTCTTCGTGCAACTGCTGCTGGACCGCGGCCACGGCGCCGCGGGCGTGGCGATGAACTCCGCGCCCACGGAGGGTGTGGCCGTGGTGCCGCTGACCCAGATCAAGTCGGCCTTCCCGGTGCTGAAGAACCCGGCCAACCGGCACCGGGCGGTGGGCCTGACGGCCGAGCAGTGGCACTACGCCTTCACCAACACGTTCTCCGAGGAGGAGTCCCGGGCGCTGTACGAGCGCTATGCGATCCCCGCCTCCGGCGCCATCTTCTGGGACAGCGCCCTGGCCACGCTGCGCCCGGGCCACCAGAGCACGTACGTCGACTACCACAACGACGCCCGCGCTCCGCTGCTGTTCATCTCCGGCGAGCAGGACCATCTGATGCCGCCGAAGGTGCAGCAGTCCAACGCCCGCCACTACAAGTCGAACACGGTCACGGAGGTGAAGGAGTTCCCGGGCATGCCGCACCTGCTGCCCGCCGCGCCCGGCTGGGAGGAGGTCGCCGACCACGCCCTCGACTGGGCTCTCTCGCACGCCCGTTGACGCCGTGCGCCCGGGGCGGTGCACCGCCCCGGGCATCCGGAAGGGACCACGCATGACCGAGGCCCGCATCACCCACATCGGCGGCCCGACCACGCTGATCGAGGCCGCCGGATGGCGTCTGCTGACGGACCCGACGTTCGACCCGCCCGGCCGCCGCTACTCCTTCGGCTACGGCACCTCGTCGCGCAAGACCGCCGGCCCCGCTCTCAAGGCCGCCGAACTCCCGCCGCTGGACGCGGTGTTGCTCACCCACGACCACCACGCCGACAACCTCGACGCGGCCGGACGCGACCTGCTGCCGACGGCGGACGTCGTCCTGACCACACCGCCCGGGTCGCGTCGCCTCGGCGGCAACTCGCGTGGACTGGCCCCGTGGACGACCTGGCGCCTTCAGGCCCCGGACCGCCCCACCATCGAGGTCACCGCCACACCCGCACGCCACGGGCCGCCCCTGTCCCACCCGTTCGTCGGCGACGTGGCGGGCTTCGCGCTGCGCTGGGAAGGCCAGCAGCACGGCGCACTGTGGATCTCCGGGGACACGGTCCTGTACGACGGGGTACGCGAGGTCGCGCACCGGATGACCGTCGGCACGGCGCTGCTGCACCTGGGCGGCGTGCGCTTCCCCGTGACCGGGCCGGTCCGCTACACGATGACGGCGTCCCGTGCCGTGGAGCTGTGCCGCCTGCTGCGCCCGCACACCGCGCTGCCCGTCCACTACGAGGGCTGGTCCCACTTCCAGGAGGGCCGTCGGACGGTGGAGGCCGAGTTGGCGAAGGCTCCCGCCGAGATCCGCGAACGCTTCCGCTGGCTGCCGACCGGGTCCCCGCTGGAGGTCACCGTCTGACTCACCCGAGCAGGTCCAGCGCCCGCTCCCACCCGAACTCCGGCCGCACACCGTCCTGCCCCACCTCGCCGGAGTACGGCTCGCCGAAGCGGACGCCCATCGCGCGCAGGCGTATCAGGCTGTCCTGGTAGGCGGGGTGGGCGGCCAACGCGTCGGCCACGCAAGGGAGTACGGCCACCGGGACGCCCAGGCCGTACGTCTCGCACAGGGTGGCCACGGCGAGGGTGTCCGCCAGGCCCGCCGCCCACTTGTTGATCGTGTTGAAGGTGGCGGGCGCGACCACGACGGCGTCCGGCGGCGGGAAGGGCCGCGGATCGCCGGGCGTGCGCCAGGCGGAGCGGATCGGGCGGCCGGTCTGCGCCTCGACGGCGGCGGTGTCGAAGAAGCCGTTCATGGTGACCGGCGTCGCGATGACGCCGACCTCCCAGTCCCGCTCCTGCGCGGCGGTGATCAGCTTGCTGACGTCCGCGGCGATCCCGGCGGCGCAGACGACGACGTAGAGGAAGGGTTTCTCGGCCTGTTCGGTCACGCGGGAACCCTATTCGAGCGGGAAGGACCGTCCGCGTTCGGCTTCGGGGCGCGGGCCGTGGATGCGGCGCTGCTTCTCCTCGATGGGTACGTCGTTGATGCTGGCCTCGCGGCGGGTCATCAGGCCATGCTCGTCGAACTCCCACAGTTCGTTGCCGTAGGAGCGCCACCACTGGCCGCCGGCGTCCCGGGATTCGTACTGGAAGCGGACGGCGATGCGGTTGCCGTCGTAGGCCCACAGGTCCTTGCGCAGCGCGTAGTCCAGCTCGCGCTCCCACTTGGCGGTCAGGAACTCGACGATCGCGGCGCGGCCGGTGACGAAGGCGTCGCGGTTGCGCCACACCGAGTCCTCCGAGTAGGCGAGCGCCACCTTGTGCGGATCGCGGGTGTTCCAGGCGTCCTCGGCGGCCTGGACCTTCTGCGCGGCGGTCTCGCGGGTGAACGGGGGCCGGGGCGGACGGTCGGTCACGGTCTCCTCCTCGACGGACGGACAACGATGGAGAACGTGCGTTCTCCGGTCGGCTGCTACCGTAGGAGAACGCGCGTTCTCACGTCAAGGAAGGTCGTACGCCGCATGGCCGTCATGGACAGCGCAGCCGCCCGGGAGCAGGCGCTGGACGCCGCCGAGGAGCTGTTCTACGGGCGGGGCATCCAGTCCGTCGGCATGGACGACATCCGCGGCGCCTCCGGCGTCTCGCTCAAGCGGCTGTACCAGCTGTTCCCGGCGAAGGAACAGCTCGTCGAGGCGTATCTGCAGCGGCGCGACGTGCGCTGGCGCGGGCGGCTCGCCGAGTTCGTGGAGCGCCACGAGGACCCCGAGGAGCGGATCCTGGCGGTCTTCGACTGGCTGGAGCAGTGGTTCGGCGAGGACGGATTCCGCGGGTGTGCGTGGATCAATGCCTACGGCGAGCTGGGGGCCACGTCGGAGCGTGTGGTGGCCCAGGTGCGGGCGCACAAGCGGGCGTTCCGCGACTACCTCGCCGGGCTGGTGGCGGACGCGGGGCTGCCCGGCATCCTGGCCGGGCAGCTGTTTTTGCTGGCCGAGGGCGCCATGGTCGCCGCCGGCACAACGCCGAGTACGGAGCCCGCCCAGGAGGCGCGCGAGGCGGCGCGCCTCCTGCTGCGGGCCCGCTGAGTTCAGCCGTCGGACACCGTGATGGCACTGACCGGGCAGGCCCGGGCCGCCTCGCGGACCATCGGGTCGCCGCCGCCGTCCTCGCGGCCCGGCAGCAGCGTGCTGAATCCGTCGTCGTCCTGGGTGAAGACGCTCGGTGCGGCCAGGGCGCACTGGCCGGCGCCGATGCAGGCGTCCTTGTCGATCTCGATACGCGTGTCGGTGTGCATGGCCTCGAGCCTCTTACCAGGTCACGGGGAGTTCCAGCATCCCCTGGATCGTGTCGCCGGGTTTGAAGGGGATCTCCTCGGGCGGGGCGGCGAGGCGGAGCGTCGGCAGCCGGTCGAAGAGGGTGTGCAGGGCGATCTCCAGCTCGGCGCGGGCCAGGTTCTGGCCGAGGCACTGGTGGATGCCGAAGCCGAACGCGACGTGGTGGCGGGCGGGCCGGTGCCAGTCGAGGGAGTCGGGGTCGGCGTAGACGTCCTGGTCGCGGTTGATGAGCGAGGTCGCGAAGACCACGCCGTCGCCCGCGCGGATGGTCGAGCCGCCCGCCTCGATGTCCTCGGTGGCCCTGCGCAGCAGTCCGTCCGCGATCGACAGCATGCGCATCAGTTCCTCGACCGCACCGGGGATCAGCCCGGGGTCGTCACGCAACTCGGCCAGCCGCTGGGGGTGTTGGAGGAGCGTGAAGGTGCCGAGGGAGATCATGTTGGCGGTCGTCTCGTGGCCGGCGACCAGCAGGATGGTCGCGAAGGAGATGACTTCCTGGCGGTCCAGCACGCCTTCCCGCAGCTGCTGGTGGACGAGTTCGTCCAGCACGCCGTCGCCGGGCTCGGGCTGTTTCAGCTTGCGGTCGATCAACTCCTCGAAATAGGCGTCCAGTTGGTTACGGGCGTCCTGCACGTCGTCGACCGTCGGGCCGCGCAGCAGCCGGCGCGACTGCCCCTCGAAGAAGTCGTGGTCGGCGTAGGGGACGCCGAGCAGCGCGCAGATCACCATCGACGGCACCGGCAGCGCGAAGGCGCTCACGAGTTCGGCGGTCGGGCCCTGCGCGATCATCGCGTCGATCCGCTCGTCCACGATGCGCTGGATCTCCGGGCGCAGTTCGACGGCGCGGCGGAGGGTGAAGCTGGGGACCATCATGCGCCGCTGGGTGCGGTGCTTGGGGTCGTCGACGCCGAGCAGCGCGACCCTCCGGTTCTTCACCGCCGCGAACCGCTCGGTGGGCGCCGGGAAGTCGGGATGGGTGCGGTCGGTCGACAGGCGCTGGTCGGCGAGCAGGTCGCGGGCGAGGCCGTGCCCCGTGACCAGCCAGACCTGCCGGCCGTCGTAGAGCGTGACCCGGGTCAGCGGGCGATCGGCACGCAGGGGCTCGTAGGCGGTGGGCGGGTGGTAGGGGCAGGTCCGGTCCTGGGGGAACGCGACGGGTTCCGTTGCCGTCATGGAAGACCTCGCAGACGAAGAGTGCGTCGTGCAGATCTTCATTAGATGCCCGGGGCATCTATGGGGCGACGTGAAGTTCGGCCAGATCGGTGGCGGCCCCAATCTGGCCGGTGATGCCCGCCTCTGCGGTCCCGGACCCCGTGATCGCCGTACGGCAGGACGGCGAAGCTGGCGCGATAGGGACGCCCGATGGCGCGGACGGACCGCCGGATATGGCCGAGCCGCGCGGGGTGGATGAATCCCGCGCGTGCAGGTGTTGAAATGGCCCGTCAGCCGTAGAACCCGACGATGGGACGGATGCCATGCCTCTTGAGGGCGAGTACGAACCCAGCCCGGCACAGTGGGTGCGCGATCAGGTGGAGCTGTACGAGAGCTCCGGCGGCACGGAGGGCACGACGCTGATGGACACGGGCCTGCCCGTCATCGTGCTCACGACCCGCGGTGCGAAGAGCGGCAAGATCCGCAAGACGCCGCTGATGCGCGTCGAGCACGACGGACGGTACGCGCTGGTCGCCTCGCAGGGCGGTGCGCCCAAGCACCCGGTCTGGTACTTCAACGTCAAGGGGGATCCCCAAGTGGAGCTCCAGGACGGGCCGGTGAAGCAGGACATGACGGCCCGCGAGGTCACCGGCGCGGAGAGGGCCGAGTGGTGGGAGCGTGCCGTGGCGGCGTATCCGCCGTATGCCGACTACCAGAAGAAGACGGACCGGCAGATTCCGGTGTTCGTGGTCGAACCCTGAGGGGGTTCCCGAGCAGCCTTGAGAACGTTGCCGGAAAAATCTTCGCCGAAAGACGCATGAAGCCGCATCCGCCGGGCACCCGTGCGTCAGGCCCCGCCGCGTTCCCCCGTCGCGGCGGGGCTTTCTCGTGCCTCCTCGGCCGGCCGGTCGGTGATGTCGAGGAAGATCTGGTCCGCCTCGGGCACGCTGTTCGCGACGGACCGCTTGATCCGGACGGCGACCTCCTCCACCCGCTCGCTGTCCATGCCGGGCACCAGGTCCACGCGGGCGGCCACCAGGGCCGTGTCCAGGCCCGTCTTCATGGTGAACAGCGCCTCCACGCTGTCGATCTCGGGCTGCGCATCCAGCAGGCACCGGATCCGCCGGTCCGCCTCCGGGTCGGCGGCCTCCCCGATCAGCTGGTCGCGTGCCTCGCGGCCGAGGTGGAAGGCGACGAAGACGAGCAGCGCGCCGATCGCGAACGAGGCCGATGCCTCCCACACCACCTCTCCGGTGACCATGTGCAGCGCCATCCCCACGGCGGCCAGCGTCACGCCGAGCACGGCCGTGCCGTCCTCGGCGACCACCGTGCGCAGCGCCGGGTCGCGCAGGCCGCCCCAGCCGCCCTGCCGGTGCACCTGGTGCAGGGCCCGCAGCAGCGAGGCGCCCTCGGCGAGGAAGGCCACGCCGAGCACGATCAGGCCCGCCACGTATCCGCTGAGCTTCTCCTCGGCACCGTTCCTGAGAGCTTCGAAGCCCTGGAAGAAGGAGAAGCAGCCGCCCATCACGAAGATCCCGACGGCGGCGAGCAGCGACCAGAAGAACCGTTCCTTGCCGTAGCCGAAGGGGTGGCGCCGGTCGGCGGGGCGGCGGCTGCGGCGCAGCGCGGCCAGCAGGAACACTTCGTTGAGGCTGTCGGCGACGGAGTGCGCCGCCTCCGACAGCAGGGCCGGCGATCCGGCCATCAGGCCGCCGACGGCCTTGGCCGCCGCGATCACCAGATTGGCCGCGAGCGCCACCAGCACGGTGACGCGTGTCCTCCGGTCCGCCTTCTTGTCCGAGGGTGTCCCGCTCACCTTCGCCGACTGCCCCTCTGCCGGCGGCTCACACCGTGCGGGCGGCGGAAAACGGGGAACTCAGGGGAACGAACGCGGGGGCAAACGGCCGGCAGGGCACGGACACCGCAGGGAGGAATCATGGGCGGGGGCAACGACGAGTACGGCAGGAAGACGTTCAAGCGGTCCAAGAGTCACTTCACGGACCGGATCACGGCGGACGGCCGCGACGGCTGGCCCGTGGCTGCGGGCCGTTACCGGCTGGTGGTCAGCCGTGCCTGTCCGTGGGCGAGCCGCGCGGTGGTCTCCCGGCGGCTGCTCGGCCTGGAGGAGTCGCTGTCGATGGCGATCGCCGACCCGATCCAGGACGACCGCAGCTGGCGCTTCACCCTGGACCCGGACGGCCGCGACCCGGTCCTCGGCATCCGCTTCCTCGCCGAGGCCTACGACAAGCGGGAGAGCGACTACCCGGGCGGGGTCAGCGTGCCCGCCGTCGTCGACGTACCGAGCGGGAAGCTGGTCACCAACGACTACCAGCAGATCACCCTCGACCTCGCCACCGAGTGGACCGCCCTGCACCGCGACGGCGCCCCCGACCTGTACCCGCACGACCTGCGCGACGAGATCGACACGGTGATGGCGGACGTCTACGAGGACGTCAACAACGGGGTGTACCGGGCGGGCTTCGCCACCGACCAGGAGGAGTACGAGGCCGCCTGCGCCGGCGTGTTCCGGCGGTTGGAGCTGCTCACGCCGCGCCTCGAGCGGCAGCGCTATCTCGTCGGCGACACGATCACCGAGGCGGACATCCGGCTGTTCACCACGCTGGTCCGCTTCGACGCGGTCTATCACGGCCACTTCAAGTGCAACCGCTGGAAGCTGGCGGAGAACCCGGTCCTGTGGGCGTACGTCCGCGACCTCTACCAGACGCCGGGCTTCGGTGACACCGTCGACTTCGACCACATCAAACGGCACTACCACCAGGTGCACACCGGCATCAACCCGACCCGCATCGTGCCCCTCGGACCGGACCTGTCCGGCTGGCTGACGGCCCATCACCGCCAGGAGCTGGGCGGCCGTCCGTTCGGCGACGGGACACCGCCCGGGCCCGTTCCGGCGGGCGAGGAGGTCCCGGCACAGGGACGGCCCTGACCGACGCAGGCCCGACAACGTTTGGAGAGATTCATGGCCAAGAAGAAGAAGCTGAAGCTCCCCCTCGCCTACAAGCCCCTCGGGTTCGTCCTGGGCTGGTCGAGCGGCTGGCTGGCGGGGCTCGCCTTCCAGAAGACGTGGATGGCGCTACGGCACGAGGAGGACGCCCCCGACGCCCTGGACCGGGACCGCGGCTGGGGGGAGATCCTGCTGGCCGCCGCGGTCCAGGGCGCCATCTTCGCCGTGGTGCGCAGCGCCGTGGACCGCGGGGGCGCGAAGGCCATCGAGCGGTCGACGGGCGTGTGGCCGACCGACGACAAGGGCGGCCGGGACTGACCGGGCAGGCCCCGGGTCAGCCCTGCTTGGGGGCGGTGGGTGTGGCCTTGCGAAGGGTGAAGGAGTGGCCCGCCGGGTCGGCGTAGCCGCGTTCCTCGAAGGGGCCGGACGCGTCCTTGGTCTCCAGCGGACGTCCGCCGAGTTCCACGACCTTGCGCTCCACCGCGTCCAGGTCCTCCACCGCGAAGTCCAGGTGGGCCTGGAGGGAGTTCTCGGGACGGGGCCAGCTCGGCGGCGTCGCCTTCGCGTCGCGGCGGAAGGCGAGCCGGATACCGTCGGCGGCCCTGATCTCCACGCGGTTGGCGGTCGCGTCCGTCTGCTCGGCCTCCAGCAGTTCCTTGTAGAACACGGCGAGCTTCTCGGGCTCGGCGCAGTCGAGCACCACGTAGCCCGCTTCCACCAGTGGCATGTCTCCTCCGAACGGTCCGGGGCGCGGGGCTTGTACCCCGCGGCCCTGTACCTCACGGATATCCCCCTTCGGCCGATTCAGTCGGCGTGGAGCCACTCCCCGTCCCGCATCAGCTCCCGCCCGTCCAGTTCGTCGGCCTCGCGCCAGGCCTGGATGCGGCCGGGGCGAACGCGGAAGTACAGGTAGGGCGTGGCCAGTTGGCGCGGGTCGAACCCGGTGTGGGCCGCGAAGAGATCGCCCTCCTCCGCGGACAGCTCGGCGGGGGTCAGCGAGTCCACGGACCCCTCGACGAGCACGACGTCGCGGGTCTCGCCGATGCCGAGGCGCGTTCTGCCGGACGTTGTCAGGTTCCGTCCGGTGGGGCTCTTGGCCGGGGTGGCCAGCAGCAGGGTCTCGCCGTCCCAGCGGAAGGACAGCGGCACGAGGTACGGCGCTCCGCCGTCGGCACCGGCGGTGGCGACCCAGGCGTCGACGTCGTGCTCCAGGCGGTGCAGGGTGTCCTGCTTGCGCTGCTTGGGAGTGCGTGCGGCGGGTGCGGTCATGGGCGGTCGGGCCTCCTCGCGGGACATGGTCAACTGGCCTGCCCAGTCTGATCGTTGGGATCTCCTCCCGCCCGGGATTCCGCCAGCCGCGTCGCCGCCGCGCTGAGCAGCAGGTCCAGGGCCGCCGGGTAGGAGCTGTGCCGCATGTCGGCCACCAGGTGGCGGGCCGTCGCGGCGATGTGCGGGTGGGTGTCGGCGGACAGCCGGGCGTACGTGGCCCGCCACACGGCCGTCTCCGCCTCCTGTGCGGCCCTCGGCATCGCGACGCTCGCCGAGTCGAGGGCGCCGAAGGCGAGGGCCTGGTCGACGAAGGCGTGGTAGATCCGCACCGCGTCGGCGTCGGGGAAGCCGGCGTCGCGGAGCACGCCCAGGATGGTCTCGACGGCCTGGATCTCGTACGCCCGTCCGGTCACCCGGTACGAGCTCAGGACGGCCGCCCGGGGATGGGCGAGGGCTCCGGCGTGCATGCGCAGGCCGAGGTCGCGCAGGTCGGCGCGCCAGTCGCCGGTGGGGCGCCAGGTGCGCAGCGTACGGCCGATGAGCTCGTCGGCGATGGCGAGCATCAGGTCGTCGGTGTGCCGGAAGTAGCGGTACAGCGAGCTGGGGTCCGAGCCGAGGGCGCGGCCCAGACGGCGCACGGACAGGGCGTCGGCGCCGTGCTCCTCGATCAGTCTGAGGGCCGTCTCGACGATCAGCTCCTCGGACAGGACGACGCCCTGCTTGGTCGGGCGTCTGCGCTGCCGCGCGGTGGCCGGGACGACGCGCTCGCTCATGCACTGCCTCCCTCGAACGTCGACCGCCTCCCTCGGACGGCCCCACTGCCCGGCACCTTACGACAACACCGTTGACCTGTTAAGCCCCGCGCAGTTTCATGTGCGGTCACCGGGGCCGACCGGCCCCCCAGGTGCGAGCGGAGACCGGCCATGTCCGACCAGCCCTTCGGTGCAGACCCACCCGCGCGGCCCGCGCTGCGCAAATCCCTCGGCGTCCTGGACGGCGTCGCCATCGCCGCGTCCAGCACGGCCGCGACCACGAGCATCGGCATCGGCCTGGGCGTCACGGCCGGCGTGGTCGGCCTGCATCTGCCGGCGATCATGCTGCTCGCGTTCCTGCCGATCCTCGGCATCGCGGGCGCCTACTCCCGGCTGAACCGGGTGGAGCCCAACGCCGGCAACGGCTATGTGTGGGTGGGCCGTTCGCTCAGCCCGTGGCTCGGTTTCATGGTCGGCTGGGTGAACATCGTGGCGACGCTGGCGTTCCTCGCGTACACGACCGCGGTCACCGGCTCTGCGTTGATCCAGCTCGCCGGAGAGGCCGGGCTGCACCGGGTGGCCGGACTCGCCCTGGACCCGGGCTCGACGGCGCAGACGACCGCGATCGGCATCGTCGTGCTGGTCGCGGTCACGCTCACCGCGGTCACCGGCATCCGCACGGCGGCACGGCTGCAGACCGGGCTGCTGGTCTTCGAGTACGTCGTGCTGCTCGGGTTCTGCGGATACGGCATCGTCCACGGCCCGCACGCCTTCAGCCTGAGCTGGTTCGACCCGTTCGCGATCCCGTCGGCGTCGGCGCTCGCGCAGGGGCTGCTGCTGTCGGTGTTCTGCTACTGGGGCTTCGAGGCCGCGTTCAGCGTCAACGAGGAGGTGCGCGACCCTCGGGACGCCTCCCGCGCCGGGCTCATCACTCTGGTCACCATGCTGGCGCTGTTCCTGTTCGGCTCGGTCGCCTTCCAACGGGTGCTGTCCGAGCCGGAGTTGGCGGGCCACGGTGCCCAGGGACTGGCGTACTTCGGCGACCGCCTGGCGTCCCAGCCCTGGGCCGCACTCCCTCTCGTGGCGCTGATGTTCTCGGCGGTCGCCTCGCTGCAGGCCGGGGTGATCCCGACGGCCCGGGCGATGTTCGCGATGAGCCGGGACCGTACCCTCGGGCCGGTGTGGTCCAAGGTCAGCTCCCGGTACGGGACTCCGGCCATCGGGACGCTGCTGATCGGCGCGCTGGCGACGGCGATCGCGGCGCTCGCCCTGGTCATTCCGCGGCTCGCGGACATGATCATGGCGACGGTGAGCGCCGTGGGCATCGTGGTCGCCCTCTCGTACGCACTGACCGCACTCGCGGCCGCCGTACGCTTCCGCTCGCTGCTGCGCGAGGACTGGCGGCAGGGCATACGGGCGGTGGTGCTGCCCGCGCTGAGCGCCGCCGCGCTGCTCGGCCTCGGCGGCTACCTCGGCTGGTCCTTCTACACCTCCACCGACCACCTCGAACTCCGCGCGGACAACGGCTGGTTCCTGCTGCTCACTCCCCTGGCGATGATCGTGTCCGGTTTCGTGGCCGCCGTGTGGGCCAAGTGGGTGCGCAGGTCGCCGTACTTCAGGACGGGCGACGGCACGGACGCCGACGCGCCGCAGCTGCTGGCCACTCCCAACTGACCCCCACCAGGAAACGGAACATGCACGCAGATCTTCTCTTCACGGGCGGCCCGGTCCTCACCCCCGAGGGCCGCACCGCCACTGCCGTGGCCGTCACCGGCGACCGCATCACCGCCGTCGGGCACGACGAGGTCCTGGATCTCGCCGGGCCGCGGACCCAAGTGGTCGACCTGGCCGGGCGGTTGCTGCTGCCGGGCTTCCAGGACGCACACGTCCATCCGATCCCGGCGGGCCTCGAGCTGAGCCAGTGCGATCTGACCGGGAGCAGGACTGCCGAGGAGACGGTCGCCGCCGTCCGCGCGTACGCCGAGGCGCATCCCGAGCGGGAGTGGATCCTCGGCGGCGGCTGGTCCATGGAGGCCTTCGAGGGCGGTACGCCGACCAAGGAGCTGCTGGACGCGGCGGTACCCGACCGGCCCGTCTACCTGCCCAACCGGGACCATCACGGCGCCTGGGTCAACAGCCGTGCCCTGGAGCTCGCGGGCATCGGCCGCGACACTCCGGATCCGGCCGACGGGCGCATCGAGCGGGACACGTCGGGCGCGCCGAGCGGCACGCTGCAGGAGGGGGCGATGCAGCTCGTCGGGCGGCTCACTCCCCCGGCCACCGCGGCCGACCGGCTGGCTGCGCTGCTGCACGCGCAGCGTCATCTGCACGCGCTCGGCATCACGGCCTGGCAGGACGCGCTCGTCGGGGACTTCCTCGGCATGGACGACCCGGCCGGGGCGTATCTGGCGGCCGCCCGCGACGGCTCGCTGACCGCGCGGGTGGTCGGAGCGCTGTGGTGGGACCGGGAGCGCGGGGCCGAGCAGATTCCCGAACTCGTCGAGAAGCGGGCCGCGTTGAGCCACGGCCGGTTCCGGGCGACCAGCGTCAAGCTGATGCTGGACGGGGTCGCCGAGAACGGCACGGCGGCGCTGCTCGACCCGTATCTGGACAAGTGCGGCTGCGCGACGGCAAATCGGGGCACAAGCTTCATCGATCGCGGTCAACTCCCCAAGTACGTCACCGAGTTGGATGCGCTCGGCTTCCAGTGCCACTTCCACGCGCTGGGCGACCGGGCCGTACGCGACGCCCTGGACGCGGTCGAGGCCGCGCGTACCGCGAACGGGCCGAGCGACACCCGGCCGCATCTGGCGCACCTTCAGGTCGTGCACCCCGACGACGTGCCGCGCTTCGCCGAGTTGGGCGCCACCGCGAACATCCAGCCGCTGTGGGCCGCGCACGAACCGCAGATGGACGAGCTGACCATTCCCTTCCTGGGGGCCGAACGGGCCGCGTGGCAGTACCCGTTCGGGGCCTTGCTGCGCTCCGGCGCCCGGCTCGCGGCGGGCAGCGACTGGCCGGTCAGCAGCCCCGACCCGCTCCAGGGCATCCATGTCGCGGTCAACCGCGTGGCGCCCGAGAGCGACGGCGCCCCGGTGTTCCTGCCCGGCGAACGCATCGGCCTCACCGAGGCGTTGACCGCGTACACCGCGGGATCGGCCCATGTGAACCACCTCGACGACACCGGCTTGATCCAGGTGGGTGCCCTGGCGGATCTCGTGGTCCTGGACCGCGATCCGTTCGACGGGCCGACCGAGGCGATCGCGGAGACGGGTGTGGCCCTGACGTATTTGGGAGGGGAGGCAGTGTACGCAGCTCATGAGGCTTGAGCAGTAACGGACATCACGGTGAGGTCACGCGTAGATCATTTACGCCCCGGGCAGCCTCATACCGCTTCTCGATTCAACTTTCGGCCATAGAGGCTGAGTTCGAGTGCACGGGTGGCCATTTCGGCCGCCCGTTCGCAGGTTCGGGGGACCCTGCATCGCCGTCGCCCGGAAGGAAGCGCATGCCCGAGGACGTCACGTTCGCCCTCCCCTTCGACACCCCCGTCAGCAGACAGGTGGAGTACGCCCAGGAGCGCCCTCACCCACCCACGCGCCTCGGCCGACACAGCCGAGGTGGCGCGTGAGCCCATCACCGCCGCGCCCGAGAACCGCGCGGGCCCCGGGCGGTTCGTCCTCGGAGGGCAGGTGGGCTGTCTGCTCCACCTCCTCGGCCGTCGACGCAGCAGTCCGGCCCCGCGCGGTCGTTCGCAGCAGAAGCCGGAGCCGATCACCTGAGTCCGGCTGTTCGGCGAGGCCGTCGCGGAAGGCACAGACGACTCCTCGACCCGACCGGGCCGACAAACACGGTCGATCGATTCCGTTGCCAGGACCACTGTTTGATGGGAGACCGGTGTGAAATCCCGAGTCGCAGGTGCAGTTCCGAACGCGTCCGCCGACAGCTTGCTCCCGACGCAGCCAAGCGCCCAGCTACAGCCCACGGAGGCGGGGAACACCCTGGCCCGCCTCTTGGTGAAACGCATCAATGGGAGCACGGAGCAGTACCGAAGGAGCCAGAACGCCGCTCGGCAACGGCTGGACGAACTCGGCTCCCCCCACTCCGGCACCACACTGCATGTGGAGGGAGCCCTCCATCTGGCGCAGCCCGCATTCCTCCCGCCCGACGAAGAGGGCTACGCCAGGTTGAAACACCTCGACACCAGCCTGCGCATGATCGAAGCAGCCTTCCCCCAAGTCAGCACCGATATTGAGGTCTGCCGACTGACCTGCATGATGCTGGAGGGGGCTTGGCGGAGCCGGGCACTCACCCCGCCGCGCGAGGAGGAGCAGACAAGCGCCTGCGCCTGCCTTCTGTGCCGTCAACTGCCCACACCCCCCGCACGCACGCTGGACGACTACCGTTGGCGGCAGAGCGCCGGTCGTCCCCTCACCGTCAAGACCTGGCCGTACCGCCGGGAACTCGACAGCGTCCTCACCGGGGGATGGTCCTGGACCCGGCAGATGAACGACCTCGAACGAGACCTCGGGCACCGCCACCGATACGAGGACGACATCCTCGTCTTCCACGAATACAAACGCGTGATCGAGACCATCGATACGACGCACCTCACCCAACACGTCGAAGGCCGCCTGGCCGAGAATTTCAGCACCAACAGCGCACGGGCCCTGGTCAGCGGACTCTTCTCGGCGCACAAACGATCCGTCGACGAGTACTGGCTCCAACAGCATCGCGCGGGCAACGTCACACTCCCCCAGAGCAGCCCACTCAGCCAGAGCACCTACTCAATCCTGCAGATGCTGGACTGTCTGTTCTGGCACGTCGCACCCGACACCGAACTCTGGCAGGAGGAAAACCTCGCCTCCCTGCTGCTGTGCCGCGTCATCGACGACATGGCCGACGTACGAGCCGACGCCCTCACCGGCGAGATCAGCAACTTCTGGCTCGCCGAAATGCCCTCCCACACCAAGGCCCTCTACGCCGCCTGCGCCATAGCCATCGTCAAGTACGGCTGCATGCCCGAGGCGCACACCCCGATGTGGAACACCTGGCTGATGACCACCACCATCGTCTGGATGGGGCTCACGGGCCGCCACGCCCTGTGGTTCGACGGCATCACCCAGGGCCTCCCCCCGGCCGAGGCGTGCCCGCTGTGCGACCTGCAGCCCAACGGATGCGCCGGCATCCTCACCCACGGCACCACCCTCACCGTCGCCCCGCGGCCCACCGCACCGGCACTGAGCACCCGGACCGCCGAGCTGTCCGCACTGTGCCGAGCCCAACACCCCCAGACATGGCCCCTCTTCGACGCCGAGCTCCATGCCTTCGAAGCACTGCACGGCCCCTGGTACGGCAACATCGAGAGCACATGGGAGATCTTGCGCCGCACCTACATCGCCGCCGTGGAGGCATCCAGCGCCGCACCGTCCCCGGCCCGCGCTCGTCAGGTCCAACAAGACGCCGGCGTAGTGGGATCCGAAAAGTTCTACACCCTGCACGACCCTCAAACCGGGAGGGAAGACATCGCGCTGCTCGCCTACATGTTCGCCGGCGCCCACCCGCATTTCCTCTGGAACGCCACGGGATACCGTCCCACGGGCGTCGAAGGCGACTGGCTCGACGGCTGACTCCGACGGCGCTGCCCGGCCGGAAGCCGGCCGGGCAGCGATTCTCTGGTGTGGGCTAGACGGTGAACTCGACCGGCAGGCTGTCCAGTCGGGACTCCCACGTGGAGGCGGTCGAGCCGAGTTCCTCCGACGGTACGGCCAGGCGCAGGCCCGTCAGCCGGTGCAGCAGGACGTCCACACCGACCTCGATGATGGACTGGCCGATGCTCTGCCCGGGGCACTCGTGCGGACCGGCGCTGAAGGCCAGGTGCGCCTGGTTGCCCTGGACCGCCACGCCCTCGTCGGGCCGGATCTCCGGGTCGACGTTGCCTGCGGCGAGGCCGAGGAGGAGCAGGTCACCCTCCGCTATGTCGTGCCCGCCGAGATCCAGCTCGCTGGTGGCGAACCGCGCCGGCAGGACAGCCAGCGGCGGGGTGTTCCACATGACCTCCTCCACCACCGCGGACACGGTCAGCCGACCGCTGATCAGCCCGGACAGCCGCGCCGTGTCGGTCAGGAGCAGCTGCAGCACCCGGGCCAGCAGGTTGCTGGTCGTGGTGTGGGCGGCGATCAGCACCAGGCGCAGATGACTCACGACCTCGTCCTCGTCCAGCGCCGCCGGGTGCTCCAGCAGGGCGGTGGTGAAGTCCGCGCCGGGTTCGGACCGCTTGCGCTGCGCGAGTTCGCCCAGGATCTGCATGATGCGGTCGTTGTGTACGAGGGCGTCCTCGCCGCCCTTGAAGATCTGGGCGCACGACTCGACCAGGCGTAGCCCGTCCGCCTTGGGAAGGCCCAGGATCCGGCTGAGCACGAGCATCGGCAGGTGCTCCGCGTAGTCGGCCACCAGGTCGGCGCGCCCGGCGTCGGCGAACGCGTCGATCTGCTTGTTCGCGAAGTACGTGGCGTGCCGCCGGATGCCGCGGCTCGAGGCGGCCAGCAGTCCGTCGGTGACGGCGCCGCGCAGCCTGCGGTGCGGCTCTCCGTCCTGGGAGACGCAGTCGGGCCGCCAGCCCACCATCGGCACCAGCGGATGGGACTCCGCTATCCGGCCCTCCCGCCAGTCCCGCCAGATGCGGGCGTCCCGGCTGAACTGACGAGGGTTGTCCAGCACCCGCCGGTTGTCGCGATAGCCGAGCACCAGCCAGGCGGGAACGTCACCCTCCAGCAGCACCGGTGCGACGGTGCCGTGCTCCTTGCGCAGCCGCTCGTAGATGGCCTGCGGGTCGGTGGCCGCGTCCGGGCCGTACAGCCGCGTGAGTTCTGCCCCGCCGTGCGCGACGGGGCACCCGCGGGGCGCGTCGGGACCGTTTAAAGTCTGGTCGTTCATCGGGGCTCCAGTGCGACGGGGGAGCGATCCTTCAAGTGACGTATCAGCGCGACGAGCACGTCACGGCTGGAGGCCCGGTCGCGGGCGTCGCAGGCCACGACCGGGATGTGCTCGGGGATGTCCAGCGCGTCCCGGATCTCCTCGACCGGATAGTCCTTGGAGTCGGGGAAGACGTTCAGGGCGACGACGAACGGGACGTTCTGCCGCTCCATCTCCTCGATCGCCCGGAAGCTGGAGGCCAGACGCCGGGTGTCGACGAGGACCACCGCGCCGAGCGCGCCCTTGAACAGGCCGTTCCACAGGAACCAGAACCGCTCCTGCCCGGGTGTGCCGAACAGGTACAGCATCAGGCTGTCGTTGAGGCTGATCTTGCCGAAGTCCAGGCTGACGGTGGTCTCCGTCTTGTCGGCGACGCCGACGAGGTGGTCGACGTCGGCGCTGGCCTGGGTGAGCGTCTCCTCGGTGGTCAGCGGCTTGATGTCGCTGACCGAGCGGACCATGGTGGTCTTCCCGGTGCCGAAGCCGCCGGCGATCATCACCTTCACCGAGCGGGGGCCGCCCCCGCCGGGCCGGCCGGGATGGTCAAAGCCGTTCAAGTCCACTGAGTACCTCCTCAAGGAGCGCGAGGTCGGGCCCGCGGCCGGCGCCGTGCGCCGGGATGGGGTCACGGGCTTCGACGCGGCCTGCCTCGAGCAGATCCGCCAGCAGCACCGCGAGAATGTTGAAGGGCAGTCCGAGGTGGGCGCCGAGTTCGGCCACCGACAACGGATCGCGGCAGCGCCGGAGGATGTCCTCGTGCTCGTGCTGCATGCCCGGCACCGGGGCGGCCAGAGAGACGATGAGGGTAGCCACGTCGAGACTCGACGCCGAACCGCCCGGTCCGCTGCGCCCCCCGGTGAGGACGTAGTAGCGCTCGAGACCGGACGGGTCCGTGGGCCGGCGGGGAGCACTCATCCAGAGTGCTCCTCCAGCCGCGGAGTGGTGCCCAGGAGCTCACCCATCCTGCGGGCCAGATCCCTCATCTGGTGTCCGAGCAGCCCCTGGTCGAGGCCCTCGCGGGCGAGGACACCGAGATACGTCTCCACACCGGCCCGAACGACGAAGAGATGGCCGCCGTCGACCTCGATCATCGCCAGCCGCAGCTGCCCCGCGTACTTGGGGAACTGCTCGGCGACCGGCTGGGCCAGCGCCTGCAGCCCGGCCACCACTGCAGCGAACCGGTCCACGTCGTCGGGGTCTTCGGCACCAAAGGAGGTGATGGCCTTGCCATCGCTGGAGGCCACGAGGGCGAAGAGGATCTCCGGGATGGACTCCACCAGATCGCGGAGCGCCCAGCTCACGTCGGTTCCCTGTTGCGTCATGTGGACTAGTCGCTCTCTTCAGTGCGGTGCTCGGTGGACTCGCGCCCGGCAGGCGCCGCGTCCTCCGTGGTGGACTCCTCGCCGAACTCGCGGCCGGCGGTGGCGAAGGCGGCCAGGCCGGCGAACGAGGCGTCCGGTGGCACGGCGGAGACCGCCGTCTCCTCCGTTCGCTCCGGGCGCTCGACCGGCTGGTGCCGCACCGTCGGCTCCGCCTCGTTCCGCTTGCTGCGGCGCCGGGGCAGTCCGCCGGGCGTGGTGTCCACGGCCTCGCCGGGCTCGGCCACCGATTCGGCGGCGGCCGCCGTGCGCACCGGGGCGGCCGTGGCGGGCTGGGCCGCCGGGGGCGTGGCGGTGGCCGGGGTGGCGGCGGGCAGCGGGCTGAAGTACTTGTGCGGAACCACGATCACCACTGAGGTACCGAGCCAGGGCGAGTCCGCGAAGGTGACGCGGATGCCGTAGCGACGGGCGAGGGCGCCGACGACGCGCAGACCGATGTTGGCGTCCTCGGAGATGCCGCCGATGCCCGGTCCGGCCGCGGTGCCGGTCAGGGCCTCCTCGGCCTCGCGCTTCTTCTCCTCGCTCAGGCCCTTGCCGGAGTCCTGGATCTCGATGCCGACGCCGTTGGGTACCTCCTTGCCGGAGACGAGCACGGGCTCGCTCGGCGGCGAGTAGCGAGCGGCGTTGTCCAGCAGCTGCGCGAAGATCAGCGTGAGGTGGTCCACCAGGCCGCCGTCGACGCCGAGTTCGGGCAGATGGCGGATCTCGATGCGGTGGAAGTCCTTGATCCGGCCGACACCGCCGCGCACCACGCTGAGCAGACGCTGCGGCTCCTGCCACTGCCGGCCCGGACGGTCCGAGCCGCCGAGCACACCGATGCTCGCGGCGAGCGAGTCGGCGGGGCCGAGCTCCTGGTCGAGCTCCATCAGACCGCGGGCCACGGCCGGCAGCCGGCCGTGCTCGCCCTGCATCTCGTGCAGGCGGCCACGGAGCTTGCTGGTCAGCACGTGGATTCGGTTGCCGATGCTGATGACGGCCTGCTCGGCGGAGGTCGAGCGGTTGAACTCCTCCTCCACGCCGATCAGCGCGGTGCGCAGCACCTTGCGCAGTTCGGCCTGCAGGTCCGCGCTGACCTTGGCGCACTGATTGGCCTCGGGCAGCAGGTCGTCGATGGCGTCACCGGCGCGCAGCTGCTTCAGCGCGTCGGGCAGCTGCTCGTTCGCCAGCCGGGCGACCGCGCCCTGCTGGTGCTCGAGTTGCTCCTGCCAGACCTCGGCCTGGTCGGCGAGCTGGGCCTCGTACGACTTCACCTGGGCGGCGAGACGCTCCTCGAAGGCGCGTGCCTGCTCGCCCAGTTGGGCCTCGTACGTCGAACCCTGCTCGGCGAGCTGCGCCTCGTACGCGCCGGACTGCTCGGTGAGCTGTGCCTCCAGCGAGGCGCGCTCCGCGGTGAACTTCCGCTCCAGGCCCGCCACATGCTGCTGCCACTGCTGCGAGTGCTCGGCCTGCGTGGTGCGGAAGGAGCCCTCGGAGCGGCTCAGCTGGGTGCGGGTGCGGATCAGCAGCCGTACACAGACGGCGCTTGCGGCGGTGGCCGCGACACCCGCGACTCCGGCGGTTATTCGCTCGGAGCTCATGAACGTGGCGGCAACCGTCCCACCTCCTAAGGCCAGCGGCATCAACCACCAGCTGTACCAGGCGACAGGGGCCCGCGCCGCCGGCGGCGGAGTGGCGAGTTCCATCTGCATCCTTAACAAGCAACACGTTCGAACAGGGGGGTGTGCAAGGGGGGAGCGCACTGATGCATGACGCACCACGAGATGACCGATCGCGACCGAGTCAACTCGCAGCGCCGAACGGGAGCTTATCGGGTTTGAACCCCAAAGGATCAACCTCGAACGTCTGGCGGAAGTGAGGGTTCCGTCACTCTCAGCCAGCGGCCTACACATCGACAAATGTCTTTACGGACCCGGGTTTTGTCAGCGGAGGACAATCGACTCGCCCACGCCTGTCCGCCGTTGATAAGCCCTGGCGGATTACCGACGGGTATCGTCGCCGCCGTGCCGAAGAGAGCCGCTTTATCGGACGACGACCCGGGCGGTCCGTTCAACGCGTTGCCGACGGGCCTGCACCACCATCTCAGACCGTTCTTCGCGGACATCACCGAGGAGGTCGTACGGGCGATCAGGACCGAGATCCCCGAGTACGCACGCCCCGCCGACGACACGTACATGCAGGGTGTGCACCGGGGCGTGGACCACGCGCTGCAGGGGTTTCTGGAGCGGATGGCCAAGCCGGACACGGACTGGGAGCCGGTGAAGGCGACGTATCAGCGCATCGGGCGCGGGGAGGCGGAGGAGGGGCGCAGTCTCGACTCGTTCCAGTCGGCACTGCGGCTGGGCGCGCGGGTGACGTGGCGGCGGGTGAACGCGCTGGTCGACGCGGACCTGCTGCCGCGCAATGTGCTGGCGGCGTTCGGCGAGGCGCTGTTCCTGCACCTGGACGAGATGGCGGCCGCGACGACGGCGGGCTACACGGAGGCGCGGCTGCACGCGGCCGGTGAGCTGCAGCAGCGGCGTACGCGCCTGATCGACCTGCTCACCGCGGATCCGCCGGCCTCCGCCGAAGCCATCGCGGAACTCGCGCACAGCGCACGCTGGCCGGTGCCGCGGGCGCTTGCCGTGGTCGCGGTCGACCACTGTCCGCAGGCGGGCGCGCAGCCGATCGTGGCGCCGGAGTTCCTCGCCCGCTTCGACGTCCAGCCGGCCGTGCTGGTCGTGCCGGATCCCGAGGGTCCCGGCCGGGCGCGCGCCGTGGCCGGGGCGCTGCACGGGCTGCGGGCCGCGATGGGCCCGACCGTGGCGCTGCAGGAGGGTGCGCGGTCGCTGCGCTGGGCGTCCGAGGCGCTGGATCTGGTGCGGCGGGGCGTCCTCGCGGACACCGAAATGGTGCGCTGCCAGGAGCACTTGGCCACCCTGCTCCTGCTGCGCGACGACGCCCTGGTCGACGCCATGGCCGCGCACCGGCTGGGCCCGCTGCAGCAGGTGCGGCCACCGCAGCGCGAGCGCCTGGCGGAGACCCTGCTGAGCTGGCTGCAGTGCGGCCGCAACGCGAGCGAGGTCGCCGTACGCCTGGCCGTGCACGCCCAGACGGTGCGCTACCGCATGCGCCAGCTGGACGACCTGTTCGGCGCCCAACTGCACGATCCGGCGGCCCAGTTCGAGATGCAGCTGGCACTGCGCGCGCTGGAGCTGCGCCGGGGTGCTACAGGGGCTGCCGCAAAGTGACGGTCATGGCTGCGAAGCCGCCCCGCTCGTAGAACCGGATGGCGTCCGTGTTCGCCGCGTAGGCGGTCACCTCGGCATGCTCGGCTCCCTGCCGCCGGGCCCAGTCCAGGAACTCCTCCACCAGCCTGTCTCCGGCACGCGCCCTCCGGTGCTCGGGGCGGACGTAGATGCTGATCAGGGTCGCGGAGGTGACCGTCCGCTTCGCCGTGGGCCCGGTGACGGACCCCATCAGGTGTCCGACGACCCGTCCGTCGTGCTCCACCGCGAGGACGAGTCGCGTCGGGTCCTCGAGTGCGGCGGCGAACGACTGCGCGCCGTGTTCGCGCGGCCAGTGGATGTTCACGCTGCTGTCCCGCGTACCGCCGTCCTCGGCGAACAACCCTTCACTGGAGGCGACGAGACCCGGTAGGTCCTCGGCGCGGGCACGTCGCACGATCACCTGCTGACCAGTCATGCGCGCAGGCTATCGGCGGGCACTGACAGTGGAATTTCCTGGACACCTGTCCAGCTATAGTGGACACCTGTCCAAGAACTTTTCTCAGAGTACGGAGTCCTGCAATGGAGACGGTCGCGAACGTGCTGGTCGGTCTGGTGGCCGCCCTGCACGCCTACATCCTGGTGATGGAGATGTTCCTGTGGCAGAAGAAGCCCGGGCGGGCGCTGCACGGGTTCGACCGGGAGATGGCGCGGGCGACCGCGCCGATGGCCGCCAACCAGGGGCTGTACAACGGCTTTCTGGCGGCCGGTCTGGTCTGGGGTCTGATCGCGGCCGATCCGACCGGCTTCCGCGCCCAGGTCTTCTTCCTGTGCTGCGTCGTGGTCGCGGGTGTCTACGGCGCCGCGACGGCCAACCGCCGCATCCTGTTCGCGCAGGCCCTGCCCGGCGCGCTCGCCCTGGCCGCCGTCCTCATCGCGCAGTGACCCGCCCCGCGCCGGAGGACCCGCGGGCCGCGCGCACCCGGGCGCGGCTGCGGGAGGCTCTGCTCGCGGAGTGCGCCGAGCGGCCGCTGGCGGAGGTCGGGGTGGCCGCGCTGGTGCGCCGGGCCGGGGTCGGCCGGGCCACCTTCTACGTGCACTACGCCGACCTGGAGGCGCTGGCGGTCGACGCCTGCGCGGACGTCGTACGGGAGGCCGTGGAGGCGCTGCACTCCTGGACGGGGCGGCCCGATCCGGTGCACGCGCCGCCCGAGCTCGCCGAGTTCTTCGCCTCGCTGGCCCCGCACACCGGCCTGTATCGCGAACTGCTGGCCCCGGGCGGCGGTGGCCCGCTCGGCCGGGTGCTGCACCGGGACCTGCGGGCCTACAGCCTGCGTGAGCGCGAACGGGCGGGCGCGGCGGACGCACCGCTGGTCGCCTCCGCCGTGGCCGCGACCTTCGCCGGGGTGCTGGCCGACTGGCTGCACGGGCTCCTGGACGGCGGCGCCGGTCAAATCGCCGACGAGGTCTGGCAGTTGCTGGTCGCTTTGCACGCGAGCCGGTGACGGCGGCTCACGCGCAGCCGAAGCCGTCCTGCACCCGCGGCCAGGCCTCGACGCCGTCGGGCGTGCGGACGTAGGCCTTGGACGGGTCGTCGGTCAGCCACAACTGCCAGTCGTGGAAGCGGTATCCGGTGTCGTGGGCGCCGGCGGGCATCCGGACGTCTCCGTCGTATGGGGAGGCAAGCATGTCCTGCGGGAGCACCCGGTCCGGGTCGCGGGCGTACAGCCTGCCGTTCCTGCCCTCCCCCAGCGACAGGAAGTGCGCCTTCTGCCAGTCACAGTGTTCCGGGCCGACGCTGCTGTTCAGCTTGGTGATCGGCACCCGCTTGCCGTGCCGGTCGGTCCAGATCTCGTACCACTGCTTGTCGGTGAAGCTCGCCGGAAGTTCGGACGGGTCACAGGACGCGCTGGTCTCCGGACCCCAACCCGGCCGGTTCTTCTGGTCCTTGGCCACGATGACGGCGACCTTGGTCCTGCCGCCCACGTCGAAGGAGTACAGGACGCGGTCGTTCTCCTCGCGCTCCACGCGGTAGCCCTGGCGCGGGACGTCGGGCTGCTCGATCTCGAAGTACGCCTCGAGCCCCTCCTCCGGTGTCGCGCCGCCGTCGCCCTTGCTCCAGGGCTCGCTGCCGCCGCCGGAGTAGATCTCCCCGTCGCACTCCAGCGCCCGGCCCGCGGCGCCCGACTCGATCCGGGTGGCGCGGGCGCTGTCCTCGTCGAGGTTCTTGACGGGCACATGCAGCGGTCCGCTGTAGGGCGCGACCGGCGGCGTCCCGGCGACGACGAGGTCCTGAGCCTTCTCACTGCCGCACGCCACGGCCGCCGACGCGACCAGCACTGTCGTCGCCGCAAGTCTTCCGCGCATCCCCCACCCCTTGTTCCGCGCACTGTCCTACGGTCCTCCGACGCGAGGGCGGTGCGGAACGTTCGCGGCTACCGGGTGGCCGTCTGGAACGTACGCCGATAGGCCTGTGGCGACACCCCGATCGCCGCGTGCAGGTGCTGGCGGAGCGAGGCGCCCGTCGCGAAGCCGACGTGGCCGGCGATCTGGTCGACGGACAGGTCGCTGGACTCCAGCAGGTGCCGGGCGCGGGCGAGGCGTTGCTGGACGATCCAGCGGCCGGGGCTGAGGCCGACCTCTTCGTTGAAGCGGCGGGCGAAGGTGCGCAGGCTCATGCGGGCATGGGCGGCGAGGTCGGACAGGGCGAGCGGTTCGTCGAGGCGTTCGAGGGCCCAGGCCCGGGTGGCGGCGGTGCTCGCGGCTCCGCTCTGCGGGATGGGCTGCTCGATGTACTGGGCCTGGCCGCCGTCCCGGAACGGGGGCACGACGCAGCGGCGGGCGACCGAGTTGGCCAGTTCGCTGCCGTGGTCGGTGCGGACGATGTGCAGGCAGACGTCGACGCCGGAGGCGGCGCCGGCGGAGGTGAGGATGCGGCCGTCGTGCACGAAGAGGACGTCCGGGTCCAGGTCGACGTGTGGGTAGCGGCGCCGAAAGAAGTCGGCCACCTGCCAGTGCGTGGTGGCCCTGCGGCCGTCCAGCAGGCCCGCCGCGGCGAGGACGAAGGCGGCGGTGCAGATGGAGACGATCCGCGCGTCCGGACGGATCCGCGCGAGCGCGGCGGCGACCTCGGGCGGGAGCTCGGTGGGGATGTGCGGGACGGCCATGGAGGCGACCACCACGGTGTCGGCCGTGGCCAGGATCTCCGGACCGTGCTCGACCCCGATCGTGAAGTCCGCGTTGGTGCGCACCGGTTGGCCGTCGACCGTACAGGTCAGCACCTCGTACCGGCCGTCGGCGGCACCGAAGATCCGGCTGGGGATGCCCAGCTCGAAGGGATAGACGCCGTCCAGGGCCAGCACCACGACCCGTTCCACATGCCCTTCGGCTTCCACATGTCCTTCAGCACAGCTCATGGCACGATCCTATCGAACCTTGGCAATCATGCCATTTTCCTGTCGGGCGGTTCCCGGCAGGCTGGGTGACCATGAGCGATGTGAACACGATGCGAGCCATCAGCCAGGACGTCCTCGGCGGTCCCGAGGTCCTGAAGGTCGTGGAGCTGGAGCGGCCCGAGCCGCGTACGAACGAGGTACTGGTCCGGGTCCGCGCCGCCGGCGTCAACCCGACCGACTGGAAGCACCGCGCGACCGGCGGCTTCCTGGGCAAGCCGCCCTTCGTCCTGGGCTGGGACGTCTCCGGCGTGGTGGAGGCGGTGGGCATCGGTGTGGCCCGCTTCAAGCCCGGGGACGAGGTCTTCGGGATGCTGTCGTACCCGTTCGGCCACGGCTCGCACGCCGAGTACGTCAGCGTCCCGGCGCGCTGGTTCGCGCACAAGCCGGCCTCGATCGACCACACGCAGGCGGGCGCCCTGCCGCTGGTCTCCCTGACCGCCTGGCAGGCGCTGGTGGAGTACGCCGACCTGCAGCCGGGGCAACGGGTGCTGATCCACGCGGCGGCCGGCGGGGTCGGGCATGTGGCCGTGCAGATCGCCAAGGCGCGCGGCGCGTATGTGATCGGCACGGCGAGCGCGGGCAAGCACGACTTCCTGCGCGGGCTCGGCGTGGACGAGACGATCGACTACCGGGAGACGGACTTCGCCGAGGCCGTGAAGGACGTGGACGTCGTCCTGGACACGCTCGGCGGCGAGACCTCGACGCGCTCGCTGCGCGTGCTGCGCCCGGGCGGGCTCGTCGTCTCGATCCT
The DNA here is from genome assembly GCF_042893105.1 of Streptomyces sp. NPDC001663. Taxonomy (NCBI): domain Bacteria; kingdom Bacillati; phylum Actinomycetota; class Actinomycetes; order Kitasatosporales; family Streptomycetaceae; genus Streptomyces; species Streptomyces sp. NPDC001663. The sequence continues at coordinate 212,849 of NZ_JBIAUR010000010.1, read as the reverse complement.
GCCGGTCGGTTCGGACGAGTTCCACGAGGAGGCCGTGCGGCTGGGTGTCCGGTCGCTGCGGATGCTCGTGGACGCCTCCCACTCCGGGCTGGAGGCGATCGCGGCGCTGGTGGAGGCGGGGAAGCTGAGCGCCACGATCGCCGGCACCTTCCCGCTGGCCGATGCCGCCGAGGCACACGCACTCGGCGACACCGGCCGGACCACGGGGAAGCTGGTCCTGCTGATGGACTGATCCGGGTCAGAAGGTCAGCACGGGCTTGATCGCCTTGCCCGCGCCCATGTCCCGCACCGCCTGGTCGATGTCCGCGAACGGATAGGTGCTGATCAGGCGGTGCAGCGGGAGCCGCCCCTCCTTGACCAGCTGGACGAGCGCCGGGATGAAGGTCTGCGTCTCGGCGTCGCCGAGAGTGAGGCCGACGACCTGCTTGCCGCCGAGCAACCCGTTGACGTCCAGGGCGACTTCGGTGCCGAACGGCGGGGCGCCCACGACGACCAGGGTGCCGCGGGCGGCGAGCGCGTCGACGCCCTGACGCAGTACGGCGACGCTGCCGGTGGTCTCGACGATGCCGTCGGCGCCCTGCCCGCCGGTGATCTCGGCGAGTGACTCGGCCAGGTCGGCCTCACCCACGTTGACCGTGTGGGTGGCGCCCAACTCCTTGGCGAGGGACAGGCGTTCGCCGACCTTGTCGACGGCGACGATCCGGGTGGCGGGGGTGAGGGCGGCGGCCATCACGGCGGACAGGCCGACGGCGCCGGCGCCGAGGACGACGACGGTGCTGCCCGTCGCCGGCTTCAGCACGTTCCAGACGGCGCCCACTCCGGTCTGCACACCGCAGCCCAGTGGTGCGATGGACTCCAGGGGTACGTCCGCGTCGACCTTGACGAGGCTGCGCTCGTCCACCAACGCCCGCTCGGCGAAGGACGACTGACCGAAGAAGTGGCCGCCGAGGGGCTCGCCGTCCCGGCTGACGGTGCTGGTGCCGTCGGCGCGGCGGCCGCCGATCAGGTTCAGCGGCAGCCAGGTCGCGCAGTACGCGGGGTGGCCGCCGTGGCAGTTGCGGCACTCGCCGCAGGAGGTGAAGGACAGCACGACGTGGTCGCCGGGCGCGATGCCGGTGACGGCCGGGCCGACGGCCTCGACGACACCGGCCCCTTCGTGGCCGAGGACTCCGGGCAGCGGGAAGGGCAGGCCGCCGCTCGCGACGCCGAGGTCGGTGTGGCACAGGCCGGTGGCCACCATGCGGACGACCGCCTCGTGCGGCCCCGGCTCGTCGAGCTCGACGTCGGCGAGGGTGAAGGGCGCTCCGCCGGACTCGACGACCGCGGCGCGGGTGGTGATGGACATCGTACGAACTCCCTGGGTTCTGGGGCGCGTTGAGGCGGGCTAGGGCCTGCCCGGCGGATCAGGTCGGCGTCGCGGGCCCTGGCACGCGCGTCTGCCGCGTTGTCGTCGGTCGCCGACGCTCCGCGTCGACTCCCTCCTCCGCCTTGCAGCTGCACGCACCAGACCCCGCTCGGGGCGGCCAAGAAGCGCTGCATGTTGCAGCCGACCTGATCCGCCGGACGCGCCCTAGTCGAGCGAGACGACGACGGACTTGACCTTGGTGTAGGCGGTGAGCGCCTCGGGGCCGTACTCGCGGCCGAAGCCGGAGTCCTTGACGCCGCCGAAGGGCACGGCGGGGTCGAGCATGGCCCAGTCGTTGATCCACACGATGCCCGCCTGGAGGCGGTCGGCGATGCGGTGCGCGCGGGCCAGGTTCTGGGTCTGGATGCCCGAAGCCAGGCCGTACGGCGTGGAGTTGGCGAGCTCGACGGCCTCGTCCTCGGTGTCGAAGGGCTGCACGGTGAGGACCGGGCCGAAGATCTCCTCCTGGACGACCCGGGAGTCGTTCGACAGGTCGGCGATGACGGTGGGCTTGTAGTAGTAGCCGCCGTCGAGGTCGAGCCGCTCGCCGCCGCAGACGATGCGGCCGCCCTCCTTGCGGGCGATGTCGACGTATTCCTCGACCTTCTTCAGGTGCTTCTCCCCCGCCATCGGGCCGACGACGGTCTCGGGGTTGCGCGGGTCGCCGACCGGGACGCCGGGGACGGCTTCGGAGAGGATGCCCAGGAGGGTGCTGTAGACCGGGCGAGCGACGAGCAGGCGCGGGCCGCCCATGCAGAACTGGCCGGTGTTGAAGACGAAGGCCTTGATGACCGCACCGACGGCCTTCTCCAGGTCGGCGTCCTCGAAGACGATGTGGGCGGCGTTGCCGCCGAGCTCCATGGTGACCGGCTTGAGGGCCTCGCCGGCGGTGCTCGCCACATGGCGGCCGATGGCGGTGGAACCGGTGAAGGCGACCTTGTCGACGCCGCGGTGGCGCAGCAGCGCCTCGCCGGCCACCGGGCCGGTGCCGGTGACGACGTTGACGACGCCGTCCGGGACGCCCGCCTCCTTGAGCAGCCCGGCCATGTAGAGGGCGCTGAGCGGGGTCTCGTCGGCCGGCTTGTGCACCACGGTGTTGCCGGCGGCGAGCGCGGGGCCGATCTTCGAGCCGGCCAGGATCAGCGGGAAGTTGAAGGGCGTGATCGCGGCGACCACGCCGATCGGTTCGCGCTTGGTGTAGGCGAGCGCGTTCATGGGGGTGTCGCGGATTGCGCCGTCCAGGGAGTAGGCGAGGGCCGCGAAGTGCTCGTAGTCGTTGGCCGCGTTCGTCACGTCGACGGCGTGGCACAGCGAGATCGGCTTGCCGACGTCCAGGCTCTCCAGCCGGGCGAGCTCGTCGGCGTTCTCGCGGATCAGTTCGGCCACCCGGTGCAGGATCCGGCCGCGCTCGCGGCCGCTCAGCCCGGACCAGGTGCCGCCGTCGAAGGCCTCCCGCGCGGCGCGCACGGCCGCGTCCACGTCGGCGGCGCCCGCCTCCGCGACGGTGGTGACGACCGCGCCCCGGGACGGGTCGACCACCTCGGTGCGCGCTCCGTCGGCGGCCTCGCGCCACTGCCCCCCGATGAACAGCTGTCCGGGTTCCATCTCGAAGGTGGTCATCACCACTCCTCAGCCTCATCGCCAAGATTTCAACAAACAGGATTCCTGTTGGTTCGCAGTTTCATTACAGACAGGTTTCCTGTCAATGCTCTACGCTGGATTCATGCTGGACTCCCAGGCGACCAAGACATCTCCGTCCCTGCTGTACATGGTGAAGCAGGTGGAGCTGGTGGTGCGATCCCACCTGGACGAGCTGGTCAAGCCGTCCGGGATCACCGCCCTGCAGTACACCGCGCTCACCGTGCTGGAGCGCCACGACGGGCTGTCGGCCGCCCAGCTGGCCCGCGACTCGTTCGTCACCGCCCAGTCCATCGCGGATCTCGTACGGTCGCTGGAGAACCGCGGGCTGGTGCGCCGGGAGCGCAATCCGAACAGCCGCCGGGAGCTGCTGATCCTGCTCACCGACGCCGGCCGCGAGCTCCTCGAGCAGCACGCGGGGCCCGTGCGGGAGCTGGAGGAGCGGATGGTCGGCGACCTCACGGCGCACCAGACCGAGCAGTTCCGCCAGGCACTCTCCAAGGCCTGGCACGCCCTGTCGTAGTCCCGCCGCGCCACCGCACCGTGAGAACTCCTCAGGGAGCTCTGTCGGAATTCAAAGACATATGTCAATCGAACATGCTCAAATTCACTCCATCGAGGGTAACTTGCAGGGCGGGGAACGGTTTTGCGCTCACTCGGGGCCCCGGGGGCACTCCTGCGCTCGTACGCTCGCTGCACGATGTCACCCCGGCCCCCGGTGACCTGCAATCCCGCCGCGGACGGAGCCGGTTGGAGGGGGATGTCGTCGTGCAGCAGGAACCCGCGCCGCTGACCCGGCACCTGCGCGTCCGGCGGGACAGGGGCCATACGGTGCTGGAGTTCCGGGGCGAGATCGACATCGCCGCGGCTGTGGAGATCGCCCCGTATCTGGACCGGGTGACGGCGCATCCCGACGCCCGGCTGGTGATCGACCTCAGGCACGTCGAGTTCTTCGACTGCTCCGGGCTGCGCCTGCTGTACCGGGCGCGCAGCCGGGTGCTCGACCAGGACGGGGAGCTGCGCCTGGTGTGCACGCACCCGCTGACCCTGCGCATCATGCGGGTCACCGGGCTGTCCCGGCTGCTGCCTCCGCATCCGACGCTGGACGCGGCCCTGGGCCAGCCCGAGGCCACGTCCGGGTCGTTCTGAGCACCGCTACTTGAGGATCTTCGTCACCTGTCCCGCGCCGACCGTCCGGCCGCCCTCGCGGATGGCGAACTTCAGGCCCTCCTCCATGGCGATGGGCTGGATCAGCACGACGTGGATGCTGGTGTTGTCGCCCGGCATGACCATCTCGGTGCCCTTGGGCAGCGTCACCACGCCCGTCACATCCGTGGTGCGGAAGTAGAACTGCGGGCGGTAGTTGTCGAAGAACGGGGTGTGCCGGCCGCCCTCGTCCTTGGACAGGATGTACGCCTGCCCCTCGAACTCGGTGTGCGGGGTGACCGTGCCGGGCTTGATGACGACCTGCCCGCGCTCCACGTCCTCGCGCTTGATGCCGCGCAGCAGCAGTCCGACGTTCTCGCCGGCCCGGCCCTCGTCGAGCAGCTTGCGGAACATCTCGATGCCGGTGACGGTCGTCTTGGTCTTCTGTTCGTGGATGCCGATGATCTCGACCTCGTGGTTGACGTGCAGCACCCCGCGCTCGATCCGGCCGGTGACGACGGTGCCGCGGCCGGTGATGGTGAAGACGTCCTCGATCGGCATCAGGAACGGCTTGTCCACGTCGCGCTGCGGTTCCGGGACCGCCGTGTCGACCGCCTCGAGGAGGTCGAGGACCGACTGGGACCACTGCGGGTCGCCTTCGAGGGCCTTGAGCGCGGAGACCTTGACGACCGGGACGTCGTCGCCGGGGAACTCGTACTCGGTCAGCAGCTCGCGCACTTCCAGCTCGACGAGCTCCAGGATCTCCTCGTCGTCCACCATGTCCGTCTTGTTGAGGGCGACGACGATGTACGGCACGCCCACCTGCCGGGCCAGCAGCACATGCTCCTTGGTCTGCGGCATGGGTCCGTCCGTGGCCGCGACGACCAGGATCGCGCCGTCCATCTGGGCCGCGCCCGTGATCATGTTCTTGATGTAGTCCGCGTGCCCGGGGCAGTCGACGTGCGCGTAGTGCCGGCGCTCGGTCTGGTACTCGACGTGGGCGATCGAGATCGTGATGCCGCGTTGCCGCTCCTCGGGCGCCTTGTCGATCTGGTCGAAGGGCGTGTACGGGTTCAGGTCGGGAAACCTGTCGTGCAGCACCTTCGTGATGGCCGCCGTGAGCGTCGTCTTGCCGTGGTCGATGTGACCGATGGTCCCGATGTTCACGTGCGGCTTGGTCCGCTCGAACTTCGCCTTCGCCACTGCAACCCCTCCTGAGCATCTCGTGATGCCGAGCGTTGCTCCGCTACGTCATGTCTATTCGCTTCGCGGCGCGTCGAACAGGGCGCTGACGGACTCGCCGTTGTGAATGCGGCGTACGGCCTCGGCGAGCGCAGGTGCGACGGTCAGTATCCGCAGTTTCCCGGTGCGCTCCTCCTCCAGGACCGGCACGGTGTTGGTGCAGACGATCTCCAGTACGTCCGGCTGCTCGCCGATCCGCTTGAGCGCACCGTCCGCGAACAGGCCGTGCGTGCAGGCGACCCGGATCGAGCGCGGCCCCAGCTCCCGCAGCCGCTGGAGGAGTTCGAGGACAGTGCTGCCCTTGGCGATCTCGTCGTCCAGGATGATCACGTCCCGGTCCGTGACCTCGCCGATGACCGAGCTGATGGCGACCTTGTCGTCCGCGAAGCGCTGCTTGGCGCCGGCGGCGACCTGGGCGCCGATCATCCGGGCGAACGCGGCCGCCTCCTTGGCGTTGCCCAGGTCCGGCGAGACGACGGTGGTACGGGAGAGGTCGTACTGGCGGAAGTGCGCGGCCAGTTCGCGCAGTGCGTGCAGGTGGTCGACCGGTACCGAGAAGAAGCCGTGCACCTGCGGCGAGTGCAGCGTCATCGCCAGCACACGGCTCGCACCCGCGGCCACCAGCAGGTCCGCGACCAGCCGCCCGCCGAGGGAGATGCGGGGCGCGTCCTTCTTGTCGGAGCGGGCGTAGGAGTAGTGCGGCATCACCACGCTGATCCGCGCAGCCGACGCCCCGCGCGCCGCGTCGCACATCAGCAGCAGCTCGACCAGGTTCTCCTGGACCGGCTTGACCAGCGGCTGGATCAGGAAGACGTCCCGCTCGCGGCAGTTGGCCTGCAGCTGCACCTCCAGACAGTCGTTGGCGAACCGGCTGACCCGGGTGGGGCTGAGCGGTACGCCGAGATGCGCACAGACCTCCGCCGCCAGGTCGGGATGGGCACTGCCGCTGAACACGGAGATGTCTCGCACGAACCGCTCCTTGCATGATCATGACCGGGGGTCGGCCTCATGCTACGGGCCGCGAAAATTCGGTTGCGGTGCGCCACCGTCCGCACGCCATCATGGCGGTGCCCGTGCTCCCTCACGTCAGGATCCCTCGCATGCGCCGACTCCTCGGAATCAACCAGCGCCCCTACTGGCCCACGGTTCTCGAGGACTCGACCCCGCATGCACACCCTGAACATCGGAATTCTGGCCCACGTCGACGCCGGTAAGACCAGCCTCACCGAGCGGCTGCTGTTCGACCACGGAGCGATCGACCGGCTCGGCAGCGTCGACGGCGGCGACACCCGTACGGACGACGGCGAGATCGAGCGGCAGCGCGGCATCACCATCCGCTCCGCCGTGGCCGCGCTCACCGTCGGCGACACCCAGATCAACCTCATCGACACCCCCGGCCACTCCGACTTCATCGCCGAGGTGGAGCGCGCCCTGGAGGTCCTCGACGGCGCGGTGCTGCTGCTGTCCGCCGTGGAGGGCGTACAGGCCCAGACGAGGGTGCTGATGCGGACCCTGCGCCGGCTCCGGCTGCCCACGCTGGTCTTCGTCAACAAGGTCGACCGTGCGGGGGCCCGCTCCGACGGCCTGCTCGCCGACATCCGGCGCCGTCTGACGCCGTACGTCGCACCCCTCACGGATGTGACGGACATCGGCACCGCCGACGCCCGCGTGACGCCCCGCCCGCCCGGGGACCCGCGGCTGGCCGAGGCCCTCGCGGAGGTCGACCCGGAGATCCTCGCGGCGGTCGTGGACGGCCCCGAGCCCACGCCGGACGACCTGCGCAAGGCCCTGGCGGCACGGACCGCCGACGGCTCGTTCCACCCCGTCTTCTTCGGCTCGGCCCTCGGCGGACAGGGCGTCGCCGAGCTCGTCGAGGGCGTCATCGGGCTGATCCCGCCGGCCCCGGCGGCCGAGGGCACGGGCCCGCGCGGCACGGTGTTCGCCGTACGGCCCGGACCCGGCGGCGAGCGCACGGCGTATCTCCGTCTGTACGAGGGCGAGGTGACGTCCCGTCAGCGGCTGACGTTCGTGCGGCGCGAGGCCGACGGCCGCACCACACAGGTCGCCGGGCGCGCGAACCGCCTCGAGGTGATCGGCCGCGAAGGGCCGCTCACCGCCGGGAACATCGCGGCGCTCACCGGCGTCGGCGGCGTCCGCGTCGGCGACCGCCTCGGCCAACTCACCGACCGCACCCAACAGTTCGCGCCGCCGACGCTGGAGACGCTGGCCCGGGCCCACCGCCCCGAGCAGGCGGCGTCCCTGCGCACGGCCCTGCTCTCCCTCGCCGACCAGGACCCGTTGATCCACGCCCGGCCGGCGGCCGACGGCGCGACCGCGCTGCTCCTGTACGGAGAGGTCCAGATGGAGGTGCTCGCGGCGACGCTCGCGCAGGACTTCGGCGTCGAGGCCGAGTTCGAGCCGGGCCGGGTGCGGTTCCTGGAGCGTCCGCGGGGCATCGGTGAGGCGTCCCGGGAGATGCCGTGGCACCTGGGCACCCGCTACTGGGCGACGATCGGACTGCGCGTCGAACCGGGCCCGCGCGGCTCGGGCGGTGTCTTCACATACGAGACCGAACTCGGCGCCCTCCCCCGCGCCTTCCACCAGGCGATCGAGGACACCGTGCACACCGGCATGCTCAGCGGACTGTCCGGTGCGCCCGTGACGGACTACCGGGTCACGCTGACCCGGTCCGGCTACTGCGCCCCGATCAGCACCGCCGCCGACTTCCGGGGGCTCACCCCGATCGTGCTGCGGACGGCTTTGGAGCGGGCGCGGACCCTGCTGTACGAGCCGTACCACGCGTTCGAAACGGAGATCCCGCTCGACGCCCTCGCCCCGGTGACGGCCCAACTCGCCTCGTGCGGCGCGGAGTTCACGGGCACAACGGGCGGCTCGGCGACTTGGCTGATCACCGGCGAGCTACCGGCCCGCCGGGTGCGCGAGATCGAGCTGCGGCTGCCGGGGCTCACTCACGGGGAGGGCGTGTGGTGGTCACGGCCGTCGGGCGACCGTGAACTCAAGCCGCACTAGCCGGCGTCGGCGCGGTCCGGGCGCACGGAGAAGGCCTTGTCGCCCGCCGCGGCCACGATCGCGTCCTTGACGAGGAGCAGGCTCGGGATCGTCTCCTCGGCCGCGTTCCCCGGATCGTCCAGCTTGTCCGTGGTCCACCGCACCGCGCCGGTCCCGCGGTCGAGGGCGAGAAGGCGGCCGTAGCGGTTGACGAGGTAGAGCGCGCCGTACTTCTTCGAGCGCACCGGCTCCGACAGGTTCTCCACCTGGGTGCCGCGCTGCCACAGTCGCTTGCCGTCGCTCACGCGCAGCGCGGTGACCGTGCCGTCGGGGCGGACGAAGTACACCACCCCGTCGATCACGGTGCCCGTGCCGCGCGGGGTGCCCGACAGCGGGATCCGGATGACGGCGCCGCTCGTCGGGTTCACCCGGAGCAGGGCCTTGTACGGCTCGTCGCGGCCGTCGTTCGACTCGCTCTCCGTGCTCGACCGCACCGCGAACACCGGCTGCCCGCCCACGGCGGCGAGCGGCTCCGCGGCCAGTGGCAGGGAGGCGAGCTCGTGCGCCGTGCCGTCGGCAGGGTCGAGGCGCAGGAGGCTTGCCTGGCCTTTGTAGGGGTCGTTCGCGTCGGTGCACACGCCGTAGGGAGCACCACCGAGGACCATCGGGGCGCAGCCGGTGCCCGCCGAGGCCTTGGCCGGGGTGCGCCACAGGTTCTTGCCGGTCTTCAGGTCGAGCGCGACGAACTCGTTGCCCTTGTCCGACATGGCGAGGGCTCCGCCCTGGAACAGGGCGGCGGGATGGCCCGCTGAGATCATGCGGGTCCACGCCGGTTTGCCGTTGTCGGCGTCGAGAGCGATCAGCCGTATGGCCGAGTACACCTCGTTCTCGTCCGGCACCTCGGTCGTGTACACGAGACCGTTCCGGATGCCGAGGGGCCGGTCGGCGGCCGCCGTGTTGCCGCCGTACCGCCAGGCGACACGGCCCGAGGCGGCGTCGATCCGGGCGACCGTGAAGCCGGTCGTGCCCGCGCAGTACACCGCGGATCCGCCGGACAGACAGCCGGAGTCGGCGCTGTCCACGTTGACGACCACGCTCTCGGACTTCACGGCCCGGGTGAGTTTCGTTTCCCAGGGCTGCCAGCCCGCAGGGAGCGCCGGGGAAGGGGAGTTGGAAGCGGCGGGTGTGTTCTCGGCGGGCTTCGGGGTCGACATCACGGCGTACGTCGAAACGGACACCGCGGTGACCGCCAGGGCCGCACCGAGGACGACGCGGCGGCGCATCCGGCGTCGGCGGCCGTCGGGTCGGGGCACAGCTGTCGTGTCACCGGACCTCCGGTGTTTCGGGAGGGCCGGCGGGCCGGGGACGGCGACATCCGGGAGGGTCCTGAACAGATCGTGCAGTTCGGCGAGTTGGGGCCGGGCGGCCGGGTCCTTGTCCAGACAGCGTTCGACGATGCTGCGCAGGGGGTCAGCGGTGCCGTGCAGCGTCGGCGGCTCGTACATCACCTGATAGCCGGTCGTGTACGGGCTGCCGCCGTCGAAGGGACGGTTGCCGGTGGCGGCGTACACCAGCAGGGAGCCCAGCGAGAAGACGTCCGAGGCCGCGGTCACGTCCCGGGGCGAGGCGAACTGCTCCGGCGACATGAAGGGCGGGGTGCCGATCAGCCGCCCGGTCACCGTCAGGGTCTGGTTGTCGGCGGCCCGCGAGATGCCGAAGTCGATGACGCGCGGCCCGTCCTCGGCGATCAGGACGTTGCTGGGCTTCAGGTCCCGGTGCACGACACCCGCCTGGTGGATGTCCCGCAACGCCTCGACGAGGCCCAGGGCGAGGACGCGCAACTCACGCCCGCCCAGCGGGCCTTCCTTGGCAACGATGTCCGACAGGGTTCGCCCCGGTACGTACAAGGTCGCCATCCACGGCACCTCGGCGTCCGGGTCGGCGTCCACGACGGGGGCGGTGTAGGCCCCGCTCACCCGGCGGGCCGCCGCCACCTCATGGCGGAACCGGGCCCGGAACTCCTCGTCCAGGGCGTACTGCGCGTGCACGACCTTCACCGCGACCTGGCGGCCCGAGGCCGCGCGGCCCAGGTAGACGATGCCCATGCCGCCGCTGCCGAGCCGGTCGACGAGTTCGTAGCCGCCTATGGAGCCCATGGATCCCATGGAGCCGATGGAGTCCGATCCCCCGGTGCTCGTCGGCATCGCCGGTCGCCCTCCCCGAAATCCCCTGTGTCACACGTTTGTTCAGGGGGATCAGAGTAGTGCCTGCACTACGGGCGGATCACAGGACCCTTCGCTCACCAGGACACCGGCAGCCACCGTGGACTCCGCGTCATCTGGCCCTCCCGCCACTCGATCGTCTCGGGTGTGAACTCGGCGCGCAGGTCCGGGAAGCGGGCGGTGAGGCGGTTAAGGGCGAGGGCGAGTTCCAGGCGGGCGAGCCAGGCGCCGAGGCAGTGGTGGGGGCCGGCGCCGAAGATCACGCTGGGTGAGGTGAGCGGGGTGAAGAGCTCGGGTGGGCCGGGCGGGAACACGTCGGGGTCGCGGCTCGCGGAGTTGGTCTGGACGGCTACCACGCCGCCCGCCGGGATGGTCACGCCGCCGACCTCGGTGTCCTCGACGGCGCGGCGGATCAGGCCGGGCAGCACGCGCCCCTCGCTGAGCGGGACGGCGCGCAGCAGCTGTTCGGCCGCGACGGCCGCCGCCTCCTCGTCCTCGGCGAGGTCCGGCCAGGCGTCCTGCCGGTCGGTGAGGAGGTAGACGACGATGTTGCCGAGCGCCGTCATGGTGGTCTCGTGCCCGGCGACCACCAGCCCGCACACCAGGGTCACCAGCTGCCGTTCCTCGATGCCCAGGTTGTCGCCCGCCGCCACCAGGCCGCTGACCAGGTCGTCGCCGGGCGACTTGCGCCGCTGGGCGATCAGGTCGGCGGCGAAGGCGCCGAACTCGAGCATGGCCGCGACGACTTGTTCCCGGGTGTGCGCGCCGCCCGAGAGGGCGTGGTCGGCCCAGTGGCGGATGCGTTCGCGGTCCACGTGGTCGAGTCCCATGAGCCGGGAGATGACGGAGACGGGCAGGGGGCGGGTGAATCCCTCGATGATGTCCGCGGGTTGCTCCCGCGCCGCGAAGTCGTCGAGGAGTGTCTCGACGACCGAGGCCACCCAGGGGCGCCAGCGGGCGATCGCGCGGGGCGTGAACGCCCGCTGCACGGTGCCGCGCAGCCGCTGGTGGGCCTCGCCGTCCTGGTTGAGGAGCCCGTTCGGATCGTCGAGCAGGTTCGGTACGACGAGCAGCGGCGGGGCGCCGGGGGTGTGCAGGGAACTCCTGTTGAAGCGGGGGTCCATGAGCACCTGACGTACGTCGGCGTACCGCGTCACGAGCCACACCGGGGTGCCCGTGGCGAGGGTGCCCGGGCGGGGCGGCCCGGACTCGGGGACGTCGATGCGGTGCATGGGGCAGAGGGGCCGGGGCGTGCTGTCTGTACTCATCCGGGACTCCAGGCGCGCCGGTACGGACGGTTCTCCACGCTAGTGCGCCCTCCCTGCTTCCGTCAGGGGCGCCAATCGGCCAACGCGGCGGTCTGCCAAGGGGTTTGGGGGGCATTCGGAACAGTAGGAAGGAGGGCCGTCGCCATGACGACTCCCATCAGGCGCATGTCCAGGCGCATGCCCGGCTGGGCGAAGGCGGTGAGCGCCGTCGTGCTGGTGCTCGTGGTGTTCTTCGCCGGGATCCGGCTGAGTGTGCTCCCTGGCCTCAAGGACCTGTTCGGCACCGAAACGCACGACCGCTCGGGACCCGCACTGCTCCAGTCCATCCAGGACATGAGCCGTTACGACGCCGCCTCCGGCAACTTCCAGGTCGTCGTCGACCTGGAAAAGGACACCAAGTACCTGCCCGACGCGATCCGCGGCTCCCGCACGCTGTACATCGGTGCGGGCACCGTCGACGCGTATGTCGACCTCGGCAAGGTCGGCAAGGACGACGTGACGGTCAACGACGACCGCACGTCCGCGACGCTCCGGCTGCCGCATGCGGCACTCGGCAAGCCGGCGCTCGACCCCGACCGCTCCTACGCCGTCTCCAAGCAGCGCGGTCTCCTGGACCGCCTCGGCGACCTCTTCTCGGACAACCCCAACAGCGAGCAGGCCGTGCAGAAGCTCGCGGTCAGGCACATCGGCGAGGCCGCCAAGGACAGCGGGCTGACCAAGCGCGCGGAGACCAACACCACCGACATGCTCGACGGCCTGCTGCGGTCCCTCGGCTTCAAGGAGGTACATGTCAGCTACGGCAGCTGATCAGGCACCGAGCACTCCAGGGAGGGCCAGCGCGCCGAGCACTGCGGCGCCGACCAGCACCCAGGCCACGTAGTCCCCGACGTGCCCGGACTGCAGGCGCCGCAGCGGCAGCGCCCAGTCCGGGGCGGCGAGCGGCAGCACTGTCGCCGCGGTCACCGCGCTCGCGGCGACGTACAGCACGGTGAGCGGGCCGCCCACGGCCTCCTCGGTGACGGACTTGCCGAGCGAGGTAGCGAAGGGCGGGACGGCCTTCACGCCGGCGTGGCCCAGGACGTACAGCGCGACCCCGTCGTCGGACTCGGGCTTGAGGACGCCGATGCCGATGAGGACGAGCCACAGCATGGCGGGAGCGAGGCAGCATGGTCGGCCGGACAGCGGGTAACCGCCCTGCAACGCAGGGAAGTTGAAGACTGGAGGACCGAATGGCCCGTGCAGCCTTACGACCACGTTCAGCGTTGCGCCTGCGTACCACCAAGTCCGGCACGTCCGAGAAGAACAAGTCCGGCACGTCCGAGAAGAAGCCGAAGAAGGCCAGGCAGCCGAAGAAGCCCGAGGGCAAGTCGCGGCCGGCCCCTCGTGAGCGGCATGTCCTGCCTTTCCCGATCCGACTGCTGGCGATGCTGTGCGCCTTCGGGTTCATGGTGGCGTTCGCCGTGGTGCTGGCCCGGCTGACGCTGGAGCCCTCCCCCGCGTCGGTCGCGATGGCACACACGAATCTGCATCCGGGCAGCACGCTAAGGGCCTATCTGGATCAGCCGGCACTGCGGGACGCCGTGAAGCAGATCGGCGGCAATGTGCTGCTGGGCGTCCCGTTCGGCATCCTCGTACCGGTGGTCGCGCCGCGGGCCCGCGGGCTGCTGCGGGTGCTGCTGCTGACCGCCGTGGTGATGCTGCTGGTGGAGTTCGCGCAGGGTGCGCTGGTGGAGGGGCGCGCCTTCGACATCGACGACGTCATCCTCAACACGAGCGGCGCGCTGGTCGGTTACGTCCTGCTGGGGCGGCGACTGGGCCGGGCGGTGCACGCGCGGGAGCGGCTCCCGCGGCGGGCGGCGAAGAAGGCGAGGGACGCGTAGCCGGGCCGGCGGTCCGAACCGGCGCCTTCAACTACTGGTCCGTACCAAAGTATTGACGGACCCTTATCTCACTTCTTAAATCAAGAGGCGACGCCTTCACCCCCCACCCCGGCCGACGCGCCCGTGCGCCCGGCCGCCGTACGGAAGGAAGTGCCGTGGCCTCCCCACGACTGCTGCGCAGATGTCTGTTCGCCGCCCTGTCCGCCGTGCTGGTCGCGTCCGCCGCGACCGGTGCGGCGCAGGCGGATCCGCCCCGGGCGAGCGCCGCCGCGGTGGCGTTCTCCGACAACTTCGACGGGCCCGCCGGGGCCGCGGTCGACTCCTCCAAGTGGCAGGTCGAGACCGGCGACAACGTCAACAACCACGAGCGGCAGTACTACACCTCGGGAAACAAGAACGCGGCGCTGGACGGCCAGGGCCATCTGGTGATCACCGCCCGGCGAGAGAATCCGGCCAACTACCAGTGCTGGTACGGCACTTGCCAGTACACCTCGGCGCGGCTGAACACCTCGGGGAAGTTCAACGCCCAGTACGGACACATCGAGGCGCGGATGAAGATCCCGCGCGGGCAGGGCATGTGGCCCGCGTTCTGGATGCTCGGCACGCCGGTCAACTGGCCGGACTCGGGCGAGATCGACGTCATGGAGAACGTCGGTTTCGAGCCGTCGACCGTGCACGGCACCATCCACGGGCCGGGTTATTCGGGTTCGGGCGGAATCGGCGCGGCCTACTCCCTCCCGAATGGCCAGGCCTTCGCGGACGCCTTCCACACCTTCGCCGTCGACTGGGCGCCCGACTCGATCACCTGGTCCGTGGACGGCAACGTCTACCAGCGGCGCACGCCCGCCGACCTGGGCGGGAAGACCTGGGTGTTCAACAAGCCGTTCTTCCTGATCCTCAACCTGGCGGTGGGCGGCTACTGGCCCGGCGACCCGGACGGCTCCACGGTCTTCCCGCAGCAACTGGTGGTGGACTCGGTGTCGGTCACGACCGGTGACACGGCGACCGGAGCGGCGATCAGGGGCCTGGCCGGCAAGTGCGTCGACGTGGCGGGGGCGAACCCCGCCAACGGCACACCCGTACAGCTCTACGACTGCAACGGCACCGCCGCCCAGCAGTGGACCGTCGGCTCCGACGGCTCACTGCGCGCGCTCGGCAAGTGCCTGGACGTGACCGGCAACGGCACCGCGGACGGTTCGACCGCCCAGCTCTGGGACTGCACCGGCGGCCCGAACCAGAAGTGGACGGTCACCGCGGCGCACGACATCGTCAACCCGCAGGCCGACAAGTGCCTCGATGTGACCGGAAACAGCTCGGCCAACGGCACGCGGCTGCAGATCTGGACCTGCACGGGCGGCGCCAACCAGAAGTGGACGGTCGGCTGAGCCGGGTCGGCCTCAGTGCCGCGTCCAGGTGAACTTGTCCCCGCCCACCCAGCGCACCACGTCGGGATCGTCCAGGTCGTGGACCGTGATGCCGAACGCGGCGGCGGCCTCGAGGACGTCGGTGACGGACTTCGCCTCACCGACCATTTCTCCGTCGATCTCCACGATCCGGAAGGGCGGGATGCAGGGCTGGACGCCGAGCACCATGATCCGCGGATTGGAGATGTGCGGGCTCGCGATTTCGGTCATGCAATAGAGCGTAGGACGCATTCGCCCCGTTGGTCCCGGTCACCCGGTGATGTGGAGGAGGTCGCCATGGATCCCCTCGAGGCTCTGGACCGGATCGCCTTCCTGCTGGAGCGGTCGCTGGCGCCGACGTACCGCGTCCGCGCCTTCCGTACGGCCTCCCGCGTCCTGGCGGCGCTGCCCGAGCAGGAGGTGCGCGAGCGGGCGGCCGACGGGTCGCTGGAGGCGCTCAAGGGCGTCGGGCCGAAGACGGCGCAGGTGGTGCGGGAGGCACTCGCGGGGCGGGTGCCCGGGTATCTGGAGACGCTGGAGGGCGAGGCGGCCCAGGCGCCGCAGGTCCGGGGCGGCGAGGAGCTGCGGTCGCTGCTGCGCGGGGACTGTCATCTGCACTCCGACTGGTCCGACGGCGGCAGCCCGATCGACGAAATGGGCCGGGCCGCGGCCGCGCTCGGGCACGAGTGGGCGGTGCTGACCGACCACTCGCCGCGACTGACCGTCGCGCGCGGACTGTCACCCGAGCGGCTGCGGGAACAGCTGGAGGTGGTGGCGGAGCTCAACGCGACATGGGCGCCGTTCCGGCTGCTCACCGGCATCGAGTGCGACATCCTCGACGACGGCTCGCTCGACCAGGAGCCCGAGTTGCTCGAGCGGCTCGATGTCGTGGTGGTGTCCGTGCACTCCAAGCTGCGCATGGACGCCCGCTCGATGACCCGCCGGATGGTGGCCGCCGTACGCGATCCGCATTCCGATGTGCTCGGGCACTGCACCGGGCGGCTGGTGACCGGGCGGGGGCGGCCCGAGTCGGAGTTCGACGCCGACGAGGTGTTCGCCGCGTGTGCCGAGACGGGCACGGCACTGGAGATCAACAGCCGACCGGAGCGGCTGGACCCACCACGGCGGCTGCTGCGCGAGGCGGTGGACGCGGGCGTCCTGTTCTCGATCGACACGGACGCACACGCGCCGGGCCAGCTGGACTGGCAGATCCACGGCTGCGCCCGGGCCGAGGAGTGCGGGGTGCCCGCAGAGCGCGTGGTGACCACCTGGTCCCTGGACGACCTGCTGGCCTGGGCGCAGGACCGGCGGACGCCGGCGGCGCAGAGCCCCTCGGGCACCGGTGACGCAGGGTGATGCACATCACCTGGAAACGGAGCGGGAAAAGGAACACCGGCAAGAGGTTGCCCGTTGAACAACACGTGGGTGCGGATGGGACAGTGTCCCCGGGCCTCACCATTCGCCCACAGGGAAGATCGTTCGGCTGAAGCCCTGTGGAGCCTTTCGCCGAGAGGCGACCGCCATCCGTGCCCACCGCTTGACGAGCCCCGACCGTGATCCCCCGTCCGGTCGGGGCTCTTTACTGCCCGCACCTGCCTGCACATGTCTGCGCTTGACTTCGAGAGCACTCCAATTCGTAGCGTTCCGGTATGAGCACTGGCACTGCACAGCACAAGATCGGATCCGGTTACGGCGCCACGAGCACCGCCGACGACGTCCTGCAGGGCATCGACCTGACCGGCAGGCTCGCCGTTGTCACCGGCGGCTACTCGGGGCTCGGCCTCGAGACCACCCGCGCGCTGACCAAGGCGGGCGCCCGGGTCGTCGTCCCGGCCCGCCGCCGGGCCACCGCCGAGGAGGCGCTGGCCGGGATCGGCGGCGTCGAGGTGGACGAGCTGGACCTCGGCGACCTGGAGAGCGTGCGCGGCTTCGCCGAGCGGTTCCTCGCTTCCGGGCGGACCATCGACTTCATGATCGACAACGCCGGGATCATGGCGTGCCCGGAGACGCGGGTCGGGCCCGGCTGGGAGGCCCAGTTCGCCACGAACCACCTGGGCCACTTCGCCCTGGTCAACCGCCTGTGGCCGGCGATCGCGCCCGGCGGCGCCCGCGTCGTCTCCGTCTCCTCGCGCGCCCACCACTTCTCGGGCATGCGCTGGGACGACGTCCAGTGGACGCACGGCTACGACAAGTGGCAGGCCTACGGGCAGGCAAAGACCGCGAACGTCCTGTTCGCCGTCCACCTCGACCGGCTCGGCCGCGAGTCCGGCGTCCGCGCCTTCTCGCTGCACCCCGGCGGCATCCTCACCCCGCTCCAACGGCACATCCCCAAGGAGGAGATGGTCGAGCGCGGCTGGATCGACGAGGACGGCAACATCCTCAACCCCGAGGGCTTCAAGACCCCGCCGCAGGGCGCGGCCACCCAGGTGTGGGCGGCGACCTCCCCGCACCTGGACGGCCTCGGCGGTGTCTACCTGGAGGACTGCGACATCGCCGAGCAGGCCGTGGAGGGCGAGATCAGCGGCGTCAAGGACTGGGCCATCGATCCCGAACAGGCCGCGCGCCTCTGGGAGTTGTCGGCGGAACTGACGGGCGTGAACGCCTTCGCCGCATAACCGCTCAGGAGCTCTCCAGCTCCCTGGGCCCGTACAGGGCGGCGGGTGCGCCGACCGCCAGGGCCCAGTAGCGGTCGCCGTACGACCAATGCCACCACTCGGTGGGGTAGTTGACGAGTCCGGCTGCCATCAGTGCGCTGCCGAGCAGGGCACGGTTGGCGCGAGCCTCGTCCGTGATGTTCGCGGCGTCCGTGTAGCAGGCGCCGTCGCTCCGCTCGGGGCTGGCGTTCATGGCCGTGCCCAGGTCGAGTTCGCGGCCGTCGGCGTCGACGAGGGTCAGGTCGACCGCCGCGCCCGCGCTGTGCGGGGCGATCTCGGGCGGGGAGACGTAGCGGCTGGCGGCGGTGCGGATGCGGTCCGCCGACCAGTCGGGGTGGGCGGACCGCAGTTCGTCGGCGTACCGCTCGAAGTAGTGACGCTGGAGGGCCGGCGGCCGGTATCCCTCCACGAACAGCAGGCCCAGGCCGTCGGGCAGCAGGGCCTGCGCGGCGAGAAGGCGGTCGAGGACGCCCCGGCGCAGGTGGATCTCGGCACCGTGCGAGTCCTTGTGCTTGCGGTCGTCGACCAGAAGCAACTCTCGTACGTCGACGAGGGGTTCGCCGTTCTCCACCACGGGTACGGCGGCGACCCGGGGGTCGGACATCAGGATGAGCTCGCTCATGCCTTGATCATCCCGCGGGCGTCCGCCCCCGGGGGTCAGCCGGGCTCAGCGAGTCACGAACTCCCGCAGATCCGCGGTGAGTTGCTCGGCATGGGTGACGAACAGACCGTGACCGGCGTTCTCGTAGACCTTGAGCGTGGCGTCGGGTGCGAGTGCGGAGGCGCGCCGGCCGGTCGTCTCCAGGGGTGCCGAGACGTCGTGTGTGCCGTGCAGGACGAGCAACGGCCAGCGGCAGCATCTGGAACTCCCACATCTCGGTGCCGAGGTAGGCGCTGTCGACGAAGACGGCCACGGGTCCGTCGGCCGGTCCGTAGTCGACGTAGTGCAGCTGTGCACCGTCGGCGGGGCTGGCGAAGTACGGCATGGGACGTCCTCCTGCGATCCGGTGGGTAGGTGTGCCCTTCATGGTTCCGGGGACCGATACGGGCGTCGATTACCTCCGAGGTCATGCGGTGGTGGATTGCAGGGCGGCCGCGTGTGTGCGCGTCGACCGGGTACTCGGTCACTCCTCTCCCTTCCCGGAAGGAGTCGACGGTGAGCAGCACAATGGGCAGCAGAATCGTGGTCACGGGGGCCACCGGGAATGTCGGCACCAGTGTGGTGCGCCTCCTCTCGGAGGATGCGCGGGTCGGGTCCGTGCTGGGTCTGGCCCGGCGGATTCCCGACTGGTCGCCGGCCCGGACGGAGTGGGCCGCCGTCGATGTGGCGTCCCAACAGGCGGACCTGGCCAAGGAGTTCGCGGACGCCGATGCGGTCGTCCATCTGGCGTGGGCGTTCCAGCCGACGCATGATCCGGCGGCGACCTGGCGCACGAACGTGCTCGGCGGCATCCGGGTGTTCGAGGCGGTCGCGGCGGCCGGTGTGCCGACGCTGGTGCATGCGTCGTCGGTGGGTGCCTACTCTCCGGGGCCGAAGGATTACGCGGTGGACGAGTCGTGGCCGACGCACGGCTGGCCGGATGCCGCGTACTGCCGGGAGAAGGCGTATCTGGAGCGTGCCCTGGACACCTTCGAGCGCGACCATCCCGAGGTGCGGGTGGTCCGGATGCGGCCCGCCTTCCTCTTCAAGCGCGAGTCGGCCAGCGAGCAGCGCCGGATCTTCGGCGGCCGCTTCCTGCCGGGTCAGCTGGCCCGTCCGGAGCTGCTGCCCTTCCTGCCCGACGTCCACGGTCTGCGGGTACAGGCGCTGCACACCGACGACGCGGCCAGGGCGTACGTGCTCGCGCTCGGCCCCGAGGTCCGCGGCGCCTTCAACCTGGCGGCCGACCCCCCGGTCGACGCGGAGCTGCTCGGCGAGATGCTCGGCACCCGCCCGGTCCGGCTCCCGCGGATCGCGGCGCGCTCGGCGATCGCCGCCGCGTGGGGGCTGCATCTGCTGCCCGCCTCGCCGCATCTGTTCGACGCGGTCCTGCGGCTGCCGTTCATGGACTGCACGCGCGCGCGTACCGAACTGGACTGGCACCCGGAGCACACGTCGACGGAGGTGTTGGAGGAGTTCCTGCAGGGCCTGCAGCACGGCGCGGGGGCGCGAACCGAGCCGATGCGGGGGCGCAAGGTGGGCTGACGGTACCTATTGCGGCTCGTCCGGCTGGTCGAGCCGTTCGCGCTGCGGCACCACCGTGTACCTGGGATCCTCCGCCGAGGCGATGCCCGCCGCGAACACGCCGAAGCGGGTGCAGGCCGAGCCCGCGAGCAGGGCGAGCCCGGAGGCGACCGCGGCCCCGCGCCGGTTGCCGAGGAGCGCGCCGGTGACCGCGCCGCCGACGGTGAGTGCGCGGGCCGCCCGCAGCAGCGCGCCGGCCCGGCCTTCCTGCCAGGTCTCGGCGACCATGCCCAGACGCCGTTCCGCCGCCTTCGTCACCGCCGCGTCGGCCAGTGCCGCCGCTGCGGCTGCACAGCGGGCCGGGGCGTTCTCGTCCGTGGGCCCGACGACGAGGGCCATGCCGGACGCCGCCGCCGTCGCGGACGCGGCGAACAGGTACGGCAGTTCTCGATGTACGCCGTGCCAGGCCGGTACGGCGGTGTCGGCGGCCAGCACGCCGGTGTACGTGGCGACCGCCGGGCCCAGCAGCGCGGCGGCGCCGGTCGCGGCTCCCCCGAGTCGCGGCAGCCGGCCGGTCACGGCACTCGCGGCGGCCGCACCCGCTGCGGGGCCGTAGGCGCCGAGCAGCCACGACCCCATGCTCATGGGCGAGGTCGGTTTGAACACCCGCAGCATGTTCGCGAACCGGCTGGGTTTGCCGAGATCGTGGATCAGGGCGGCGGCCGACAGGGAAACAGCGGCCAGCGAGGACACTTTCAGCGCCGTCGCGGTCGTCGTACGGCCGGTCAGGTGCGCGCCCGCCGCGAGCACCGACCCCGCGCCCGCGAGCCCGCCGAGGAAGAAGTACCCGGCGATGTCGGGGGCGGCCCAGGACGGCGCCTTGATGACCGGGCGGCCGTAGTACGACTCGAACTCGGCCCGGGGAACGACGGGTTGCTCTCCTCGTCGGCGCCGCTTGCGGCCGGCGCGCTCGGTCAGGCTCATCGCCGGCCTCCTCCCGGCTTGCCCTTTCCCGCGACCGCGAAGCAGGCCGCGAGGCCGCCCAGCAGGGACAGGGCCGCCGCGCCCGCGTGTTTCCACATGGTCGGCAGATCCCGGGTGGTGACCACCGGGTCCGGTGGCAGCCCGTACACCTCGGGCTCGTCCAGCAGCAGGAAGAAGGCGCCGTCGCCGCCTACTCCGTCGTCCGGGTCGTGGCCGTAGAGCCGGGCGTCGGTGACTCCGGCCTCGTGCAGTTGGTCGACGCGCAGGGCGGCGCGTTCGCGGAGTTCGTCGAGCGGGCCGAACTGGATGGACTCGGTCGGGCAGGCCTTGGCGCAGGCCGGTTCCTGTCCTGCGCCAAGGCGGTCGTAGCACAGGGTGCACTTGAACGCCCGTCCGTCGTGCGGGCGTTGCTCGATGACGCCGTACGGGCAGGCGGGTACGCAGTAGCCGCAGCCGTTGCAGATGTCTTCCTGGACGACGACCGTGCCGAACTCGGTGCGGAACAGCGAGCCGGTGGGGCAGACGTCGAGGCAGGCGGCGTGGGTGCAGTGCTTGCACACGTCGGAGGACATCAGCCAGCGCAGTTCGCCGTCGCCGTCGACCGCCGTGTCCTGGGCGGTCGACTCGCCCTCGATCAGGGGGAGTTGGGTACGGCCTTCGGGGCGCGGCTGCTCGATGAAGGCGACGTGCCGCCATGTCGAGGCGCCGAGCGCCTGCGTGTTGTCGTAGGACATGCCGGTCAGGGAGAGGCCGTCCTCGGGGATGGCGTTCCACTCCTTGCAGGCCACCTCGCAGGCCTTGCAGCCGATGCAGACGGAGGTGTCGGTGAAGAACCCGACGCGTTCTTCGCTCACTTGCGTGCCTCCGTTCCGGTGGCCGCGGTGATGCCGGCCCGCCTGCGGTACTCGGCGACCAGCCTCGGCAGGTCCGGTCCGCGGGGGCGGCGGCCCGGGCGGATGTCGGCGGTGAGGGCCTTGTCCTCCTGGATGTGGGCGTTGGGGTCGAGGGCGATGGCCATCAGCTCGTTGGCCGCGTCGCCCTTCGCGACGCCGTTGGGGCCCCAGTGGAAGGGCAGGCCGATCTGGTGGACGATGCGGCCCTGCACCCGCAGCGGGCGGATGCGGTCGGTCACGAGCACGCGCGCCTCGACGGCGTTGCGGGCGGTGACGATGGTGGCCCAGCCGCCGTTCGCCAGGCCGCGTTCGCGGGCCAGCGCGGGCGAGACCTCGCAGAAGAACTCCGGTTGCAGTTCGGAGAGATGGGTCGACCAGCGGGTCATGCCGCCCGCGGTGAAGTGCTCGGTCAGGCGGTGTGTGGTGACGACGTACGGGAAGACGTCGGCGCCCTTGTCGTCGCCGCTGGGGTGGTAGCGGTTGCCCTCGCGGGGCAGCAACTGGCGCACCGGGTTGCGCGGGGTGGACGGGTGGAGGGCGTTGGGGAACGGGGAGTCCTGCGGCTCGTAGTGGGTGGGCAGCGGGCCGTCCTCGAGGCCTGCGGGGGTGTAGAGCCAGCCCTTGCCGTCGGCCTGCATGATGAACGGGTCGTCGCCGCGCAGCGCGTCGGGGCCGGTCGCGTCCTCGTCGGGTTCGAAGTCCGGGGCGCGGTCGGGCACGAAGTCCGGGACGTCGCGGCCGGTCCACCTGCCCTCCTCCGCGTCCCACCAGACGTACTTCTTGCGTTCGCTCCAGGGTGTGCCGTCGGGGGCTGCGGAGGCGCGGTTGTAGAGGATGCGGCGGTTGGCGGGCCAGGCCCAGGCCCACTCGGCGGCCACCCAGTCCTGCTCCCACTCGGGCTTCTTGCGGGCCGACTGGTTGACGCCGTCCGCGTAGACGCCGCAGTAGATCCAGCAGCCACAGCGGGTCGATCCGTCGTCCTTGAGTTCGGTGTACGCGCTCAGGGGGCCGCCGTCGGGACCGTGGCCGCTGATCTCGGCGAGCACGGCGTCGGCGACGGGTTCCTCCAGCTCCCCGGTCACCGGGTAGTCCCAGGCCAGGTCGAGGACCGGCCGGTCCATGGGGTCGGTCGAGCCGGCCAGTTTCTCCCGGATGCGGCGGCCCAGGTGGTACATGAACCACAGGTCGCTGCGGGCGTCGCCCTCGGGTTCGACGGCCTGGTGGTGCCACTGCACCCAGCGGTTGGTGTTGGTGAAGGAGCCGGACTTCTCGGTGTGGGCGGCGGCCGGGAAGAAGAACACCTCGGTGCCGATGTCCTCGGTGCGCAGCTCGCCGGTCTCGATCTCGGGGCCGTCCTTCCACCAGGTCGCCGACTCGATGAGGGAGAAGTCCCGTACGACGAGCCAGTCCAGTTCGGCCATACCGAGGCGCTGCAGACGGGTGTTGGCGGAGCCGACGGCCGGGTTCTCGCCGAGCAGGAAGTAGCCCTTGCAGTCACCGTCGAGCTGCGCCATGACCGTGTCGTAGGTGGAGTGGGAGCCGGTGAGGCGTGGGATGTGGTCGAAGCAGAAGTCGTTGTCGGCGGTGGCGGCGTCGCCGTAGTAGGCCTTGAGCAGGCTGACGGCGTAGGCCCGCATGTCGGACCAGAATCCCTTGACCGTGCGGGTCGTCTCGACGAAGTTGTCGAGGTTCATTTCGGCGTGGGCGTGCGGCATGGGGATGTAGCCGGGCAGCAGATTGAACAGCGTGGGGATGTCGCTGGAGCCCTGGATGGAGGCGTGGCCGCGCAGGGCCTGGATGCCGCCGCCGGTGCGGCCGATGTTGCCGAGCAGGAGCTGGAGGATGCTCGCGGCGCGGATGTACTGGGCGCCGGTGGTGTGCTGGGTCCAGCCGACGGCGTAGCAGAAGGCGCTGGTGCGGTCGGGGCCGGAGTTGGTGGTCAGGGCGTCGCAGACCTGCCGGAAGGTCTCGCGCGGGATGCCGCAGACGTCCTCGACCATCTCCGGGGTGTAGCGGGCGTAGTGCCGTTTGAGGATCTGGTAGACGCAGCGCGGGTGTTGGAGGGTCTCGTCCGTGGGCGCGCGGTGTCCGGTGCGGGCGCCGCCCGAGCCGTGGGCCTCGGCGCCGGCGGACTTCCGGGTGCGCTCCTCGTACAACTCGTCGGCCTCACCGGCGGGTTGCTGCACGCTCACGCCCTCGTACTGCCAACTGGCCGGGTCGTAGTGGGCCTTCTCCTCGTCAAGACCGGAGAAGACACCGTCGAGGTCCTCGGTGTCGCGGAAGTCCTCGCTCACCAGGGTGGCGGCGTTGGTGTAGTTGAGGACGTACTCACGGAAGTCCTTCTCCTCGGTGAGGACGTGGTTGATGATCCCGCCGAGGAAGGCGATGTCGGTGCCCGCGCGGATCGGCACGTACAGGTCGGCGAGGGCGCTGGTGCGGTTGAAGCGCGGGTCGACATGGATGATGCGGGCGCCGCGCTTCTTGGCCTCCATCACCCACTGGAAGCCGACCGGGTGGCACTCGGCGAAGTTGGAGCCCTCGATGACGATGCAGTCGGAGTACTGCAGGTCCTGCATGAACGTGGTGGCACCGCCGCGGCCGAAGGAGGTGCCGAGCCCGGCGACGGTGGACGAGTGACACACCCGGGCCTGGTTCTCCACCTGCACCACGCCGAGGCCGGTCAGCAGTTTCTTGATGAGGTAGTTCTCCTCGTTGTCGAGGGTGGCGCCGCCCAGACTGGCGATGCCCATGGTGCGGGCGGTGCGCATCCCGTCGTGCTCCCACTCCCAGGTCTCGCGCCGGGTGCGGATGACCCGGTCGGCGACCATGTCCATGGCCGTGTCGAGGTCGAGGGGCTCCCAGTCGGTGCCGTGCGGGCGTCGGTGGAGGACCCGGTGTTCGCGGGCCGGTCCGGTGGTCAGTTGGAGCGTGGCCGAGCCCTTGGGACACAGCCGCCCGCGGCTGACCGGGGAGGCGGGGTCACCCTCGATCTGGACGACTTTCTCGCCCTCCACATAGACCTGCTGCCCGCAGCCGACCGCACAGTAGGGACAGACGGACTGCACCACGCGGTGGGCACTGTCGGTACGCGGGCGCAGGCTCTCGGTGTACGGGGACTTCGCGGCACTCCCGCGGCCTGTGCGGTCGGTGCCGGTGAGCTGGCGGTAGACGGGCCAGGCGCGGACCCGGTCGCCGATACCCATGGTGGCTCCCTGTCGCGGTCAGGCGGAGGACTCGTCCGGATCGGGATGCTCGGGGTGGACGGTGGCCGAGCGCGGACCGTCCTGGCGGCCGGTGCCGGCCTCGTCGGTGTCGGGAACTTCGGTGCCGGACTCGTCCTCGTCATCGGAAGGGATCGGAATGTCCAGCGGGTCCTCGCCCTCGCGCACCTGCTGGTCCGGCAGATCCCTCGGCACGGGCTCGTCCTGGCCTGTATGACGCCGATCGGCCACGGCGCACTCCCTTCGCGTCGTCGGGCGAGACGCGAGTACCTCCACCGGTGACATGCAAAACATGGGGGTTGTGCACCGCCCTGAAGGGCCGCTCGCGGCACTCAGTGACCGCGCTCCTCCAACGCCGCCCGCCACACGGGCACCGGCCCCTCCGGCACCGGCTCCAGCCGCCGCCCGCCCCGGGCGAAGAAGTCGGCCAGCGGCAGAATCGCCGCACCCACGGTCACCGCATCCGGCCCGAGCCGCCCGAGCTCAATGGTCACCTTCTCGGCCGGATGACGCAGCGCGTACGACGCCGCGTACCGCCGCACGGCAGGCAGGAACCGCGCACCCAACTGAAGCCCCGCCCACCCGCCGATGAGAATCCGCTCGGGCTGGAACAGATTGATCAGATCCGACAGCCCGGCACCCAGATACTCGGCGGTCTCCTCCAAAACCCCCAGCGCCACCGGATCGGCCTCACCCCCGGAGGGATACGCCGCGGCCAGCATCGCGCTCAGCGCCGTCTCCTCGTCGGCGCCCTCCGGCGGCCGTCCGCCCTCCTCGCGCCAACGGTCCAGCAGGGACTCCGCGCCCGCGTACGCCTCCAGGCACCCGAGCGCACCGCACCGGCAGCGGCGCCCCCTGACCCGTACGGTCAGATGCCCCCACTCCACCGCCCGCCCGTGCTCCACCTCGGGCGTCACCAGACACGCGCCGACACCGGAGCCGAACAGGACGACGATCGCGTTGTGTGCGCCGCGGCCCGCGCCGAACCACATTTCGGCCTGGCCGAGGGTCTTGGCGCCGTTGTCGATGAAGTACCGGACGCCGTCCGGGAGTTGAGAGGTCGAGCGGAGCAGGGCCTCCAGCGGGACCGCGTCCCAGCCGATGGTCTGCCCGTGTACGACGGCGCCGCTGTCCGGGGTGTGTTCCACGATGCCGGGGACTCCGATGCCGACACCGAGGAGCTGTTCGGGGGCGATACCCGCGTCGGCGAGCACCTCTGCAACCCCGTCACGGATGTGGCCGACGATGACGTCGACCTCGTAGCGCTGCTGCTCCAAGGGCCGCTCCGCACGGGCGAGTTCCGTGAGGGTGAGGTCGAACAGCTCCACGCGCACCCGGGTCTCACCGACGTCGACGCCGATCATGTGGCCCGCGCCGGGAGCCACGCGCAGCAGGGTGCGGGGACGGCCGCCGTCGGAGTCGACGCTGCCGGCCTCCTCGACCAGGCCGTCGGCGACCAGGTCCGCGACGACGTTGCTGATCGAGCCGGAGCTGAGCCCGGTCACCGGGCCGAGCTCGAAGCGGCTGAGGGGACCGTCGAAGTAGAGACGCTGCAGCACGGCCGCGCGGTTGGCCCGCCTGAGGTCGCGCACCGTGCGCCCGTTCCGCCCCGCCATGTGACTCCCTCCGAACCCTGTCCGACCTGCAAGATACCGCCGCGGACGGGCTCGGCGCGAATTTCCTCCAACCCTTAGTTCACGATGTGAGCTAAGAGGAGTCCGCCGAGGTGCTTCGAGCTGCTAGGAGACCAGCTCCTCGATTTCGTCCAGGGCGGCCACGAGTTCGGGGGCGACCACGTCCTGTCTCCACTGCTGATGCCCCTCGTCCAAGGCCCTCGGGACGACCTCCGTGAGCATGATCAAGTAGAGGTAGGCGCGGTAGAGGGCGAGCCGAAGCAGGGCCGGGGTGTCGAATTCGGCCCGCCCGCCGGCCTCCCGGTAGCCCGCCAGGAACGCCTCGTCCTTCTTGATGTCCCCGAGCAGCGCCAGGGAGACGAAGTCGGCGAGCGGGTCGCCCCAGAACATGCGCTCCCCGTCGATCAGTCCACCGATGCGCGGCGCCCCCGTCGAGCGGTCCAGCAGGATGTTGCCGGACCACAGATCGAAGTGGACGAGGGCCGGC
Source organism: Streptomyces sp. NPDC001663 (assembly GCF_042893105.1). Taxonomy (NCBI): domain Bacteria; kingdom Bacillati; phylum Actinomycetota; class Actinomycetes; order Kitasatosporales; family Streptomycetaceae; genus Streptomyces; species Streptomyces sp. NPDC001663. Next base: position 185,599 of record NZ_JBIAUR010000010.1, on the reverse strand, counting down.
ACGGTGACCTCGTCGAGCGCGGCGTAGGCGGTGCGGGCGGTGCGGGCCACCTCGTCGGCCGGGCGGGGCAGCCGGGCCCGGTAGTGGCGGGCGTCGTCGAGGACGGCGTCGAGCATCCCGGTGAAGGCGGTCCGCCAGTCGGCGGCGAGAGGGCCGAGCGCGCCCGACGGATAGCCGTACCCCGGACCGGTGACCCGGTGCAGACGGGCGGTCTGGCGGCCCAACTCCGTTCGCAGGAGTGTCTGTTCGGTCTCGGTGAGGGAATCGTCCCAGGGATCGCCGGGACAGGCCGTCATCAGCAGATGGCCCGCCCCGGTGTCGCCGCCGAGGGCCACGACGTGCGGGGCGGGCACGTCGACCTCGGCGGCGCCGCGGTAGAACTCGGCTTCGGAGACGAGGAGTTGTTTCTCGTGGCTCAGTCCCGGGGCGTCCGGGGCGACCTTCAGCACATAGCGGCTGCCGTCGGTGAGCCGGAGTTCCTCGACGGTGTTGTAGGTACCGCCGGACAGGGGGCGCAGATCGGCGAGCCGACCGGGAGGGATCTTCGAGCCCTCCAGGATGCCTCGGGCCCTCTCCCAGGAGTCCACCACCGTGCGCCCACCCCTCCCCTGCGGTCAGCCGGCCGCGTACACGTCCTCGACGTAGCGCCCGTTTGCGATCAGTCCGTCCAGCCATTCCTCGGCTGCCGCGGCGTCCGCGTCCGGCGTGCGGTCCCGGTACAGGGTACGGAACGCGTCCCGCACACCAGGTGCCATTCGTGAACCGTCACCGCAGACGTACACCCGGGCCCCGGCGTCGAGCAGTTCCCGGACCTCGTCGGCCTCGGCGGCGATGCGGTGCTGCACGAAAGCCCCGTCGGGTCCCGCGCTGAAGGCAGGTCGGAGCGAGACGGCTCCGGCGGCCTCGGCTGCGCGCAGCTCCTCGGCGTGCAGGAAGTCGGCGTCGGGGGCGTCGCAGCCGAAGTAGCAGAGGGCGGGGGCGAGTTCGGCTCCCGCGGCGAGAGCGGACGTGCGGTCGGCGACGGCTCCGCGGAAGGGGGCGAGGCCCGTGCCGGCCGCGATCATGATCACCGGGGTCGTGCCGTTGATCCTGAACGCCTCGCGGCACGGCTGGACACGGGCGTACACCGTGTCGCCGGGTTCGACGGCGGCGAGATGGCCGGAGCCGACTCCCCGGTACACGCCCTTGCCCGAGCGGGCGGGGGCTTCCAGCAGGGAGACCATCAGGTCCGCGTGGCCGGGGTCCACGGCGGGCGAGGAGGAGATGGAGTAGTGGCGGGGGCGCAGCGGGGTGAGGATCTCCAGGAGCTGCGGCCAGTCGAGGGCGCCGCGCAGGGCGGGGTGGTCCTCGATCAGCTCGACGAGGGTGCGCGGGTCGTCGCCGGTGAGGGCGGCCAGGGCCGTGCGCTCGGGCGGGCAGGGGTTGGCGGCGGCGAGGGCGGCCAGCTGGGTGGGCGTGGGCCGCTCCTGCAACTCGACGTGGTGCGCGAAGAGTTGACGTACCGTCAAGGGCCGGTCGATCGCGAGGCCGTCGCGGCGCGGGCGGGGGGCGCGGAAGTCGAGGACGGTGTCGGGGTCGATGCCGAGTGCGGTGGCGGCGCGGTCGACGAGGGCTGGGGCGTTGACGGGCAGCACGGTGAGGTGGTCGGCGGTGCGGTAGGCGGTGCCGTCCGGGAGGGCGACGCGGACGAACCGCTTGCGGCGCGGGTGGCCGGGGGCGGTGAGGTCGTACGCCTCGGTGACGGTCATGGGGACGAGGCCGTGCCGCTCGGCGAGCGCGTGCAGGGGGCCGCCGGTGAGGGTGCGGACCTCGTACGCCGTGCCGGGGGCGTCGTCGGCCGTGGCGGTGGCGTCCGGGTCGCCGTACCGCTCCAGGACGGCCGTGCGCAACCGGGCCGTGAAGTCCCTTACCGCGCCGCTCAGATCGCCGGAGGCGTCTGCGGCGCCGCGGTCGACGAGGCGGGTGGCGCCGAGTGCGGCGAGACGGTCGTCGAGGCGGGTCGGGACGTGCTGGTAGGTGGCGGCCCAGTTGCGGTCGCCGACGCCGAGGGCGGCGTAGGTGACGTCCGTCAGGTCGTGGGTGTCCTCCAGCCAGGCGGCGAAGGCGGTGGCGTCGTCGGTGGGGCGGCCGTTGTAGGAGGCGGCGGTGATGACGACGGGCCGGTCGGTGGGCAGGCCGCCCGCGTAGGCGTCCAGGGGTGCGACCTGGGTCTCGCAGCCGAACTCGGCTGCCTCGTCGGCGAGTTGGGCGGCGAACTCGCGACAGGTGCCGTAGTTGCTGCCGTGCAGGAAGAGAAGGCCGGTGCCGGGGCGGACGCGGGCGGGGAGGGTGCGCGGGTCGAGGCTCTGCGCGGTCTCTACGGGCTGGGTGCCGGGAAGGACACCGTGCTCGCGGTCGACGGGGGTGCGCGGGGTGAGGGTCAGGGTGAAGCCCTCGGGCTTGAGGGTGAGGGTCTCCTTGACGTGGAGCGCGTAGTCGGCGTGGTCGTGCAGGCGGTAGCGGTGGACGAGCATCGCCAGCAGCATGGTCGCCTCGTGCAGCGCGAACTGCCGCCCGATGCAGGCGCGTTCACCGGTTCCGAACGGCTTGAAGGCGTGCACCGGCCGTGCCGCCTCCGCCTCGGCGGTGAAGCGGGAGGGGTCGAACAGCTCGGGGTTGTCGCCCCAGACGGACTGGCGGTGCAGCATCGGGGCGAGCACGGTGACGGCCTGCCCGGCGCGCAGCGGGATCCGCCCGCCGAGCAGCGTGTCCTGGAGCGCGTGCCGGCTGAAGGCGGCGGCCGTCGGCCACAGCCGCAGCGCCTCGTTGAGGACCTGGCGGGTGTACGTCAGCCTGCCGACCTCGTCGTACGTCGGCTCGGGGTCGGCCCGGTCGCCCCACAGCGCGTCGGCCTCGCGCTGGACCAGCCGGAGGGCGGTGGGGTGCTTGGCGAGGTAGTACAGGGCGAAGGACATCGCGCCGGAGGTCGTCTCGTGGCCCGCGATCAGGAAGGTGATGACCTGGTTGCGGATGTTGGCGGTGTCGAGGGTGGTGCCGTCGGCCGGGTGCTCGGCGGTGAGCATGAGGCCGAGGAGGTCCTCGGCGCCGGTCTGGTCGGTGCCGGTGCGGGCGGCGATGACGTCGTCGACGACCTGGGCGAGGTAGGCGGAGTCGTCCCGGAAGGCCGCGTCGGCCGCCGAGTAGTCCCCGCCCGGGGTGCGGGCGAGCCGGGTCATGCTCCATTCCAGGCAGCGGACCATGGACTCGACGAAGGGGTGGGGTTCGTCGCGCCCGAAGGACCCGAAGTCGTAGCCGAATCCGGCCAGTCCGATGGTGTCGAGGGTCATCCGGGTCATGTCGTCGGGGACGTTGACCGGCTGTCCCTCGCGGGCGGCCCGGTCCCAGGACGCGATGAGCCGCTGGGCGACCTTGACCATCACCGGGTGGTAGGTGCGCATCGAGCCGAGCGCGAAGGCGGGCATCAGGATGTCGTGCGCCTTGGCCCAGTTGGGCTCGTCGTTGTACGCGGTGAACAGGCCGTCGGCGGCGAACTCGCGGACGTTCTGCAGTGCGGGCCCGACATGCTTGGCGAACCGCTGCTCTTCGGCGAGGTCGGCCACCAGGTCGAGGTCGCCGACGAACAGCGTGTCCCGCCCGTGCAGCCGCCGTACGAAGGCCGGGCCGTGCTCGCGCATGAGGTCCATGGCCTGCTGGACGGGTGTGCGGCCGGGTCCGGTGGCGGTGATGTCGACGACGGGGACGCCGGGAAGGGTGTCCGCGGTGTGGGGGTGCAAGGCGGTGGGGGGCATGGCGCGACAACTGCCTTTCGCGGTACGGGAGTACTGCGATCAAGGTTGGTCGAGCGGATCCGGTCGTCCGCGCCACATGACTACATGATCGTGTAGTCAAGAACGCCTCCGGGGGCTTGCGGAAGCCCTCAGGACGGGTTCTCGACCTCCGTCGCGGGACCGGGCGGCCGGGCGGTGGTGCCCCTCGGGATCACATGGGTCGGCAGGACGATGTGCCGTTTGCCGTCCGCCTCGGGGTCGTTGATCAGCTGCAGGACCAGTTCGCCGGCCACCCGGCCCATCTCGGAGGGCGACTGGGCCACCGTGGTCAGGTCGAACCACTCGGCCAGGGGCTGGTCGTCGAAGCCGAGGACGGACATCTGCTCGGGCACTTCGATCCTGGCCCGGCGCAGGGTCCAGATGAGGGCGGCGGCGAGCTCGTCCTGTTCGGCGAAGACCGCGGTGGGCGGCTCGCGGAGGCTGAGCAGCTGTCCGAGCGCCTCGGCGACGGCGCGCTTGTCCGCGGCCGGAGCGGCCACCACGAGGGAGTCGTCCAGGGCAATGCCCGCCTCGGTGAGCGCCTGCTGGTAGCCGAGCAGTCTCTCGTGCGAGCTGAAGGAGAAGCCGCTGGCGCCGGGGCTCTGCATGAAGGCGATGCGGCGGTGCCCCAGGTTCAGCAGGTGCCGGGTTCCGTGCCGGGCCCCGGCCGCGTCGTCGACGTACACGCTCGGGCGCCCCTCGGCGTGCTGGCTGACATAGAGGACGGGCATCCCGAGGTCGTCCAGCCGTGCGCCCTCCTCCTCGGTGAGGTCGAAGCAGTGGACCAGCAGCGCGTCGGCGTTGCGCCGGGCCGGCAACTGCTCGAAGAACGAGGCGCGTTCGGCCAGGTCGGGTATCACATAGACGGTCAGCTCCATGTCCGCCGCGCGCAGCAGCGGGCCCAGGCTGGACAGGGCCGAGCCCATGAACCACGAGTTGAGCGTGGGCACCAGCACCGCGACGACGCCGGTCCTGCCGGTCACCAGGCTCGAGGCCTGCCGTGAGACCGCGAAGTTCAGCTCGCGCGCGGCCTTCTCGACCCGGGCGCGGACGTCCGGCGACACGCTCGACAGCCCCCGCAGCGTGCGGGAGACGGTGGATACGGAGACCCCGGCCCGTTCGGCGACATCGGCCATCGTGGGGTGCCGTTGAGCTGCAGGCATGGGCGGACGTTAGCACAAGCGTGCACGAATCCGCCGCGCCCCGTGACAGCGCTGTCATCCAATTACTTGCGCGTAACGCATTGACGTGCCAGCCATGACCCTCCTAGCTTGCAAGCGTTGTCTCACAGAGAGTGCACGAGACCTCAGAAAGTAGTCTTCACATGCCCTGAACTGCGTGATCCTTCTTGCAATCGCTGCCCGGGAGAAACATTGAGGAACAGGACGACCAGAGCGCTGCAACGCTCCGGTGCACTGTGCGCGGGGCTGGCCGCCCTCGCCGCGTGCGGTGCCGATGGCGGCTCGGTGTCGAGCACGGGACGGGGCCCCATCACCTACGTCGCCGGTGCCGACAACACCGGCACGGTGGCGGCGGTGCTCGACCGCTGGAACAAGGCGCACCCGAGGGAGAAGGTCACCTTCGTCCAGCTGCCCACCGATCCCGACGCGCAGCGGCAGCAGATGATCCAGAACGCGGCGACGAGGTCGGACGCCTTCACGGTGCTGTCCCTCGACGTGGTGTGGACCTCGGAGTTCGCGGCGCACCGCTGGGTGGACCGGCTGCCCGGGGACCGCTTCCCACTGGACGAGATGCTGAAGCCGATCGTCGCGACCGGAATGTACCGGGGCGGCCTCTACTCCGTCCCGGCCAGCTCGGACGGCGGCATGCTGTACTACCGCACCGATCTGCTCGAGCAGGCCGGCATCGACCAACCGCCCGTCACCTGGGCCGAGTTGAAGGACGACTGCGCCAAGGTGCGGAAGCTGCCCGCGGCCAGGGGCGTGTCCTGTTACGCGGGCCAGTTCCAGAAGTACGAAGGCCTGACCGTGAACTTCGCCGAGGCGGTGAACTCCGCGGGCGGGGTCGTCACCGATGCCAGGGGGCGCCCGCACCTCGACACCCCGCAGGCCAGGAAGGGCCTGGACTTCCTGGTCCGCTCCTTCCGGGACGGCACCATTCCGAAGGAGGCCGCCACCTACCAGGAGGAGGACGCCCGCCGCGCCTTCCAGTCCGGCAAGCTGGTCTTCGAGCGGCAGTGGCCGTACATGTATCCGCTGGTGAACAAGAAGGACGGCGCCAGCAAGGTCGCCGGGAAGTTCGCCGTCGCACCGCTGCCCGGCCTCGACGGCCCCGGCGCCTCCAGCCTGGGCGGCCACAACCTCGCCCTGTCCGCCTCGGCGAAGAACAAGGCCACGGCGCTGGACTTCATCCGGTTCTTCACCAGCCAGGAGACCCAGCGGTTCGCGCTGGCCTACGCCCCGGCCGCACCCACGTACAAGGCGCTGTACGCGGACCCCCGCCTGGTGAAGAAGTATCCGTACCTGCCCGTCCTCAAGCAGTCGATCCTCCACGCGGTGCCGCGGCCGCGCGTCTTCGGCTACGGCGATGTCACCGCCGCCGTCCAGCGGGAGGCGTTCGCCGCGCTGACCGGGGCCGAGAGCAGCGCGAGCGCGCTGCGCAATCTCCAGCAGGACCTGCGGCAACAAGCGGCCGGGAAGTGAGGAGACACGACATGGTGACCACCCACAACCCGCCCGACCGCCTCGACCGGCCGGCAGCGAAGCCGCGCGGAAACGCGAGAGGCCGGGCCCTCCCGGGCCGCCGCCGCAAGGCCACCTCCGGCGAGGCCAGGCTCGCCGCGCTCCTCGTCTCGCCGACGCTGCTGGTCCTGGCGATCGTGGTGCTCTACCCGACGATCGTGGCGCTGAAGGACTCGTTCTACGGCACCCCGGGCCTCGACCCGAAGACCGGGTTCGTCCGCGATCACGACCCGTTCGTCGGCGCCGACAACTACACCGCGATCTTCGGAGCGGCGGGCGACCGCTTCTGGAACGCCTTCTGGAACACGACCTTCCTCACCGTCACCACGGTCACCCTGGAGACGGTGCTCGGCATCGCGATGGCGCTGATCATGCACCGGGCGCTGCGCGGCCGGGCGGTCGTCCGCGCGTCCATCCTCGTGCCGTGGGCCATTCCCACCGCCGTCACCGGCCTGCTGTGGCGCTGGATCTTCAACAGCGACGGAGTGGCCAACGCCCTGATCGGCCGTCAGATTCTGTGGACCACCGAGGGGTTCCATGCCAAGGCCGCGGTCATCATCGCCGACGTCTGGAAGACGGCCCCCTTCATCGGGCTGCTCGTGCTGGCCGGCCTGCAGGTGATCTCCAAGGAGGTGTACGAGGCGGCCAGGATGGACGGGGCGGGCGTTCTGCGCCAGTTCTGGAGCATCACGCTGCCCCTCGTCAAACCCTCGCTGCTGGTGGCCGTGCTGTTCCGCACGCTCGACGCGCTGCGCATGTTCGACCTGCCGTACATCCTGATCGGCGCGCAGAAGACGTCCGTGGAGACGCTGTCCATGCTGGCCCAGGACCAGGCCGCGAACGTGCGGTTCGGACCGGCCGCCGCCTACGCGGTGATCCTCTTCGTCTACGTCTTCCTCATCGCGCTGGCGTTCGTCCGCTTGCTGGGTACGGACCTTGTGCCGCGTCGTCGTAAGGAAGTGACCGCATGACCCCCACCACGTTGCACCCGGCCGTGCGGAAGGCGCTTCTCTGGCTCGGGGTCGCCGCGGTCGTCGCCTACTGCCTGGCCCCCTTCTACTGGATGCTGGTCTCCAGCCTGCGCCGCACCTCGGACATCTTCGACAACTCCCTGTTCCCGTCCCGGATCTCCTTCGAGAACTACCGGGCCGTGCTGGACCCGTCCCAGGAATTCGGCCGGGCGCTGCTCAACAGCCTTGTCGTGGCCGGGATCACCACCGTCTGCGCGCTGCTGCTGGCGACCTTCACGGCGTACGCGACGGCGCGGCTGGAGTTCCGCTTCAAGCGGTTCGTGCTGACGCTGATCATCGCGACGTCGATGTTCCCGGTGGTGTCGATCGTGGTTCCGCTGCTGAAGATGTTCGTCGGCTTCGGCTGGATCAACACCTATCAGGCGATGATCGTGCCCAGCATGTCGTTCACGCTGCCGCTCGCGGTGTGGAATCTGACGGCGTTCTTCCGGCAGATGCCGGACGAGCTGGAGCACGCGGCCATGATCGACGGCTGCACCCGCGGCCTGGCGTTCCGCAAGGTCATCGTCCCGCTGGCGGCGCCCGGCATCTTCACCACCGCGATCATCACGTTCATCGCCGCCTGGAACGAGTTCCTCATCGCATTGTCGATGACGAACAAGCCCGAGATCCAGACCGCGCCCGTCGCGATCTCCAAGTTCGCAGGCGCCACCCAGTTCGAGACGCCGTTCGGCAGCCAGATGGCGGCCGGAGTCCTGGTCACCGTTCCGCTCGTGGTCGTGGTGCTGCTGTTCCAGCGCCGGATCGTGGCCGGCCTCACGGCGGGCGCGGCGAAGTAGTCCTGTCCTTCTCCCCTCACCGATCTCCGAGGAGTACGCACCGACATGACCACCAGCACCGCCCCTTGGTGGCGCGACGCCGTCATCTACCAGGTCTACATCCGCAGTTTCGCCGACGGGAACGGCGACGGCGTCGGCGACATCGCCGGCATCCGCTCACGGCTGCCGTATCTGAAGTCGCTCGGCGTGGACGCGATCTGGATCAACCCCTGGTACAAGTCGCCGATGGCCGACCACGGTTACGACGTCGCCGACTTCCGACAGATCGATCCGCTGTTCGGCACGGTCGCCGAGGCGGAGCAGCTCATCGAGGAGGCGCACGGGCACGGGATCCGGGTGATCCCCGACATCGTGCCCAACCACACCTCCGACCAACACGCCTGGTTCCAGGCCGCGTTGGCTGCCGGGCCCGGCAGTCCCGAGCGGGAGCGCTACGTCTTCCGGGCCGGCCGCGGCCCCGACGGCGGCGAACCGCCCAACGACTGGGTGTCCTCCTTCGGCGGCCCGGCCTGGACCCGGCTGCCCGACGGGGAGTGGTACCTGCACCTGTTCGCCCCGCAGCAGCCGGACCTCAACTGGGAACACCCGGAAGTGCGGGCGGAGTTCGAGTCGATCCTGCGCTTCTGGTTCGGCCGGGGCGTGGACGGCTTCCGGATCGACGTGGCGCACGGGCTGATCAAGCACCCCGAACTGCCCGACCTGCCGCCCCGTCCGGAAGCGGCGGCCGAGGGGCCGCGCCGGCACCTCGACCATCCGCACTGGGACCGGGACGAGGTGCACGACATCTACCGCGCGTGGCGCCGGGTGGCCGACGAGTTCCCCGGTGACCGGTCGTTCGTCGCCGAGGCCTGGGCGGACACCCCGGAGCGGCTCGCCGCCTACGTCCGCCGGGACGGACTGCACACGGCGTTCAACTTCGACTTCCTGATGTCCAGTTGGGACGCCAAGGACCTGCGTGCCGTCATCGACGACTCCCTCGCCATGCTCGGCGCGGTGGGCGCCCCGGCCACCTGGGTCCTCTCCAACCACGACGTCGTGCGCCACCCCAGCCGCTACGGCCGCAAGGTGGTCAAGCGGTGGACGGCCAACGAGCCCTACCGCCCCGAAGGCCCCCTGGACCTGGAACTGGGCACGCGGCGGGCCCGCGCCGCCGCCCTGCTGATGCTCGCCCTGCCCGGCGGCGCCTACGTCTACCAGGGCGAGGAGCTCGGGCTGCCGGAGGTCGAGGACCTGCCCGAGGCGGTGCTGCAGGACCCGGTCTGGGAACGCTCCGGGCACACCGACCGCGGGCGCGACGGCTGCCGGGTGCCGATCCCCTGGTCGGGGCGGAGTGCGCCGTACGGCTTCAGCCCGCAGGGCACGGCGGCCGAGCCCTGGCTGCCGCAGCCGGCCGGCTGGGCGGACCTCGGTGTGGCCGCGCAGACCGGCGACGAGACCTCGATGCTGGAGCTGTACCGCGCCGCACTGCGCCTGCGCCGCGAACACCCGGCCCTCGGCGACGGCAGCCTGACCTGGCTCGACGCGCCCGCGGGGGTGCTCGCCTTCAGCCGTGATCCCGGGTTCGTGTGCGTGGTGAACCTTTCGGCGGAGTCCTACCGGCTGCCCGAGCACACCTCGGTGCTTCTGGCCGGCGGGCCGCTGGAGGAGGGGCTGCTGGCATCGGACCAGGCGGCCTGGCTCGCTGTGTAGCCGCCGACCGTGGGGAGGTCCGGAGGAGTTGCCGCCGGGCCTCCCCACCTGCACTTTCACCTCCGTCCGCCCGCATGATTGTGTAGTGCACGCAGTGCGCGGCAACTGGAAGTGAAGAGCATGCGGGAGGTGTCGGTGGAAGGGGCTCGTCGTGAGGCCGTGGTGTGGCGCAATCGTGCCCTGACGCTCTTCGACCGGGTCTCCGTGCCGGTCGCGGTGTGCGATGCGTACGGTGCCGTCCTGCTGGCCAACCCCGCCATGGCGGCCGAGTGCGGTACGACGCCGGGAAGGCTGCGCGGCCGTGACGTGCTGGAGCTGTTCCGGCCGCAGGAGGCCACGCAGGTGGAGCGGATCGCGCAGGCGCTGCGGCTGCGGCACCGGTCGCGGTATCAGGTGTCGGTGCGCTGGGAGGCGCCGGGCGCGGGCGAGCGGTTCGGGGAACTGACCGCCGATCCGGTCAGCGACACGGTGGAGGAGACGCCCGCGCTGCTGGTGATGCTGCGGGTGCTGGGCGAACGCGAGCCGACCGCCCGGCAGCCCGCCCGTGTCGCCCCCGTCGAGGCCCGCATCCTGGCCCTGCTGGCCGGGGGCGCCACCACCGCGAAGGCCGCGAAGGAGACCGGCCTCAGCACGGACGGCGTCACCTATCACCTACGACGGCTGTCCGCACGCTGGGACGCGTCGAACCGCACCGAACTGGTGGCGCGCGCCTACGCGCTCGGCGTGCTCACTCCCGGGGCGTGGCCGCCGGGCGCATAGGCGGTGCCCGCGCCCTCGGGGGCGCCGAACCGGGCGAGGGTGTGCCAGACCATCTTCAGGTGCTGCAGTTCGTGGCGGCCGGTGCGGGCGGCGTCTCCGATGATCCGCGGGTCGACGTGGCCGTCCTGGGCGATCCTTGCGCCCAACTCCGCGTACTCCGGCCCCCGGTAGTCCGCGTGCTCCCGCAGCTGCGCCACGCTGAGCCGGTAGCCGGGGTGCCACTCGACGGGGCAGGGCAGCAGGCGGGCGGCGGCCTCGACGGGCGTGCCGCGGTAGCTCTCGTCCAGGACGAGCGCCTCCATGTGCCGGGCGAGCAGGATGCCCCCGTGGACCTGCGCCTCGATGTAGTCGTTGAGGGCGTCCTGTTCGTCGGCCTCGGCGAGCGCGATCAGCGACATGCCGGCGGCGACCCCGAAGTCGGTCGGCTCGGCGGCGCTGTCGGGATAGCAGAAGGTGGTGCGGGCGAGGGCGTCTTCGGTGAGCCGGAAGTACGAGGAGCCGAACCGCGGTGCGGCGCCGACCACTTGGCGCCGGAAGTTCAGCGCGCCGTACACGGGCCGGTCGTGCGGGTCCGCGTCGTCGTAGGCACCGCCGAAGATCCGGCTCTCCCAGCGCCAGCGGTCGCCGCCGGGGTGGGCGGTGAGCCCGCCGTTGCTGGTGCCGGTGACGAACTGCGAGTGATAGGCGCCGTCCTGGGCCAGCGCCTGGAGGATGGGCAGTCCGCCGACGAGCCGGTCGGGGTGGAAGTTGAGCGTGATCCGCAGGTCGGGGACGACGGCCGGTCCCGTCGAGTGGGCGGCGACATGGCGCAGCGCCTGGCGCGCCCGCGGTGAATCCACGTTCCCGAAGTCCACGCGCTTCCCTTCTCAGCCCAACCCTGTCGCCCCAGGGCCCCCAGAGGCCTCCCCCCATGAGATCACTCAGAGGTCGGCCACCGCCAGGACGATCTTTCCACGGTTGCTGCGTCGCTCCAGCAACTCGTGGGCGGTACGCGCCTGTTCGAGGGGTACGACGGTTTCGACCGGCACCCGGTACGCCCCGGCGGCGACCCGCTCGGCCAGTTCGCGCAGGTCCGGGCGGGGGTCGTAGCCGTGGATCTGGAGGTTGGTGAGCTGGAAGCCGAGGATCGCGACGTTCTTCGGGTAGAAGTCGCGGGTGTCGACGGTGCTCGGCTCCAGGGCGACGTTGGCGAGGGCGACGACCCGGCCGCCGTGGCCGACCTCGCGCAGACTGCGCCCGAACGCCCCGCCGCCGACGGTGTCGAGGACGACGTCGGCGCCGCGCCCGTCGGTCAGCCGCAGGACCTCTTCGACCTCGGCGTCGTCCGGATGGACGGAGGTGTCGACGGTGACCTGGGCCCCGAACTCCCCTGCCCAGGACGCCTTTTCGGCCGATCCGGCGAGGGCGATGACCCGCGCGCCCGCCTCGGCGGCGATCTGTACGGCCGCGCTGCCCACTCCGCTCGCGGCGGCCTTCACCACCACCGTGTCCCCCTTGGTGACGCGGGCGAGATGGCGCAGGCAGTACCAGGCGGAGAGCCAGGCGACGGGCAGCGTGGCCGCCTCGGTCAGGCCCATGCCGTGCGGCAGGGCGGTGACCCGAGTAGCCGGTACGGCCGCCAACTCGGCGTAGAAACCAGGGGCGTTCACCCCGTCCAGGGCCATGACCCGCTGCCCGACCTCGAGACCGCTCACCCCCTCCCCCACCGCCGCGATCACGCCCGCCGCCTCCACGCCGGGGATCAGCGGCGGCCGCCCGGCGCGATGGTAGACGCCGGACCTGATCAGCGCGTCGGCGCGGTTCACGCCCGCCGCCGCGATCCGCACCAGCACCTGGCCCGGTCCCACCACGGGGTCGGGCACCTCGACCGGCACCAGCACCTCGGGGCCGCCGAACTCGTCGATCCGTACCGCACGCATACCGCACCTGCTTCCTGCCACAGCCGCCCACACGACTGACACCGGTTGAAGTGGTGTCACCATCGAACACCACTTCAACCGGTGTCAAGAGGGTTGAGCACAGATACGACACCCCATGAACCGGTGTACGCTCGACGTATGACCGGCACTCCCGCCCCCGCCGACCCGGCGCTCGCGTTCCCGTTCATCGGCGGCCGCCCGTGCCTGGACTTCGCCGCGACGCTCGGTCGGCGACACGCCGACACTCCCCTGGAGCGGATCCCGGACGCGGCCGCGCTGGCCCGCTGGTTCGCGGAGGCGGAGCTGGCCGCGGACGGCGAGCCGGTGCGGGTCACCGCCCGGGAGCTGGCGGACGCCCGCGTCCTGCGCGAGGCCCTCTACCGCGTCGTACGCGCGTCGATGGCCGGGCGGGAACCGGAGGCGGCCGACCAGCAGTTGATCAACGAGGCGGCCGCCCGTCCCGACCTCGCACCCCAGCTGGGTCCCGTGCGCTGGACGGCTCGACAGCCGGCCCGGGCGGCTCTGGCGACGGTGGCCCGGGACGCCGTACTCCTGGTGAGCAGTCCTCAGCTGGAACGGGTCAAGGAGTGCGAGAACCCGGACTGTTCGCTGCTGTTCCTGGACGACTCCCAGGCCCGCCGCCGTCGTTGGTGCTCCATGGAACGGTGTGGAAATCTTGCGAAGGTCGCCGGGTACCGATCCCGGAGCCGGGCCGCCACTACTCGGTGACGGTCCAGTGCGGCTCGCGGCCGAGGAAGGCGAGCAGCGCCTCGGCCCTGTCGTAGTCCTGCCTGACCTCCCGTGCGGGCGCGAACACCTGGTAGGCGTCGCGGAGATGATCGACGAGGCGCTCCGCCACCGGCCAGATGCCCTCGGCCAGTTCGACGGTCAGCGGCCGGTCCTGGCCCGTGGCGACCGCGATGTCCCAGGCGTGCACGGCCGCGTCCATGGCGGCCGCCGCCGCGGCCAGCGGCAGGGGCAGCGGGCCGAGCGGTGTGGGCACCTGCTCGGCGCCGGGGGGCAGTCCGGCGTACGCGTCCGCCACCGCCCGGAGCACCTTGTCGAGCTCGGCCGCCGGGTCCCCGTCGAGGGCGTCGGCAGGGTGGAACGGGTCGGAGTCCGGGCGGCCGCCGGTGATCGCGAGGCCGTATCCCTGCTGGTCGATGCGGGCGTGGTTGAGGACCTGCCGGACCGTCCATTCGGCGCACGGCGTCGGCACTCCCCACGCCGGCTCCGGAACCGCGGCGACCACCTCACCGAGATAGGCGTGAGCGTGTGTGAGAACCTCGAAGTCCCGGGTGTCCGCCATCACCGTTCTCCCCTCTTGCCGTCCGTCGGCCGTTGCCAACAATCTAGGTCTGCTTGCGGACAGTTACGGTCCGCAATGAGCGTCGAATGTGTCTGTGAAAGGGGAACGACCCTAGGTGCGAGATGTACGTGCGTGGACGGCGTCCGTCGTCCGGTTCGTGAAGCGGCGCCGGGACCCCGTCGTCGTACAGACGCTGCGGTCGGCCGTGGCGGCGACGGTCGCGTACGTCGTCGCACTGCACCTCAGCCCCGAGCCAGCGCCGCTCACCGCCCCGCTGACCGCGCTGCTGGTCGTCCAGGTCACCCTGTACGCCACGCTCACCAATGGCTTCCGCCGGGTCAACTCGGTGGTGGCGGGCGTGCTGGTCGCCGTCGCCTTCAGTCTGCTGGTGGGTCTGACCTGGTGGAGTCTGGCCCTGCTGATCGTGGCTTCGCTGGCGGTCGGACGGCTGGTGCGGGTCGAGGAGTACGTGCCCGAGGTGGCGATCAGCGCGATGCTGGTGCTCGGCGTCACGACCGTCTCCGACACCGCCTGGGCGCGGGTGGTGGAGACGCTGATCGGCGCGGTCGTCGGGCTCGGCTGCAATCTGCTGCTCGCTCCGCCCGTGTGGGTGGAGGAGGCCGGCGAGTCGATCGACGGGCTGGCCCGCCGGCTGCGGCAGCTAATTCTCCGCATCGGCGAGGAGGCCGCGGGCCGCACCCCCGTCGAGCAGGCGGCACAGCGGCTGCACGAGGCGCGCCGCCTCGACCACGACATCGTCGAGGTGGACGCCGCCCTGCGGCAGGCGGAGGACAGCCTGCGGCTCAACCCACGCGTGCGTGAAGGGCTGCTGCACCGGGTGGTGCTGCGTACGGGACTGGACACCCTGGAGATCTGCACGGTCGTGATGCGGGTACTCGCGCGCACGTTCACCGACCTCGCCAAGGAACGCGATCCCGAGCCGCTGTTCAACCCCGAGACGGGCGCCGCCGTGGAGCGGCTGCTGTCGGAGATCGCCGACGCCGTGGTCAGCTTCGCGGTGCTGGTCACCACCCATGTGAGTGTCAGCGCCGAGTCCGCGGAGTCCCGGCTGGCCGCCGAGTTGCGGCAGGCCTCGGCCAGCCGCGACAAGCTGGCCCAGCTGCTCCTGGAGGAGGTCCAGCGCGACGCCCGCACCTGGCAGCTGTACGGCGCCGTGCTGACCGAGGTCAACCGCATCCTCGACGAGATGGACACCGAGCACCGCTCGCGCCGGCTGCTGGAGGAGCTGGACCGCACCTCGCAGGAGCAGCGCGAGCGGATGCCGCGACTGACCCGGCTGCGTGAGAGTCTGCGCGATCTGCGCGACTCCGAGCGGCTGCGGGTTCCGGAGGTGCTGCGCAGGAACCATGGCGGCAGCGGGCGTCGTTCTAAGTGACGTAGTCACCGGGACGCGCGATTCCGGGGCCGGAACCAGGGGGCGGGCGGATGACGGACACGACCGTGCGGATCGACGGGAACACCTTGCGGCTGCCGGGCGGTGCGGCGGTGCGGTTCGTGCGCACCCTGCGGCTGCCCGAGACGGGCACCCATCCGCTGCCGCCGGGCCTGGGCGAGTTCCCGGTCCGCAGGGTGGCCGACTTCCCGGACACGGTGCCCGAGCAGTGGAGGGCGCGGGGCGGTGTGATGCTGCCGGTGTATCTGCGGGAGGCGATGTGGCTGAGCTTCTCGGGGACCACGGAACCGGCCGCGCTGCAGGTCGGGGTCGGCAA
This sequence comes from Streptomyces sp. NPDC001663, assembly GCF_042893105.1. NCBI lineage: Bacteria > Bacillati > Actinomycetota > Actinomycetes > Kitasatosporales > Streptomycetaceae > Streptomyces > Streptomyces sp. NPDC001663. The sequence goes on along the minus strand of NZ_JBIAUR010000010.1, from coordinate 169,875 downwards.
GGTGTGTGCGGTGTCGGGCAAGCCGTGGAGCGACCGTCTGACCCGCAAGCCGCAGAACTACGTCGTGCTGCCCCGCCAGCCGTGGCTGGACGGCATCAACTCCGGCAAGGGCACGGTCCGCCAGTTCGTGGCGGTGCCGCTGGGCCTCGGCGCGACCGTCGAAGGGCAGGTCACGGGCGAGGAGACCTGGGGCGGCGTACAGCTGCAGTCCTTCCCGCTCAAGGCCGGCCGCCTGGCCGAGTGGCGCGACGAGGAGCGGCGCCGGACGGAGCGCAGTCGGACGACGCTCTCGGCCGGGGGTTACGGCGCGGCGATGCCGATGGCGGCGCCCCCGCCGGGCGCGATGCCGGCACCGGCCGCGGCTCCGGCGGGCCGGCGGCGGGCGGCAGCGGCCATGGGATTGGGCGTCGGCGGTTCGATGCGGCAGGAGGTCTACCGCGACGACCGGCCGCTCGAGGACTGGGCGAAGGAACCCGCCGGGCGCGTGTTCGTGCACCTGGTGACGCCTCCGGAGTGGCGCCGCATCACCGGCGAGGCTCCCCCGCCGTCGCCGGTGGACCGCGCGGCGTACACCCGGGCGGGACTGCCCTGGTACGACTACTACGACCAGGACGCGGAGGACCTCGCGCCCACGGACACACTGGAGGGCGTGCAGCCGGTCGGCGACTGGCTCGGCGACGACCACGAGCCCTGGGCGGACCCCTCCCCGCACCAGGTGAAGCCGCTGAAGGACGCGCCGGGCAAGCCGGTCGAGGACGGCGACTGGTAACAGAGCCCAGCCATTGCACAGTGCGCAACGGCCGCTGCCGTTGTTGCACGGACCGGGTGGTCCGCGTCAAGGTGGTTTGTCACGAGCGGGACGGACGATCACCTGAGGTGCGGACATGGGAAGTGGGGCAGGAGCGGCGGGCGGTGCCTGGAGCAGGCGCCGTTTCGTCGGCGCGCTCGCGGGGACGGCCGCGGCGACAGCGCTGCCGGCGCCCGCGCCACCCAGGTCCTCGTCGTCCTCGTCCGGGCGCACTCCCACGGCCCCCGAGACGGCCGTGGCCGCCCCCGAGCAGCCGTCCGCAGACCCTTCCGCACCGCAGCCGTCGAGCAAGCCGTCCGGCCCCCACCCGCTCTACCTCGGCACGTACACCACGGTCGAGGGCGGCGGCACGGGCATCGGCCTGGCCACCTACGACCCCGAGACCGGCGGCATCACCGGCACCGGAACCCTCACCGGCATCGCCAACCCGTCCTACCTCGCACTGCACCCGGACGGCGGCACTCTGTACGCCGTGAACGAGCAGGACGACGGCGCCGTGACCGCCGTACGCCGCTCCGACCGCAAGATCCTGGGCAGCCGCAGTACCGGCGGCGCGGGCCCCTGCCACCTCTCCGTGCATCCCACCGGCCGCTGGCTGCTGAGCGCCAACTACGGGTCGGGCAGTGTGGCCGTGCACCCGATCGGCGACTCGGGCGCGCTGGGCGAGCGCACCGACCTGGTCAAGCACTCGTCCCCGGCGCCCGGCCCGGGTCAGGAGGGCCCGCACGCCCACCAGTTCGTGACGAGCCCGGACGGCGGCCATGTGCTCGCCGTCGACCTGGGCACGGACACCGTCTACACGTACCGCCTCGACGAGCGCCGCGGCACTCTCACCGAGGTGTCGCGGGCGCAGACCAGGCCGGGCGCCGGTCCGCGCCACCTCACGTTCCACCCCGGCGGACGGCACGCCTATCTGGCCAACGAGGTCGACGACACGGTCGCGGTGTGCGCCTACGCCCCGGACTCGGGCCGTCTGACGATCGGCGAGCCGCAGTCCACGGGCTCCGGCTCCGGCACCAATTACCCGGCGCAGATCCTGGTGACCGCCAATGGCAGGTTCGCCTATCTCGCCAACCGCGGTGACAACAGCCTCGCGCGCTACGCCGTCGAGGCGGACGGCGCCCGGCTGCGGCTGCTGGACACGGTGCCGGTGTCCGGTGACTTCCCGCGGCAGATCGCCTTCTCGCCGGACGGGACGCTGCTGTTCGCGGCGAACCAGAAGTCCGGCACCGTCAGCGTCTTCCACGTGAACGACAAGAACGGTGAATTGCGGCTCGCGGGCAAGCCGTTCGCCTCACCGGTCGCCGTCTGTGCGCTGCCGCTGTAGGGCGCGCGGGCAGGAAGCGGCACTGGCCTGCGTGAGCAGGGCGTGCATGCGTTCGGTGAGCTCACCGACGTCGTCGGCCGGTGCGTGGAACGGCAGTCGTACGTCGCCGTGGGCGCGGTTGCGCTCGATGCGCAGCGTCAGTCCGTGCCGGTCGACGGCGAGGGGCTGGACGCGGACCGCGCCGTGCAGGCTGGCGTGGTCGACGAGGCGGGTGAGCCGCTCGACCGCGTCCGGGTGGCAGTCGGCGAGGTGGGTCAGCAGATGGGCCTCGGCGAGGGCCAGCGGGTCGGGCGCGGCGGCGGCGAACTCGTCGAGGTCGACGACCACCGCACCGGACGGCGGACGCAGTACGATCCGCGTCGGCGTGAACGCCAGATGGCCGTCCTCGGGCACGAAGTACCCCGCGAGCCAGAGCCGGGTGCGGATGCGGCCCCGAACCGGGACGGGCGCGACGTCGGCGAACTCCAGCACGGCCGAGGGCTCGCCCCGGGGCGCGCAGATCGCGGCCGCGAGCAGGGCGCTGTCCTCGGGCACGTGCAGCAGCACCCGGCCGTCCTCGTCCACGCTGTGCGCCCCGACGAACTCCTCGCGACCGCTCTCCGCGGTCACCGCGCAGGACCACGCGGCGGCGAGCACCGAGCGCGCCCGTTCCGCCGCGGCAGGCGCGGCCGCCCAGCTTTGGCTGTCACCCATCCCAGGACCTCCTTAGGTAAGCCTTGCCTAACCTATCGAAGATCGAGGTGTACGCCAACCATGGGACGGCCGAAGCCGCGGCGGATCAGGGTGCGATGACGCCCAGCAGCGCCCGGGCACACAGGTCGCGCACCTGTTCCCGGTTCAGGTCCGAGCCCCGCAGCCACTCCAGGCAGACGGCCGTGGTGAAGGCCAGCCAGCCCCGGACGGCGATCTTGAGGTCGGGCAACCGCTGGGCGGCCGGGCCGAGTTCGGGGTCCCCGGCGAGCGTCGCCAGGATCTGCTGCTCCTGCGCGGCGAGCGCCCGCCGGTAGACCCTGCGGACGGCCTGGTCGCCGGCCGCGTCGGCGCGGTGGAAGGCGCGGAAGCCGTGGGCGTGGGTGTGGACGTACTCCAGGAAGACGTCCAGTCCCGCGGTGAGCTGCTCGCGCGCGGGGACGCCCGGCACCGCCGCGGTCATCTGCAGCATCCGCTCGCTCTCGCGCTCGACGACCGCCAGGAAGAAGTCCCGCTTGGTCGGGAAGTAGTGGTACAGCAGCCCGCGCGAGACCCCGGCGATCTCGGCGACCTGCTCGATCCACACGTCGTCGTACGGGCTCTCCGAGAACAGCCGCGCCCCCACCGACAGCAACTGCTCCCGCCGCTCCTCGGTGCTGAGTCGGCGGCGGGTGCGCTCGCCCGGGTTCGCGGCCATGCCCGCACTTTACTTGACGCCGGTTCAACAGCAGGATCAGACTGGACGCGTTATTGAACCCACGTACAACACGCACTGTCTGCCCTACAACGTGCCGCTGCAGCAAGGGAGATCGCGTCATGGCGGAGACGACGACAGGGGTCGCGCCGACGACGGAAACAGGACTGCCGAAGGGGTTCCGCGGGGCGGAGCAGGGCTGGCCCGAGCTGCACCGCATTCCGCATCCCCCGCGCCGGCTCCCCCTGCTCGGTGACGTCCTCGGCGCCGACCGGCGCACGCCCGTGCAGGACTCCATGCGCTATGCGCGGCAGCTGGGTCCGATCTTCCGGCGGATGGCCTTCGGCAAGGAGTTCGTGTTCGTGTGGGGCGCGGAGCTCGCGGCGGACATGGCGGACGAGTCGCGGTTCGCCAAGCATGTGGGCCTCGGGGTCGCCAATCTGCGGCCGGTCGCCGGGGACGGGCTGTTCACGGCGTACAACCACGAGCCGAACTGGCAGCTGGCGCACGACGTGCTCGCCCCGGGCTTCAGCCGGGAGGCCATGGAGGGCTACCACCCGATGATGCTGGCGGTGGCCGGGCGGCTCACCGACCACTGGGACCGCGAGCTGGCGGCCGGCCGGGCGGTGGACGTGCCCGGCGACATGACCAAGCTGACGCTGGAGACGATCGCGCGCACCGGTTTCGGCCACGACTTCGGTTCCTTCGAGCGGCCCCGGCTGCACCCCTTCGTGAACGCGATGGTCGGCACGCTCACCTATGCCCAGCGGCTGAACAGCGTGCCGGCACCGCTGGCCCCGCTCCTTCTGCGCGGCGCCTCGCGCCGCAACGAGGCCGACATCGCGTATCTCAACCGCACGGTCGACGACCTGGTCCGCGCCCGTCGCGAGTCGGGCGAGGGCGGGGGTGGCGACCTGCTGGACCGGATGCTGGAGACGGCCCACCCGGAGACCGGGGAGCGGCTGTCCGCGGAGAACGTGCGCCGTCAGGTCATCACCTTCCTGGTGGCCGGTCACGAGACGACCTCGGGTGCGCTCTCCTTCGCCCTGCACTACCTCTCCCGGCACCCCGAGATCGCGGCCCGCGCACGGGCCGAGGTGGACGCCGTCTGGGGCGATGCGGAGGTGCCCGGCTACGACCAGGTGGCCAAGCTGCGGTATGTGCGCCGGGTGCTGGACGAGGCGCTGCGGCTGTGGCCGACGGCACCGGCCTTCGCCCGGGAGGCCCGCCTGGACACGGTGCTGGCGGGCGACCATCCGATGCGGCGGGGTGGGTGGGCGCTGGTGCTCACGTCGATGCTGCACCGCGACCCGGAGGTGTGGGGCGCCGACGCGGAGCGCTTCGACCCGGACCGCTTCGACCCGAAGGCCGTACGGTCCCGGGCCAAGCACACGTTCAAGCCGTTCGGTACGGGCGCGCGAGCGTGCATCGGGCGGCAGTTCGCGCTGCACGAGGCGACGCTGGTGCTCGGCCTGCTGCTGCGCCGCTACGACCTGCGGCCCGACCCCGACTACCGGCTGCGGGTGACGGAGCGGCTGACGCTGATGCCGGAGGGGCTGCGGCTGCATCTGGAGCGGCGCACGGTCAGCGCCGGGGTCTCCCCCGCGCCGGCCCCGGACGAGGCGCCGTCAGAGCTGCGCTGCCCAGTGCACGGGGCGGGTGACTGAGTCCGGCAGACGGGTGCCCGCGCTGCCGCGGGCGGCGTTGAGCTGGGGCTGGGTGAGGAAGAAGGCGCCGGTCAGGTCGGCGTCGGTGAGGTCCGCGTCGCGCAGGTCGGCGCCGATCAGATCCGCGCCCCGCAGGTCGGCGCCGGTCAGGTCGGCGGCTATCAGGTAGGCGCCGCGGAGGTTCGCGCCGCGCAGGTCGGCGCCCTTGAGGCGGGCGCCGATCAGGTCGGCGCCGCGGCGGTCCTTCTTGCGGCCGCGGGTGCCCGCGCGCACCAGTTCGCTGGTCTTCAGCAGGAGCACGTTGACCGTCTGCCGGTGCGCGCCGACGTCCAACGCGGCCAGTTCCTCGGGGAGTTGGCGGGTGAGCTCCTCGGTCTCCGTCAGGGCCCGGCGCAGGTCGGCGTGAACGGGGCGGGCGGCGGACAGGGCGAGCGCCTCGTTGAGGTACCAGAGCAGTTCGTGCAGCTGCCGGACGACCGGGAACACGTCGAACATGCGGCGGGCGTGCTCGCGCGAGGCGGTACGCCAGTCCTGTCCGCGGAAGGTGACCTGCGAGACCTTCTGTCCGGCGCCGAAGCAGTCGTAGACCGTGCAGCCGGTGAAGCCCTTCTGCCGCAGGGTGGCGTGGATGCCGCACCGGTGGTCACCCTGCAGATTGGGGCAGGGCTTGCCGGCCTGCTTGTCGATCGCGAAGTCGGCGGAGGCGGCGAAGGGCAGGGCGACACAGCAGAGCCCGAAGCACTGCCCGCAGTCGCCGCGCAGGTCGGCCCGGCCGACTGTCTGATCTTGCATATCGCACAGTTTATCGAGACCTGGTCTTGTCGAGATCGGGCCGCCACTCCGGCCCGTCGTCGAACCGATCGGTAGGCCCTGTACGAGGCGGTGCGGACCTGAGTGCCGTTCGGTTGTCAGTGGCCGGACCTACAGTCGGCGTATGGCACTTTCACGCGAAGAACGGGAAGGATTCCTCGCCGAGCCGCACGTGGCCGCGCTGGGCGTCGCCGCCGGTGACGACCGCGGTCCGCTGGTGGTTCCGATCTGGTACGCCTATGAGCCCGGGGGTCTGCCGTGGGTTCTCACCGGCGCGGGTTCCCGGAAGATGAAGCTGATCAGGGCGGCGGGCCGCTTCAGCCTGATGGTCCAGCGCACGGAGCCGACGACGCGGTACGTCTCGGTCGAGGGGCCGGTCGCCGAAGTGGCCGAGGGGAGCGCCGGGCTCCATCGGGAGATGGCCGGCCGCTACCTCTCGGGCGCGGCACTCGACGAGTTCGTGGCCTGGGCCGAGGTCGAACTCGCCGATCACATCGTGGTCCGGATGCGGCCGGAGCACTGGCTCGGCACGGATTTGGGCGCGGCCGGGTGAAGCGGCGTGATCGGCCGGGGAGCTCGGACGGCGGCGGTCAGCCGGACAGCAAGGCTTTCTCCCACTTCTCCTCGCGCTCCTCGATGTACTCGGCGTCCCCGCGCCATGCGTCGCCGTGGCCCTCAGCCCAGAGCCTCGCCCACGGCTGATTTCCGCGTGCGGACTGGTCGCGCAGGAAGTCGTGCATGGCACGGGTGCGGCGGCCCAACATCGGTACGAGGGCACGCCGTTCGGCCTCGTCGAGTCCGTAGGCGTCGGCGAAGAGGCGCAGCCGGTGGGCGGCGTCGGGGGTCTGCCAGGCGGGATGCGCGGACAGGGGCACAAAGCCGCGGATGGCGTAGGCGACGTCCCACAGGCGGGAGCCGGGGGCCGCCGTGTCCCAGTCGATGAAAGCCCACTCGTCGTCGCCGCCAACCACGAGGTTCCACGGGGCCAGGTCCTGATGGGCGATGATGTCGGCACCCTCCGCGGGAACGAGCACCTGCCAGCGGGCGTCGGCCGGCGGCGTGAAGCCCTGCGCGGCGTCATGGAAGTCCCGGATCAGCCGGGCCACCCGCGCCAACTGCCGCTCCGGCTCCACCAGGGCGAACCGATCGGGCCAGATCACCTCACCCACCACGAAGCTCAGCACCTCACGCCCCTGCTCGTCGATCCCGAGCGGTCGCGGGGCGGCACGGAATCCGACCTCGTGCAGGTGCGTGAGCAGTGCGTGCACCGCCGGCGTCCAGGGCCCTGCGGGACGACGGACGGTGTCGCCGATACGGACTACGCCGTCGCTGACGTTGCCACCGGACAGTGGTTGTTCGACTTCGTGCTCCACGCAGTCAGTGTGTCGGAACTGCCCTTGGCGATCACCCAATTAACGCGTCGCCGGCTTCGGGAACTTCCCTACCGGCTCGCCCTGTGACGTCTGTCGAGCAGCCGTGGGGCTCATGACCTCACCCGCTTGGGCCGCTCCGGTACCTCGCGCGGTGCGGCTTCCGCGTCCTTCACCTCCTTCGTCAGCTTCGCGATCCTCGCCCGCTTCGCCTTGATCCCGCGAGCTATGAGCCGTAGGTGCGTCGACGACTCGGGCACGGCCGTCTCGAACTCCTCCAACCGGCGTTGCTCCAGGGCGAGTTCGGCCCTGAGGCGCGCCGCGCGGTCGGGAGGGGTGGGCGGGGTCCGGCCGTTGAAGATCACGTTGTGCTTGGGGCGCTCGGTCCAGACCGTCTCGCGTTCGGCGGCCTCCGCGTCGTCCGGGTAGTCGATCTGTATCCCGATGACGTGGGGTCCCCACGGCTGTTCCCGCAGGTGCGTGCGCACGCGTGTGAGCGGGCACACCGAGATGCCGACGTACAGCAGGCCTTCCAGGCCGTACAGCCGGTACAGCGCCGTCCGGCCCGCGGTGTGCAGGCTGCCCTCCTCGTCGAACAAGCCACGCAGGAACTGCGAATCGACGTCGGTCATGACGCGCCCCCTTCGCCTCGACGCGCACCGCTCCTCCATCTCCCACGCTGCCACGCGGGTCTGACATCGCGTCCGCCGCGGATCCCGCCGAAGTCGCCCTGCCGGAAACCGAACCTCACCGATGAATTTCCTGCGCTGTGGGGGTCTCCTCATACAACGGAAAACAAGCTCGGATACCACAGATACGAGCCCAGTTTCAGGCGGGAGCCAGACGGATCGAGGAGAGAGACCATGTGCAGCCACCGGCCACCGTGCCCCACCGCAGACAGCCCGGACCACCACACCGCCGTGATCGTGTCGGCCCATCCCGAACAGGGCTGGAGCCTGCTGTGCAACGGCACGATCGTCTTCGACGACACCGGTGAACTGCTGCCTGACGGGCGGGTCGTGGACCCGCACCGCACCCTCGGTCCGCTGGCCGTGGCCGCCTGACCCTCAGTCGAAGGCCCCGAGGTCCAGGCGGGCGAGCCGCTCCGGGTCGGCCAGGATGTGCAGGGCGACGATCCTGCCGTCGACGATGGTGACGCCCATGACCGACAGCGGTCGTCCCTCGGGCGCGTTGACGACCCCGATCTCCCCGTTGACCAGCACCACCCGTGCGAACTGCGCGAACTGCCGGAACAGCAGCGCCTGTTCGGCCACCGGCTTCGCACCGCGCACCAGCTTGGACGCGGCGGCACCCCCGACCAGCGCACCCGAGTCGGCCCGCAGCACGACATCGGGATGCAGAACCGCGACCAGCGCCTCGAAGTCACCGGCGCGGGCGGCCGCCATGAAGGCGTCGACGACCTCCCGCTGTCTGCCGAGGTCGGGCTCCGAGGACGGCGTGGCCCCGCGCACCCGGCGCCGGGCCCGGCTGGCCAGCTGTCTGGTCGCCGCCGAACTGCGCTCCACGATCGGCGCGATGTCGTCGAACGGCACCGCGAACATGTCGTGCAGCACGAACGCCAGTCGCTCGGCGGGCTCGAGCGTCTCCAGGACCACCAGCAGGGCCAGCCCCACCGAGTCGGCCTGGAGCACCTCCTGCTCCGGATCGATCTGCGACAGGGGCCTGATCACCGGATCGGGCACGAACGTCTCGTCGATGGGATCCTCGCGACGCGAGGCCCGGGACCGCAGCATGTCGAGACAGACCCGCCCGACCACGGTGGTCAGCCAGCCGCCGAGGTTCTGGATCCCGTCCGTGTCACTGCGGCTCAGCTTCAGCCAGGTCTCCTGGACGGCGTCCTCCGCCTCGGCGATCGAGCCGAGCATGCGGTAGGCGACCGCCTTCAGATGGCCCCGGTGCGCCTCGAACCGGTCGGCCAGTACTTCCGTGCCGTTCATGTGCTCCCCCATGGTTGTCGCCTACGTCTATCGGCTGAAGACCTCGAACGCCACCGCCGGCCTGCCCCCGAACCGCTCCCCCGTCGCCGTGGCGTTCGCGGTCAGGAACCCGCGGACGTATGTCTCCGGGTCCTCGTCGGTCAACGCCTCGATGTAGCTGCGGTGTTCGAGCAGCGACTGCACCGCGCGCTCCAGGCCCGGTGTCGCCTCCACGGCGTGCGTGGGCTCGGCGGAACCGGCGACGGCGACCCAGCGGACGCCGTTCCAGGGCTCGAGGCCCTGTTCGACCAACTCGGGGAAGATCCACCGGTTGCCGGCGTCGCCCGCCGCATCCAAGGTCGCGCGCCCCACGGCCACATGGTCCGGGGTGTTCCAGGCGACGCCGCCCCAGGTGTCGCGGTGGTTGAGAGTGATCACCAGCTCGGGCCGGTGGCGGCGGATCGCGGCGGAGATGTCACGTCGCAGCGCGGTGCCGTACTCGATCACGCCGTCCTTGTGGTCGAGGAACTCCACCTGCGACACCCCCACCACGGCCGCGCTCGCCCGCTGCTCCCGCTCGCGCTGCGGAGCGCACTTGGCGGGCTCCAGTGTGTCGATGCCCGCCTCACCGCGGCTCGCCAGCACATAGACGACCTCGCGGCCCTCGTCGGTCCAGGCGGCGACGGCCGCCGAGCACCCGTACTCGAGGTCGTCCGGGTGCGCGACGACGGCAAGGGCGCGCTGCCAGTCGGCGGGCATGGGCTGCAGCTCGGTGATCTTCGGCTCGGTCATGGACGCAGACTAGCCCGTGACACCGACATCACTCCCGGTGACTTCACGCCTCGTCACGTGTCAGCGCCAGCAGCCGGTCCAGCACCCGCGGTCCGCCCGCCCTGACGCCGTCGTGCTCGAACTCGTCGGTCACCCAGGTGCGCAGGCCGCGGATGGAGCGGGCGGTCTCGAGGGCGTGGGTCGTGTCGACGTACATGTCGTCGTGGTAGACGGCCGCGGCGACCGGAACCTCGTTGGCGGCGAGACGGGCGGGGTCGTAGAGGGGCTGCCAGTCGGTGCGGGCGGCGAGGAGTTCGGCGGTCTCGCGCAGGGGGCGCAGGGCGGGGTCGACGTCGAACATCCAGGGGTGGATGGACTCGCCGGTGAAGAGGAGGGGACCGTCGCCCGTGAGGGTCTTCGCGGCGTCGAACTGCGGGAACTCGGCGCGGACGCGTTCGGCCGACCAGTCGGTGGGGCGTCCGTCCTGGCCGTAGATCGCCTCGTGGACGAGGGCGTAGAGGGGATGGCTCGCGTACGACAGAAGGCCCTGGGCCTGCTCCTGGAACGCGTCGGAGAGTGCCGGGCCCTGCGGGGTGCGGACGAAGGCGTCCTCCAGGAGGTAGTGCAGGCGGTGGCTGCCCTCGCCGCCGCCGAGGATGATGCCCAGCGACTGGAACGCCTCGACGGTGAGGCGGTAGCCGTTCGGCAGGGTCACCTCGTGCGTGAGGAGGTGGTCGGCGATACGGCGGGCACGCTCGACGTCCTGCGGGTAGCGGGCGTAGTGGGCGGTGACCTTGCGTTCGATGCGGGGGTAGGCGGCGCGGTAGACCTCGTCGGCATGCGCGTCGAGGGAGGGCAGGCCGCCGGTGATCACGGCCGCGGTCAGGGCCTCGGGCGCGCTGGAGAGGTAGTGCACGGTGCAGAAGCCGCCGAAGCTCTGGCCGAGGACGGTCCAGCGGGCGCCGCCGGTGACCCGGGCGCGGATCGCCTCGCAGTCGCGGACGATCGCGTCGGCCCTGAAGTGCGCAAGGTAGTCGGCCTGTTGGGCGGGGCCGCCGCGCAGCGGGAGGGTCTGGCGGTTGGCGGGGGTGGAGTGACCGGTGCCGCGCTGGTCGAGGAGGAGGACCCGGTACTCCTTGAGGGCACGGCCCAGCCAGGACTGCCTGCCCACGAAGCGGTTCGCGCCGAAGCCGGGACCGCCCTGGAGATAGACCAGCCACGGCAGGTTCTGCTGTGCCTTGTCGCTCGCGACGACCTCACGGGCGTAGAGCTCGATCGTCTCCCCCGCCGGGTCGTCGTGGTCGAGGGGCACGGTGAAGTGGCGGTCGGTGAGGACGACGCCGGGCTGGCGGTACGTGGCGGTCAACAGGTCTCCTGGGACGGACGGATTTCGGGCCGCGTCCCACTTCACCACATGTTCGTCCGGCGGCCGACCCCCTGGATCATGAAAACCTACTGATCGGCCGATCAGCGGGCGGCCAGGCTGGAGCGCCGTACGACCAGCTCCGGCTGGAGGACGACACGCCGGTGTTCGTGGCGTGTCGTCCCGGTCTCCGCCTCTGTCTCCTCCAGCAGGAGCTCGGCGGCCAGGGCGCCCATGGTGACGGCGGGCTGGCGGACCGAGGTGAGCGGGACGGCCGCGGCCGCCGCGAACTCGATGTCGTCGTAGCCGACGATGGCGAGGTCGTCCGGGACCGTGATGCCGGCCGCGTACATGGCCTGCAGGACGCCGAGGGCGAGGAGGTCGTTGGCGCAGAAGACCGCGGTGGGGCGGTCGGCGAGGCCGAGGAGGCGGGCGCCGGCGTCGCGGCCGGCGGCCACGTCGAGCCGCTCGGTGGGCAGTTCGCGCAGACAGTCCGGTCCGAGGCCGGCCTCGGCGAGGGCGTTGAGGGCGCCGGTACGGCGGTCGCGGACCTGGTTGAGGCCGGGCGGACCGCTGACGTACGCGATGGTCCGGTGCCCGGCGTCGACGAGGTGGCGCACGGCCAGCGCGCCGCCCGCCACGTCGTCGACGGAGACGGAGCACTCGGTGGTGCCCTCGGCGACCCGGTCGACGAGGACGAAGGGGATGTTGTGCCGGCGGAACGTCTCGATGTTCCGGCCGGTCGCGTCCGCGGGGGTCAGCAGCACGCCCCGCACCCGCTGCTCGGCGAAGAGCGACAGGTAGTCGGCCTCCTCGCTCGCGCTCTGGGCGCTGTTGCAGACCATGACGCCGAGCCCGGCGTCGCGTGCGGCACGCTCGGCACCGCGCGCGACGTCGACGAAGAACGGGTTGCCCATGTCCAGCACGAGCAGCCCCATGATCCGGCTGCGGCCCGCGCGCAGCTGGCGCGCGGACTCGCTGCGGACATAGCCGAGCCGGTCTATGGCGGACTGCACCCGCGCCCGGGTCTCCGTGGCGACCGTGTCCGGACGGTTGATCACGTTCGACACCGTGCCGACGGAGACTCCGGCGGCGCGGGCGACGTCCTTGATACCCACCGACTGGGACATCAGGCAGGGACCTCCAGGGGGACACGGGACGGCCGGAAGGCCTTCACATTACCGTCAACATCGGACGCATCATGCCCGGTCACGCGGGCAGTGCGAAGTCCACGACATGGAGCGCCGAGGGGGTCGTACCGCTCGACTTCTCCTGGTACATGAACGACAGGACGTTGTCCGCCTTCACCCGCAGCTCGTCGATCACGACCTCGCCGAAGGCGTTCAGGTCGCTGCCGTCGTACAGCAGCGTCCAGTCGGTGTACCCGGAGGACTTCGAGGCGGCTGCGATCCGCCCGTAGGGGAAGATCGCGTACGCGTTGTCGTACTTGTCCAGGACCAGCTTGGTGCGCTGGCTGGAACCCAGCGCGACGGGGATCTCCGTCTTCGTCCAGCTGCCGGAGGAGTTCTTGCGCAGGTGGAAGGCGCGGCCGTTGGCGGTGCGGTCGCTGACGTAGTTGGTGGTGCACTGGCCGAAGCGGCCGGGGACGTAGCTGATGATCGCGTGCGGGAGGCCGGAGGAGTCGGTGCCCTGACTCTCCTGGTTCATCAGCGAGTGGTCGGGGTTGAGCGAGTCGACGACCAGGCCGCTGTCCGTGACGGCCACCGTGTCGGAGCTGCCCGTCGTCCCTACGACGGTGCCCGCGTCGTTGCGCCAGGTGCGGCCGCGGTCGGTCGAGTAGACGTAGCCGGTGTCGTGGTTGGTGATGCCGCCGCTGTTGCACATCACGGCGGCGTTCTGCTCGCGCCAGGTGAAGAAGGAGTGCAGTCGGCCGTTGACGTCGTAGTCGATGCCGTGCAGGTACATGTTGCGGGCGGTCGAGGAGCCGTGCGAGCTGGTGTACGTCCCCGTGGAGCCGGACCACTCCCCCAGGGCCGTCCAGCCCGAACCGTCGTACTCGGCAAGGGCGTTGCGGCCGTTGCCGGAGATGCCGACCCGGTAGCTGAGCTGCAGCTTGCCCTCGGGGGTCGAGACGAACTGCGGGTAGGTGAACTGGGAGGTGAGCGCCAGGCCGTCCAGCGAGGTCTGCACCGAGCCGAAGACGGACGAAGTCCAGGACGTGGAGCCCGGGTTGTCGAGGAGTCCGGCGATCGACTTCACGTAGAAGTAGCCGTCGCTGTGGGAGTCCATGTTGATGTGCAGGCGGCCGTCGACCTTGGAGACGCCCATGGAGATGACGTTGTGGGAGTCGCTGCTCTTGAGGGTGTGGGAGAGCGTGGCCGTCGACCAGCTGGAGCCGCCGAGGACTCGGCGGGCGATGACGGCGTTCTTCGTCGAGGTGTACCAGGCGGCGTACTGGTAGCCCTTGTAGGTCAACAGGCCGTTCTTCTGGAACGAGTTGTTGTTGACCAGACCGTCGTAGGAGACGAAGAAGACGGCCTGACCGTCGAGTTGGGTCGTGCTCTTCTTGCTGACGGAGGGGCCGGGATCGGCGGCCCGTGCGATGCCCGGCGTTGCCACGGCCGCAAGTATGGCGGTCGCGAGCACGGTACGTCTTCTCATGGGGGCTCCGGGGGACGGATACGGGGGTGTCAGGCGAGGTGGAACACTTCGGTGAGCGGTTTCATGGCCTCGTCGGGCCGGGCGCCGTCCAGGGACTCGAAGAACGAGCCCATCGCCGCCTGCCAGCGGGCGTTGACGTCGGTGGCTTCCATGCCGGCGAGTGCGGCCTCGAAGTCCTCGGTCTCCAGGTAGCCCACGAGCAGGCCGTCGTCGCGCAGGAAGAGCGAGTAGTTGCGCCAGCCGGTGGCGGAGAGCGCTTGGAGCATCTCCGGCCACACGGCGGCATGGCGTTCGCGGTACTCGGCGAGCCGGTCCTCGCGGACCTTGAGAAGGAAACAGACGCGCTGCATGGAGTACCGCCCCCTGGCTAGAAGTTGAACTGGTCGATGTTCTTCGCGTTGAAGACGGTCGGCTTGCCCAGGTTGATCACGCCGTCCTTGCCGATCGTGTACTCGGTGCCGCCGGCCTTGAAGGTCTCGCCCTCCTTGCCGGTGATCTGACCGGAGACCAGCGCGACGGCGGTGCGGGCGGCGAGGTCGCCGAGCTTGGCCGGGTCCCACAGCTCGAAGGCCTCGACGGTGCCGTTCTTGACGTACTTGCGCATGTCGTTGGGGGTGCCGAGGCCGGTCAGCTTGACCTTGCCCTTGTACTTGGAGCCGGACAGGTACTGGGCGGCCGCCTTGATGCCGACGGTGGTCGGGGAGATGATCCCCTTCAGGTTCGGGTACTGCTGGAGCAGGCCCTGGGTCTGCTGGAAGGACTGCTGGGCGTCGTCGTTGCCGAAGGCGGTCTTGACCAGCTTGATGTTCTTGTACTTGGGGTCCTTCAGCTCGTCCTTCATGTAGTCGATCCAGGTGTTCTGGTTCGTGGCCGTCTGGGCGGCGGACAGGATCGCGATCTGGCCCTTGTAGCCGATCTGCTCGGCGAGCAGCTGGACTTCGGTGCGGCCGAGGTCCTCCGCGCTGGCCTGCGAGACGAAGGCGTTGCGGCAGTCGGCCTTGGTGTCGGAGTCGTAGGTGACGACCTTGATGCCGTTCTTCATGGCCTGCTTGAGCGCGGTGCACAGGGCTCCCGGGTCCTGCGCGGAGACGGCCATCGCGTTCACCTGCTGCTGGGTGAGCGTGTTGACGTAGGAGACCTGCCCGGCGGTGTCGGTGGCGCTGGACGGGCCGACTTCCTTGTACTTGCTGCCCAGTTCGGTGAGCGCCTTCTCGCCGCCCTTGTCGGAGGAGGTGAAGTACGGGTTGTTGACCTGCTTGGGCAGGAACCCGACGGTCAGCCCCTTCTTGAGCTCGGCGTTGGGGTTCGCCTTGCCGGCGGAGGCGGCTGAGGCGTTGTCGTCCTTGACGTCGTTCTTGGTCGTGCCGCCGCAGGCGGTCGCGGCGAGGGCGAGGGAGGTCACGGCGGCGAGGGCCGCACAGGTACGACGGAGGGATGACTTACGCATGGCATGGGGTCCTTTGATGGGAGGGTGAGCATGAGCGCCCCAACAGGGACGCGGGACTGTGTTGAATTTGCGGTTCCACCGCGTGGGCGCGACCAGCCACATCCGGCCCGCAGCCAACAAACGACCTATCCGGCTGAGCGCGCGGCCCTGGCCACTGAGATCTGGCGTGCGACCCGAGGCCCGAGCACGGAGACGACAAGCAGCACACCAGTGACGACGATCTGCGACTGCGCCGAGACATTGAGCAGACTCATGACGTTCTGCAGCGCACCGAGCAGGAACACTCCGGCGATGGCGCCACCGAGCGTCCCCTTGCCGCCGTCGAAGTCGATGCCACCGAGCAACACGGCCGCGACGACGGAGAGTTCAAGGCCCGTGGCGTTGTCGTACCGCGCACTGGCGTAGTGCAGGGCCCAGAAGATCCCAGTGAGCGAGGCCATCAGCCCCGTCACCGTGAACAGGATCAGCTTGTGTCGCTTGACCCGGATCCCGGCGAACCGCGCAGCCTCCTCGTTCGCACCGATCGCGAACAACGACCGCCCGAACGGGGTGGCATGCAGCACCACGACGGCAATGGCGAGCAGCACGAGGAAGGGAAGGAAGGCCTGCGGAAGGAAGCTTTCCCCCATCCGCCCCGCCGCGAAGTCCAGGTACTGCGTGGGGAAGTCGGTCACCGCGTTGGAGCCGAGCACGATCTGTGCGATGCCCCGGTAGGCGGCGAGGGTGCCGATGGTGACGGCGAGGGAGGGCAGTCCGAGCCGGGTGACCAGCAGGCCGTTGACCAGCCCGCAGACGATGCCCAGCAGCAGGCAGATCGGGATGATCGTCTCGATGGCCATGCCGTCGTTCCACAGCTTGCCCATGACCGCGCCGGAGAGGCCGGCCGTCGAGGCGACGGACAGGTCGATCTCGCCGGAGACGACGAGCAGCGTCATCGGCAGGGCGATCAGGGCGATCGGCAGGGTGTTGCCGATGAGGAAGGACAGGTTGAGGGCGTTCCCGAAGCCGTCGACCGTACTGAACGACAGCAGCAGAAGGACGACCAGGAGCGCGCCGACGACCGTGTCCCAGCGGACCGCGCGCGTCAAGGACTCAGGCATGGCGGGCGTTCCCCTTCGTCGGGGCCGAGTTCTTCACAGCCGAGTTCTTCGCGGCCGATTTCTTCAGAGCGGAAGCCACTCGCAGTGCGACGATCCGGTCGACCGCGATGGCGAGGATGAGCAGGATGCCGTTGATGGCGAGCACCCACACGGAGCTGACGCCGAGGGCGGGCAGCACGCTGTTGATGGACGTCAGCAGCAGGGCGCCGAGAGCCGCACCGTAGACGCTGCCGGAGCCGCCGGTGAAGACCACACCGCCGACCACGACCGCGCTGACGACGGTGAGTTCGTAGCCGTTGCCGGTCCCGGAGTCGACGTTGCCGAACCGGGCCAGGTACATCGCACCGGCGAGGCCGGCGAGGCCGCCGCAGAAGGTGTACGCGGCCAGGATCCGCTTGCGGACGGGGATGCCGGCGAGCCGGGCGGCCTCCGGGTTGGAGCCGAGCGCGTACAACTCCCGCCCGCTGCCGAAGTGTTTGAGGTAGTACGCCGTCGCCACCAGCACCGCCAGCGCGATCATCGCCAGCCACGGCACCGCCGAGATGCCGCCGGACCCGAAGTCCACGAAGCCGCCCGGGAGATCGGCCGCGGTGATCTGGCGGGAGCCGACCCAGATGGAGTCGATGCCGCGGATGATGTACAGCGTGCCGAGGGTGACGACGAGCGCGGGCACCTGGCCGAGGCTGACGAGCAGGCCGTTGAGCAGACCGAAGCCGATGCCCATCAGCACCGCCAGCACGACGGCCACGACCCCGTTTCCGCCACCGTGCAGATAGTCGCCCGCGGCGAAGGCGCTGATGCCGAGGGTCGAGCCGACCGACAGGTCGACGTTCCGCGTGATCACCACCAGGGACTGGCCGGTGGCGACCAGCACCAGGATGGTCGCGTTGAGGAGCAGGTCCTTGATGCCCTGCTCGGACAGGAACTCGCTGTTGCCCGCCTGCGTGATGCCGATCATCACCAGGAAGACGACCAGGATGGCGAGTTCGCGCATCTTGAAGACGCGGTCGACGAGCCGGGTGCCGCTGGACTTGGGCACCTCGGCGACGGAGGTTTCGTTGGGGGTGGTCACCGTCATGCGGCGGCCCTCCCGGTGGCTGCGGCCATCACGGTTTCCTCGGTGGCTTCGGCGCGTGGGATCTCGGCGGTGAGGCGGCCCTCGTGCATCACGAGCACGCGGTCGGCCATGCCGAGGATCTCGGGCAGGTCGGAGGAGATCATCAGGACGGCCACGCCGTCGGCGGCCAACTCGCTGAGCAGCCGGTGCACTTCGGCCTTGGTGCCGACGTCGATGCCGCGGGTGGGCTCGTCGACGATCAGCACCCTCGGGCCGGTGGCGAGCCACTTGGCGAGGACGACCTTCTGCTGATTGCCACCGGACAGGGTGTTCACCGTGTCGGCGATCCTGGCGTACTTGACCTGGAGCTTGACGGCCCAGTCGAGGGAGCGGCTGCGTTCGGCGCCGCGGTCCATCAGTCCCGCCTTGACGGTCGTACGCAGGCCGGTGAGGCCGATGTTGCGCTCGATCGACATGCCCATCACCAGGCCCTGGGCGCGGCGGTCCTCGGGGACGAGGGCGAGACCGGCGGCCATGGCGGTGGACGGGGCGCCGTTGGTGAGCCTGCGTCCCTGGACCTCGACCTCGCCGGCGTCCCAGCGGTCGATGCCGAAGACGGCCCGGGCGACCTCCGTTCGGCCGGCGCCGACGAGCCCGGCCAGGCCGACGATCTCCCCGTGCCGTACCTCGAAGGAGACGTCGGTGAAGACGCCCTCGCGGGTCAACCTCCGTACGCTCAGGGCCACTTGACCGGGCTTGACGTCCTGCTTGGGATACAGCTCGTCGAGGTCGCGGCCGACCATGCGCCGTACGAGATCGTCCTCGGTCATGCCCTCGATCGGCTCGCTGGAGATCCAGGCGCCGTCGCGCAGGGTGGTCACCCGCTGGCAGATCTCGAAGATCTCCTCCAGCCGGTGGGAGATGAACAGCACCGCGGCGCCCTGTTCGCGCAGCGCGCGGACGACGCCGAAGAGGCGGGCGACCTCGCTGCCGGTGAGGGCGGCGGTCGGCTCGTCCATGATCAGGACTCGGGCCTCGAAGGAGAGGGCCTTGGCGATCTCGACGATCTGCTGGTCGGCGATGGACAGGCCGCGGGCCGGACGGTCGGGGTCGAGCTCGACGCCGAGGCGCTGCATCAGGGCCAGGGTCGCGGCATGGGTGGCCTTGTGGTCGATACGGCCGAGGGCGCGCCGGGGCTGGCGGCCCATGAAGATGTTCTCGGCGATCGAAAGGTCGGGGAAGAGCGTGGGCTCCTGGTAGATGACGGCGATGCCGGCGTCGCGGGCGTCGCCGGGCCCGTGGAAGACGACGGGCTCACCGTCGAGCAGCACCCGGCCGGCGTCGGGCCGGTGCACACCGGCAAGGGTCTTGATCAGGGTCGACTTGCCCGCGCCGTTCTCCCCGGCGAGCGCGTGCACCTCGCCGGGGAACAGCTCCAGGGAAACGTCCCGCAGGGCGCGCACCGCGCCGAAGGACTTCGAGATGTCCTCGAGCGCCAGCACCGGGGCCGGACCCGTGTCGGACGGGTGGGTCATGAGGGGCTCCTCGACGACGCCGAGCAGAGGCTCACGACGTCGTGAAAGGTTTCAACTTGGTTGCCGGGACGTTAGGCGCGGCGGCCATGTCACGTCAATGGGTGGGCCCCGAAAAAATTTCGAGAACCCTTCGAGAGCCAAAGGTCACGGTCAGGCCACGGGCAACAGGGTTTGCCGGAACGCTTGACACCCCTACGGGGAGCTCTAAGCTTCCCGTCCTGAATCGATTCATCCATATGCCGTTCCGGCCCGACGTCACAGGAGCCCTGAAGTGACCGAGCTCGCCGCGGTGAAGACCGCGCTGAAGACCCAGGCAGTCGAGACGCCGTCATGGGCGTACGGGAACTCGGGGACCCGGTTCAAGGTGTTCGCCCAGCAGGGTGTTCCCCGTACGCCGCGGGAGAAGCTGGCCGATGCGGCGCAGGTGCATGCGGTCACCGGGGTGGCGCCGACGGTTGCGCTGCACATTCCGTGGGACAAGGTCGACGACTACGGGGCGTTGGCGAAGTTCGCCGAGGATCATGGTCTGAAGCTCGGGGCGATCAACTCGAACACGTTCCAGGACGACGACTACAAGCTGGGCAGCATCTGCCATCCGGATGCGGCGGTCCGGCGCAAGGCCCTGGATCACCTGCTGGAGTGCGTCGACATCATGGACGCCACCGGGTCCACCGATCTGAAGCTGTGGTTCGCCGACGGCACGAACTATCCCGGACAGGACGACCTCCGGGCCCGGCAGGACCGGCTCGCCGAAGGCCTGGCCCAGGTCTACGCCCGGCTCCGGGACGGGCAGCGGATGCTGCTGGAGTACAAGTTCTTCGAACCCGCCTTCTACTCCACCGACGTCCCCGACTGGGGCACCGCCTACGCCCACTGCCTCAAGCTCGGCGAGAAGGCACAGGTCGTGGTCGACACCGGACACCACGCACCCGGCACCAACATCGAATTCATCGTCGCCACCCTGCTGCGCGAGGACAAACTCGGCGGCTTCGACTTCAACTCCCGCTTCTACGCCGACGACGACCTCATGGTCGGCGCCGCCGACCCCTTCCAGCTCTTCCGCATCATGTACGAGGTCATCCGCGGCGGCGGCTACACCCCCGACGTCGCCTTCATGCTCGACCAGTGCCACAACATCGAAGCCAAAATCCCCGCCATCATCCGCTCCGTCATGAACGTCCAGGAAGCCACCGCGAAAGCACTGCTCGTGGACCGCGACGCGCTCACCGCCGCACAGCGCTCCGGCGACGTCCTGGAAGCCAACGCCGTGATCATGGACGCCTACAACACCGACGTACGACCCCTGCTCGCCGAAGTCCGCCAGGAGCTGGGCCTCGACCCCGACCCGATCGCCGCCTACCGCCGCTCCGGATGGGCCGAGAAGATCGTCGAAGAGCGGGTCGGCGGCCAGCAGGCCGGATGGGGGGCATAGCTGCTTCTCATCTGCCGGATTCGGTTGTCATGAGCTGTCCGCCACCAATAGTCGGTAACCGACGTCGATCGTGTCGCGTGTGAGCAGGTCGGCGTGCCGAGTGTGCCAGCGGCCGGTTGCCAGGTCCTCGGTGAGGGCTGCCAGGCCTGGTGCGAGGGCGGCTTCTCCGGTCTGGGCGAGCAGGGAGATACCGGACCGTACCCGGAGGTCCAGGTAGGCGTGGGGGCGGCACCAGTACGCGGCGGCGAAGCCGTCCGTGCAGTCGTGCGGGACGGGGACGGGCTCCTGGCGCGCCCCGCCGAGCATGCCGGCCAGCCGGTCCATCGGCAGGGCGCGCGTGTCGTCGAAGGCGGCGGCCTGCGGGAGATACTCGCGTACGAGCCAGAACTGGTCGCGGAAGATCTGCTGGTCCCAGGTCAGGATCACGATGCGGCGGCGGGCGACCCGGCGGAGTTCGGCGATTCCGGCCCTCAGGTCGGTCCAGTGATGAATGGTCAGCAGCGCCATGACGGCGTCGGCGGCGTTGTCGCGCACGGGAAGGTGTTCGGCGACCGCGCACACGGCGGGCGCTGACCCGGGTGGGCGCTGCGCGATCATGACCTGGCTGGGTTCTACGGCGAGGACCGTCTGCCCTGGCTCGTAGGAGCCGGTGCCCGCGCCTACGTTGATGACGTCCGTGGCATTTCCCAGCGCGGCGTGGATCTGCGCGGCGATCCGCGGGTCCGGTTGCCGGCTGCGGCCGTACGTCGTACCGAGCGTGTCGTAGATGGCCATGCCAGCCAGTATGCGAAGCGCCTCAGGGTCGCGCGGTTCAGTTTGCAGAGCGGCTTCGCGGATGTCGTCCCGTTCGATCAGGCTTCGCCCATGCCGAACGAATCGTCGCGGTCGAGCCGGTCTTGTGCCACCGCAGGGTCGTCGTGTCCCACGGGTGGCCCAGACCTGCTCCGCGTCGCCGTGGGATCGGCGTACATCAACACCATGTTCTTCATGCGATCGCCTCGGTGGCGGGCATCAGCGACGTCGCCGCGCGGACCAGCGCGGCCGTGGCCGTCGACCGGGACTGCTGGGGCCAGGCGATCGACAGGGTCGCCGGTGGGGTGTCAGGGAGTGCTCGGTAGACGACGCCCGGGCGGGGATAGCGGGCGGTGACGGATTCGGGCAGGAGTGTCACGATCTCGCCCAGTTCGATGAGGGTGAGCACCTGGGCCAGGTCGGCGATTCCGTGGCGCTCGACCATCGTCTCGAGGTAGGGGGACAGGCCGTCGAGGCGGCCGGGCTCCACGCCGGGGATGCCCAGGTCGGCGAGGGTGAGGTGGTCGCGGGCGGCCAGGGGGTGGCTGGCCGGGAAGGCGGCCAGGCGGGGTTCGACGGTCACCGTCTCGGCGTCCAGGCCCGTGCGGTCGAACGGTTCGTAGATCAGGGCGGCGTCCGCCTCGCCCTGGCGCAGCAGGCGTGCCTGGTCGCCCCAGCCGGACAGGCGGATCGTGACGGGGAGGGCCGCGGGCTCGGTCGCGTAGCGGGCCAGGATGGGGTCCAGCAGTCCCCCGTCGCCGTCGGCCTTGATGACCAGGACCAGTTTCGCCTCGGGGGCGGCCGCACGCTGTGCTCGGCGTCCGGCCGCGCGCAGGGCGTCGAGCGCGATCCGTGCCTCCCCGAGCAGGACCGTGCCGGCGGGGGTCAGCCGGACGCTGTGGGTGGTGCGCTCGAAGAGGGTGACGCCCAGTTCCGCTTCGAGTGTGCGGATGGCGCGGGAGAGGGGCGGGGCGGAGATGCCCAGCCGTTCGGCGGCGCGGGCGAAGTTGAGTTCTTCGGCGACGGCGACGAAGTAGCGCAGTGATCGGGATTCCACGACCCGGCACCTCCGTTCGGTATTACCCAGAGGGTAACAAGCGGGATCTCGGTGATCCTTCCGTCTTCCGGGGGCGCAACGCAGGATCGAAGCACGCGGTTCCCCGGTCCGCCCACCAGCGGCCGAGGAGTCTCAACCGCCTTTCCAGCGAACCCTCTTGGAGCGTTTCCATGTTTGTCATCACCACGCCCACCGGTCAGATCGGACGGCAGGTCGTCGACGGTCTTCTCGACGGGGATGTGCCGGTCCGGGTGATCGTGCGCGACCCGTCGCGGCTGTCCCCGGCTGTGCGCGAGCGTGTCGAGGTCGTCCGGGGTTCGCACCGTGACCTCGATGTCGTCAATGAGGCGTTCGCGGGTGCGGATGCCGTGTTCTGGGTGGTGCCGCCGGACCCGAACGCACAGAGCGTCGAAGGCCACTACGTGGACTACACCCGGGCAGCGTGCCAGGCGATCGTCAGCCACGGCGTCCAGCGGGTCGTCGCCGTCTCGACCATGGGCAGCGGGATCGAGAAGAACGCCGGGCACCTGTCGGCGTCGGTGACCAAGGACAGGATGCTCCAGGACACGGGGGTGAGCTTCCGGGCGCTGCAGCCGCCCGCCTTCATGGAGAACCTGCTCCGGCAGGTCGAGGCGATCAGGAACCAGGGCGTGTTCTCCTGGCCGTGCCCGGGGGATCGCGTGCTCGCGAGCGTCGCCACCCGCGACATCGCGGCGAAGGCCACCGAGCTGCTGCTCGACGACTCGTGGAGCGGGCAGGGCGGTGTGCCGGTCGTGAGCCCCGACGCTCTGACCCCCGACGGAATGGCGCAGGTCGTCTCCGAGGTGCTGGAGAGGCCGGTCACCTACCGGCAGGCCGGTCTCGAGGCGTACCGGGCGACGGCGCTGCAGTACGGGGCGAGCGAGGCGTGGGCGCAGGGTCTGATCGACATGGCCGTCGCCCAGAACGCCGGGGCCTACGACGAGCAGCACCGCTCGTCGAAGCCCACGCCGACCGGTTTCCGCCAGTGGTGCGAGGAGGTGCTCAGGCCGGCCGTCCTGGCCTGAGCACCTCCCTCGGCCGGCTACTCGGCGGCGGCGAACGGATGCCGGATCGCGGCAGGCGGCCAGGCGGGCGCGGTGTACGGCCGGCGGAACGTACGGCGGCCCGAGCCGACCTCGAACGGCTCGCCGTCGCCCGGGAGTTGGACCTCGGCCCGGGTGTTCGGCGGGACGAGTACCTCCACCACGAGCGTGTCGCCCTCGATCCGCCAGCCGGCCTCGGCACGGCCGTACGGCGTGTCGTGCGCGGCCTTGGCATACGTCAGGTCACCGCCGGGCACGGGCGCGATGCGCAGTCGGCGCCAGCCCGGTTCGGCGGCTTCGAGGCCGGCGACCGTGCGGTGCAGCCAGTCGGCGACGGCGCCGAGGGCGTAGTGGTTGAAGGACGTCATCTCGCCCGGGTTGATGCTCCCGTCGGGCAGCATCGAGTCCCAGCGCTCCCACACCGTCGTCGCCCCCATGCTCACCGGATACAGCCAGGACGGGCAGCCCTGCTCCAGCAGCATCCGGTACGCCAGTTGCGGTTCCCCACCCGCGCACAGGGCGTCGCAGATCAGCGGGGTGCCGGCGAATCCGGTGGCGATCCGGAAGCGGGCCTTGCGCACGATGAACGCCAACCGCTCGGCGGCACCCCGCCGTTGACGCTCCGTCGGGAGCAGGGCGAAGCACAGCGCCAGTGCGTACGCGGTCTGCGCATCGCTCGCCATCCGCCCGCCCGGGGTGACGAACTCGTCGGCGAACGCCGCCCGTACGGACCGCGCGAGCTCCTCGTACCGTACGGCGTCGTCCTTCTCCCCCAGCAGCCTTGCCGTTTCGGCGAGTACGTCGGCCGAGCGGGCGACGTAGGCGTTGGCCACCAGGTCGCCGTCGGTGCGGGCGGCGCCCGGGTCCTCGGGCGGGGCGGCCGGGTCGAGCCAGTCGCCGAGCTGGAAGTCCTGCCGCCACAGGCCGCCGCCCTCCTTGGTGAGCTCGGCGGCGACCTCCACCCAGGCGCGCATGCTCGGGTACTGGGCGCGCAACACCTCGGTGTCACCGAAGCGTTGGTACAGCGTCCACGGCAGCAGCACCGCGACGTCCGCCCACACGGCGTGCGGGGTACCGCCGAAGTCGAAGGGCAGGACGTCGGGCACGACCAGGGGCGGCACGCGGTCGGCGCGGGCCATCTGTTCTGCGGCGAGATCGCGCAGCCAGCCGCCGAGCATGCCGGAGCAGTCGTAGAGGAAGGAGGCGGTGGGGGCGAAGACCTGGATGTCGCCGGTCCAGCCGAGGCGTTCGTCGCGCTGGGGGCAGTCGGTGGGGATGTCGAGGAAGTTGCCGCGCATGCCCCAGACGACGTTCTCGTGCAGCCGGTTGACGAGCTCGTGCGAGGACTCGAACCATCCCGTACGGGTCATGTCGGTGTGCAGGACGACGGCTTCGACCGCGGACGGATCCAACTCGCCCGGCCAGTCGGCGACTTCGGCGTACCGAAAGCCGTGGAAGGTGAAGCGGGGTTCGTACGTCTCCACGCCCTGCCCGGCGAGCGTGTACGTGTCGGTGGCGGCGGCGTGGCGCAGGGGCCGGATGCCGAGTTCGCCGTTCTCCAGCACCTCCGCGTGCCGCAGGGTGATGGTGTGTCCGGCCGGGCCCGACACGCGGATGCGCAGGCGTCCGACCAGGTTCTGGCCGAAGTCGAGGACGGTTCTGCCGGAGGGTGTGGTGATGACCTCGACGGGGGCCAGGGTCTGGGTGCGGCGCACGGGCGGGCCGGTCGGTGCCACCAACTCGGCCTCAGGGGCTGGGAGTTGGGTGACGGGTGACCAATCGGAGGTGTCGTGGCCCGGTTCGGACCAGCCGGGGCGGGCCAGCCGGGCGTCGTACGCCTCGCCGTCGTAGAGCTCGGAGCGCAGGATCGGGCCGGTCGTGGTGCGCCACGCCTCGTCGGTGCCGACAGTGGTGACGGTGCCGTCGGGGTGGGTGGCCTCCAACTGGGCGAGCAGAGCGCGGTGTTCGCCGTAGAGGTTGCGCCGGCCGCCGCCGAATCCGAGCCGGCCGGTGTACCAACCCTCGCCGAGCAGCGCACCGATCGAGTTGTCGCCCTCGCGGAGCAGGCCGGTGACGTCGAAGGTCTGGTAGCGCAGGCGGTGGTGGTACGAGGTCCAGCCCGGGGCGAGGACGTGGTCGCCGACCCGGCTGCCGTTGATCTCGGCCTCGTAGACGCCGTACGCGGTGATGTACAGGCGGGCCGAGGTGACCGCCTTGCCGAGGGTGAAGGTGCGCTGCAGCAGGGCCACCGGGAGCGGCGCGTCAGCGAGTTGGCGGTCGGGGGTGACAGGTCGGGCGGTCCAGTCGGTACGGGCGAGCAGTCCCGTCTCCGCCCAGGTCACCGGCGACCAGGCGGACGGCTCGGCGTCCTCGCCCCACACGCGGACACGGACCCCGACCCGGCTGCGGGACCCGAGCGACTCCCCCGGCCAGGCCACCAGCACCGAGTCGGCGCTCTCGACGCGCCCGGTGTCGGCGAGGACGGTGCCGTCGGGGTCGGTGATCTCGATCCGGTACGCCTCCTGCGCCCAGCCCGGCGTGTCCGTCTCGGTGCGCCAGCTCAGGCGGGGGCTGGGCTCACCGATGCCGAGCGGTTCGCGGTGGTGTTCCAGGACAGGTGCGGTGACCTTCATCGGACGGACTCCTTCTCCAGGGCGACGGAATCGGTCACGGCACGACCTTGCGGGGCGATGCTGCGGACGATCCACACACCGATGAGACCGGACACCGCCACGCATGCCGTGGTGATCCACAGCACGGCCGAGCCGCTGGCCGCCATGAGGGCGGGGGTCGCGAGGCCGGCGAGACCGCAGAGCGCGCGGCTCAGGCCGTAGGTCAACCCCTGTGTGGTGGCGCGCAGTTCCTCGGGGAACGCCTCCTGCGACCACACCTTGTAGTTGGCCTCGCCGGCGAACTGGTTGACGACGTTGTAGAGGAGCATGAAGAAGATCATCGCCGCGATCACGGCGCCGCCGGTGGCTGCGGCCACCGCGAAGGCCACGACCTGGAGCGCCGCGCAGATGTAGAACAGCCGGTCGCGCCAGGGGGTGTCGGCGAGGCGCACGAAGGCCAGTGAGCCGACCAGGCCGATGGGGAGGCCGACCAGGCCGATGCCCGTGGCCAGCGTCTGGGAGGCGCCGCTGACGGTGGTCAGGAAGTAGGTGCCGTACTGGCCCATGGTGTTGGCGGCGAGGTTCCAGGCGAGGTAGAAACCGCCCGTCGCGAGGAGCGGGACGAGGATCGGCTTCGCGCCGAGGCGGCGCAGCACCCGCCCGTCGATGCCCTCGCCACTGCCGCCGCGCTCGGCCTCCTCCAGGACAGGGGAGAGCCGCATGCGGTTGCGCAGCACCCAGCTGACCAGGGCGACGACGGCGAGGTGCGCGAAGAGGAGCTGGGCGGAGAGATAGCCGAGCGTGGAGGTGCCGAAGCCGATCACGATCGCGGCCGTGATGCCGACGACCCACATGGTCTGCGTCGCGCCGATCAGCCGGCCACGCACCGAGCGCGGGGAGTGCTCGGAGACCATGGCGAGCGAGGTCGGCAGGTCGGCACCGGCCGCGAGACCGCCGATGATCATGCCGACGAAGAGGAAGGCGCTGTTCGGGGCGAAGACCAGCACCGCGGCGCCGATGGCGTAGACGAGGATGTCGATCCCGTAGACGCGCTTGCGGCCGAACCGGTCGGCGAGGCGGCCGCCGACGAGTGAGCCGATGGCGATGGAGAAGGTCAGCGACGCGCTGAGCGTGCCGAGCCCCCAGGACGACAGGTGGAAGCGGCTCTGCCACAGGCCCAGGGACAGACCGGAGGAGACGATGATGCCCGAGTCCAGGTAGGAAGCCATGCCGGACAGGACGGCCAGGCGCCACTGGGCGCGGGTCACTCGGGGCTTGGCGGGCCTGCTGGAGATGGCGTCGTTGCTCATCAAGGCGGCCTTTCGGAGCGGAGATTGGGGACGGAGGGGCTGAGTGACGCGTCAAAGGTGACACGTGTAACCAGCTCCCGAATGGACCGTGAAACGTTTCACGGCATCGTGAGGCCGGCTCGGCGCTCCGTCAAGGGTTCGGGCGCGGCTGGCGTCACTTCTCACGGACTGACACGGAGGCGGGTACCCCGACACCTTGACGCCGTCGTGGCGCTGGAGCTAGGTTCCCTGAAACGATTCAAACAGCGTTCAGAGGTGGTCATGCCAGACCCGTCCGCCGTCAAGGCAGCACTCGCGACCCAGAAGATCGAGACCCCTTCGTGGGCCTACGGCAACTCCGGCACGCGATTCAAGGTGTTTGCCCAACCGGGCGTCCCGCGCGATCCCTGGGAGAAGCTGGCCGATGCGGCGCAGGTGCATGCGGTCACCGGGGTGGCGCCGACGGTTGCGCTGCACATTCCGTGGGACAAGGTGGACGACTACGGCAAACTCGCGGCCTTCGCACGGGAGTTGGGGGTCTCACTCGGGGCGATCAACTCGAACACCTTCCAGGACGACGACTACAAGCTGGGCAGCATCTGCCATCCGGATGCGGCGGTCCGGCGCAAGGCCCTGGATCACCTGCTGGAGTGCGTCGACATCATGGACGCCACCGGGTCCACCGATCTGAAGCTGTGGTTCGCCGACGGCACGAACTATCCCGGACAGGACGACCTCCGGGCCCGGCAGGACCGGCTCGCCGAAGGCCTGGCCCAGGTCTACGCCCGGCTCCGGGACGGGCAGCGGATGCTGCTGGAGTACAAGTTCTTCGAACCCGCCTTCTACTCCACCGACGTCCCCGACTGGGGCACCGCCTACGCCCACTGCCTCAAGCTCGGCGAGAAGGCACAGGTCGTGGTCGACACCGGACACCACGCACCCGGCACCAACATCGAATTCATCGTCGCCACCCTGCTGCGCGAGGACAAACTCGGCGGCTTCGACTTCAACTCCCGCTTCTACGCCGACGACGACCTCATGGTCGGCGCCGCCGACCCCTTCCAGCTCTTCCGCATCATGTACGAGGTCATCCGCGGCGGCGGCTACACCCCCGACGTCGCCTTCATGCTCGACCAGTGCCACAACATCGAAGCCAAAATCCCCGCCATCATCCGCTCCGTCATGAACGTCCAGGAAGCCACCGCGAAAGCACTGCTCGTGGACCGCGACGCGCTCACCGCCGCACAGCGCTCCGGCGACGTCCTGGAAGCCAACGCCGTGATCATGGACGCCTACAACACCGACGTACGACCCCTGCTCGCCGAAGTCCGCCAGGAGCTGGGCCTCGACCCCGACCCGATCGCCGCCTACCGCCGCTCCGGATGGCAGGAGCGCATCATCGCCGAACGTGTCGGCGGCACCCAGGCCGGCTGGGGCGCCTGACTCCCCCGCCCCCGCACACCCGCAACGTCCCCACTACCCAAGGAAGAGACCCGATCATGGCACCCCACCCCGAAGCCGCCGCCCTCCTCGCCCGATCCCATCGGCTCGGCTCCGATCCGCGGAACACCAACTACGCCGGGGGGAACGCCTCCGCGAAGGGGGCCGATGTCGATCCCGTGACCGGTGGTGACGTCGATTTGATGTGGGTGAAGGGGTCCGGTGGTGACCTCGGCACGCTCACCGAGGCCGGGCTCGCCGTGTTGCGGCTGGATCGGTTGCGGGCCCTGCAGAGGGTCTATCCGGGGGTGGAGCGCGAGGACGAGATGGTCGCCGCGTTCGACTACTGCCTGCATGGCAAGGGGGGTGCCGCTCCCTCCATCGACACCGCGATGCACGGTTTGGTGGACGCCGCGCACGTCGATCATCTGCACCCCGACTCCGGGATCGCGCTCGCCTGCGCCGCCGACGGGGAGAAGCTGACCGCCGAGTGTTTCGGGGACACGGTGGTGTGGGTGCCGTGGCGGCGGCCCGGGTTCCAGTTGGGGCTGGACATCGCCGCGGTCAAGGAGGCCAATCCGCAGGCCATCGGGTGCATTCTCGGTGGGCACGGGATCACCGCCTGGGGTGACACCTCCGAGGAGTGCGAGCGGAACTCGCTGCACATCATCCGCACCGCCGAGGCCTTCCTCGCCGAGCGGGGGAAGCCCGAGCCGTTCGGGCCCGTGATCGACGGGTACACGGCCCTGGAGGCCTCGGAGCGGCGGGAGCGCGCGGCTGCCCTCGCGCCGTACATCCGTGCGATCGCCTCCCAGGACAAGCCGCAGGTCGGGCACTTCACCGAGTCCGAGGTCGTCCTCGACTTCCTCGCCGCCGCCGAGCACCCCCGGCTCGCCGCGCTGGGCACCTCCTGTCCCGACCACTTCCTGCGGACGAAGGTCCGGCCTCTCGTCCTCGACCTCCCGCCGTCCGCCCCGCTCGACGAGGCGATTGCTCGGCTCAAGGAGCTGCACGCTGAGTACCGCGAGGAGTACGCCGCCTACTACCAGCGGCACGCCCTGCCCGACTCCCCCGCGATGCGCGGCGCCGACCCGGCGATCGTGCTGGTGCCCGGTGTCGGCATGTTCTCCTTCGGCAAGGACAAGCAGACCGCGCGCGTGGCCGGTGAGTTCTACGTCAACGCCATCAACGTGATGCGCGGGTCCGAGGCCGTGTCGACGTACGCGCCGATCGAGGAGTCGGAGAAGTTCCGCATCGAGTACTGGGCGCTGGAGGAGGCCAAGCTTCAGCGGATGCCGAAGCCCAAGCCGCTGGCCACGCGCATCGCCCTGGTCACCGGCGCGGGCAGCGGTATCGGCAAGGCCATTGCGCAGCGCCTGGTCGGTGAGGGGGCGTGTGTCGTCGTCGCCGATCTCAACGCGGAGAACGCGGCTGCTGTGGCGGAGGAGTTGGGCGGTCCGGACAAGGCCGTCGCCGTGACGGTGGACGTGACGGACGAGGAGCAGATCGCCGCGGCCTTCAAGGCGGCCGTGCTTGCCTTCGGCGGGGTCGACCTGGTGGTCAACAACGCCGGTATCTCCATCTCCAAGCCGCTGCTGGAGACTTCGGCGCGTGACTGGGATCTGCAGCACGACATCATGGCCCGCGGTTCCTTCCTCGTGTCGCGGGAGGCGGCCCGGGCGATGATCGCGCAGGGGCTGGGCGGCGACATCGTCTACATCGCCTCGAAGAACGCCGTGTTCGCCGGGCCCAACAACATCGCCTACTCGGCGACCAAGGCCGACCAGGCCCATCAAGTGCGTCTGCTGGCGGCCGAGTTGGGCGAGCACGGCATCCGTGTCAACGGGGTCAACCCGGACGGTGTGGTGCGCGGTTCCGGGATCTTCGCGGGCGGCTGGGGTGCGCAGCGGGCGGCCGTGTACGGGGTGCCGGAGGAGAAGCTGGGCGAGTTCTACGCCCAGCGGACCATCCTGAAGCGTGAGGTGCTGCCGGAGCATGTCGCCAATGCCGTCTTCGCCCTGGCCGGCGGGGAGCTGACCCACACCACGGGGCTGCACGTCCCGGTCGACGCCGGCGTCGCGGCCGCCTTCCTGCGGTGAGCGGCACTGTGAAGTCGTACGCCGCTGTCGACCTCGGCGCGTCCAGCGGGCGCGTCATGGTCGGCCGCGTCGGTCCCGACAGCCTGGAGCTGACGGAGGCGCACCGGTTCCTGAATCGTCCGGTCCGGGTGCCCGAGGGGCTGCGCTGGGACGTCCTCGCTCTGTACGGCGGTGTCCTGAACGGATTGCGGGCGGCGGGTGCCCACTGCGGTGGGCGGCTCGACTCGGTCGGCATCGACAGCTGGGCCGTGGACTACGGCCTGCTGGATGTGGACGGGGCGCTGCTCGGGAATCCCGTGCACTACCGCGACTCGCGTACCGAGGGCGTCGCGGAGAGGGTGTGGGAAACCGTGCCCGCCGACGAGCTGTATGCGGCGACCGGGCTCCAGTACGCGCCCTTCAACACCCTGTACCAGTTGACCGCGGCCCGCTCCACGGCCCAACTCGCCGCGGCCAGGCGCCTGCTGCTGATCCCGGACCTGCTGACGTACTGGCTGACCGGCGAGGAGGGCACCGAGCTCACCAACGCCTCCACCACCCAGCTGATCGATCCCCGGACGCGCGACTGGTCGTATGACGTCGCCACGCGGCTGGGCATCGACCTGAAGCTGTTCGCGCCGCTGCGGCAGCCGGGCGATCCGGCGGGTGTGCTGCGGCCGGAGGCGCTGGAGGAGACGGGGCTGAGCGGTCCGGTCCCGGTGACCGCGGTCGGGTCGCACGACACGGCGTCCGCGGTGGCCGCCGTTCCCGCCGTGGACGAGCGGTTCGCCTACATCTGCACCGGCACCTGGTCGCTGGCGGGCCTGGAACTGGACGCGCCGGTGCTGACCGAGGAGAGCAGGGCCGCCAACTTCACCAACGAGCTGGGGCTGGACGGCACGGTCCGTTATTTGCGCAACATCATGGGACTGTGGCTGCTCGAGGAGTCCAGACGGTACTGGGGCGAGCCGGGTCTGGACGTTCTGTTGCCCGCGGCCGCCGAGGTGCCGGGGCTGCGGTCGGTCGTGGACGCGGGCGACCCGGCTTTTCTGGCGCCCGGCCGGATGCCGGAGCGGATCAGCGAGGCATGCCGGGCCTCGGGCCAACCGGCTCCTCGCACCGTCGCCGAGGCCACGCGCTGCATCCTCGACTCCCTCGCCCTGGCGCACAGCCGGGCCGTCCGAGACGCACAGCTGCTCGCGGACCGGTCGGTGGACGTCGTGCACATCGTGGGCGGCGGTGCTCGCAACGCCTTGCTGTGCCAGCTCACCGCCGACGCCTGCGGACTGCCGGTCGTGGCGGGCCCCGCCGAGGCGGCGGCCTTCGGGAACGTCCTCGTGCAGGCCCGCGCCGACGGCCTCGTCGGCGATCGTGCCGACATGCGGCGACTGCTCGCCCGGACGCAACCGCTGACACGATACGAACCGCGCGGCGACGTGGCGCGCTGGCGCGCGGCGGAGGCCCGGCTCGCCACTCGGTGAGCAGGGTCTCCCCCTGGGCCGCGTCCGCCGACTACGCTGCACTCATCCGATGATCGATCTCAAGGAGCCGCGATGCGTGTCGCCCTGTTCTTGACCTGTGTCAACGACACGCTCTATCCGGATACCGGGCGCGCCGTGGTGAAACTGCTGACCAGGCTGGGCGTCGAGGTCGATTTCCCGATGGCGCAGACCTGCTGCGGGCAGGCGCACTACAACACCGGGTACCGACATGAGGCGGAGCCGCTGGCCCGGCATTTCTCCGATGTCTTCGGGGAGTACGAGGCGATCGTGACGCCTTCCGGGTCGTGCGGGGCGATGGTGCGGGAGCTGTATCCGCGGATGGGTGAGCGGGCCCGCGCCGAGGGGCGCGGGGACACCCTCTCCGCGACCCTGGCACCCGTCGTACCGAAGACGTACGAGCTGACGGAGTTCCTGGTGGACGTGCTGGGGGTGACGGACGTCGGCGCGTACTACCCGCACAAGGTGACCTACCACCCGACCTGTCACGGCCTGCGCGGTCTCGGTCTGGGTGACCGGCCGCGGCGGCTGCTGCAGGCCGTGAAGGGGCTGGAGCTGGTCGAGTTGCCGGGGGCGGAGGAGTGCTGCGGCTTCGGCGGCACCTTCGCGCTGAAGAACGCCGATGTCTCGGCGGCGATGGGCGCGGACAAGGTGCGCAACGCCGAGTCGACGGGTGCCGAGGTGCTGTGCGCGGCCGACAACTCCTGTCTGATGCACATCGGCGGCACGATGGCGCGGCTGAGCACGGACATGCGACCCGTGCACATCGCGGAGATCCTGGCGAGCACGGAGGAGGACCCGACCGTATGAGCGGGACGTTCGTAGGGATGCCGGCCTTTCCGAAGGCCGCACACGAGGCCGTGCGGAACGAGACCCTGCGGGGCAATCTCCGGCACGCCACGCACACCATCCGCGCCAAGCGGGCGAAGGCCGTCGCGGAGGTGTCCGACTGGGCGGCGCTGCGGGAGGCGGGCAAGCGGATCAAGGACCATACGCTCCGTCATCTCGACCGCTATCTCGAGCAGTTGGAGGAGTCGGTCACGGCCGCGGGCGGCACCGTGCACTGGGCCGCCGACGCCGACGAGGCCAACCGGATCGTGGCCGATCTGGTCAAGGCGACCGGTGAGTCGGAGGTCGTCAAGGTCAAGTCGATGGCCACGCAGGAGATCGGGCTCAACGAGGCGCTGGAGGCCGAGGGCATCCGTGCCTACGAGACCGACCTCGCCGAGCTGATCGTGCAGTTGGGCAAGGACCGGCCCTCGCACATCCTGGTGCCGGCGATCCACCGCAACCGCGGCGAGATCCGCGACATCTTCGCCCGCGAGATGAGCGAGTGGGGCCGCCCGGCTCCCGAAGGTCTGACGGACACGCCCGCCGAGCTCGCCGAGGCCGCCCGCCTGCACCTGCGCGAGAAGTTCCTGCGCGCCAAGGTCGGCATCTCCGGCGCCAACTTCATGATCGCCGAGACCGGCACGCTGGTGGTCGTCGAGTCCGAGGGCAACGGGCGGATGTGCCTGACCCTGCCCGAGACGCTGATCTCGGTCGTCGGCATCGAGAAGATCCTGCCGACCTGGCAGGACCTGGAGGTGTTCCTGCAGACCCTCCCCCGCTCCTCCACGGCCGAGCGCATGAACCCGTACACGAGCATGTGGACGGGCACTACGGACGAGGACGGTCCGCAGACCTTCCATCTGGTCCTGCTCGACAACGGCCGTACCGACACCCTCGCCGACGAGGTCGGCCGCCAGGCCCTGCGCTGTATCCGCTGCTCGGCCTGCCTCAACGTCTGCCCGGTGTACGAGCGGGCCGGCGGCCATGCCTACGGGTCGGTCTACCCGGGCCCGATCGGCGCCATCCTCAGCCCCCAACTCCGGGGCACGGCAAGCGAGATCGACGCCTCGCTGCCGTACGCCTCGACGCTGTGCGGTGCCTGCTACGAGGTGTGCCCGGTTGCGATCGACATCCCGGAGGTGCTGGTGCATCTGCGGGAACGGGTCGTGGAGGGCGGTCAGGTGACCCGGGAGGGCAACAAGGTGGTGCTGCAGCCCGCGAAGGGGCACGCCGCCGAGCGGGCGGCCATGCGGGCGGCCCGTTGGGCGTTCACGCATCCGGGCGCCCTGCGCACCGGGCAGCGGCTCGCCTCGCGCACCCGCCGGCTCCATCCGAGGTCCCTGCCGGGGCCGGGCAAGGCGTGGAGCGGCAGCCGGGATCTGCCGTCGGTACCGGCGGAGCCGTTCCGCGACTGGTGGCAGCGCACGCAGGGCGGCAAGGGAGGCGCGAAGTGAGCAGCAGGGAACGGATCCTGGGCCGGGTGCGGCGCGCGCTGGCCGACGTAGCGCAGGACGACACGCCGTATGAGCAGGCCATCGAGCGGCCCTATCTGCGGGAGCACGGCGAGCGGAGTGTCGAGCAGACGGTGGATCTGCTGGCCGAGAATCTGGCGGACTACCGGGCGATCGTGCATCGGTGCGGCGCGGACGAACTGGCGGCTGTGGTCGGCCGGTTGCTCGCCGAGCGGGGTTCGAAGACGGTGGTCGTGCCGCCGGGGTTGGATCCGAGCTGGCTGACGGCGACCGATGCCGAGCAGTCGCCCGACCTGGCCGAGAGCACTCCGCACGAGCTCGACCGGATCGACAGCGTGGTCACGGCCTGCGCGGTGGCCATCGCCGAGACCGGCACCATCGTCCTCGACGGCTCCCCCGACCAGGGCCGCCGCCGCATCACCCTCGTGCCCGACCACCACATCTGTGTCGTACGGGTCCCGGAGCAGGTCGTCTCCTCGGTGCCCCAGGGACTCGAACGCCTCGACCCGGCCCGCCCGTTGACGTGGATCTCCGGTCCGTCGGCGACCAGCGACATCGAGCTGGACCGGGTCGAGGGGGTGCACGGTCCGCGCACCCTGGAGGTGGTGCTGGTGAGCGGTCAGCCGAGCGACGAGGTCAACTCGTAGCGGCCGGAGGGCAGTTCGTAGGACGCGATGCCGTCCGCGAAGCCGGTGTACTTGACGCCCGGGACACGGGAGAGAGGCGTCCGGCCCTCGCGGACGGTGTCCGGGTCGGTCGTGGGGATGCGCAGGGTCGCCGTGCTGTTGGCGGGCACGGTGGCCCGGTAGTCCAGCTTGCGGTCGCTCGCCGTCCATGCGCTGACGATCTCGCCGTACGGGGAGAGGTGCGAGCCGGAGACCCGGGTGATCTTCCCGGTGGGGTCGAGGTGCGGACGTAGGAAGAAGTGCCTGAAGCCCGGGTGCGCCGGGTCCTTGGCGATGCCGGCCATGCTCTCGTACATCCACTCCATGATCGCGCCGTAGGAGTAGTGGTTGAAGGAGTTCATGTCGACCGGGCCGAAGCCGTCCTGCTTCGAGTACGAGTTCCAGCGCTCCCAGACCGTGGTGGCGCCGTTCTTCACCGAGAACAGCCAGGAGGGCATCGCGTCCTGGTGGAGCAGTCTGTACGCGAGATCGGCGTGCCCTTCGTCGGTGAGGACGGGGGCGAGGACGTTCACGCCGAGGAAGCCGACGGACAGGGTGTTCTCCACGTATTTCACCCGGGTGCTGTCGGGGTGGGCGGACTTGTAGGCGGCGTCGTTGCCGATGTTGTCCGCCAACAGGCCGACCAGGGACCGGCGTTGGGCCTCGGTGTCGTAGAAGCCGAGTTTGAGGACCCACAGCAGGGCGGTCTGGCTGTTGTCCTCGGTCTTGCCGCCGGTCGGGGGTGCGTCGCCGAGGCTGGACCTGACCCTGATCCGACCGCCCTCGGTGCTCAGGTACTTGGTGATGAACGCCCGTTTGATGTGGGCGAAGAGGTCCTCGTAGGCGTGGGTTTCGGCGGTGCGGCCGGTGGCGCGGGCCATGTCCGTCATGAGGCGGGCGCTGTAGCCGTAGTAGAGGTCGCTGATCATCTGGGTGCTGGTGTCCTGGAAGGCGAGCCAGTCGCCGAAGATGGCTCCCTGGCCGGCGTAGGTGTCGCCGGTGCGGCTGTGGATCCAGTCCAGGTACTTGGTCATCGCCGCCCAACTGCGGTCGATGATCGTCGTGTCGCCGGACATCTGCCACACCGTCCACGGAACGACGACCCCGCAGTCCGCCCAACCGCTCGCCGGAATGGGCTGGTTGTAGCGGGAGCCGGGCGCGACCCAGGTGAACTGGGCCTTGTCCTGGCCGTAGGTCTGCTGCGAGTCGATCAGGATGTCCTCGAAGTGGCTGAGGAAGTTGACCGCGTCGGCGTTGTAGAGGCCGGTGTTGGAGAAGAGCTGAGTGTCGCCGGTCCAGCCGAGGCGTTCGTCGCGTTGCGGGCAGTCGGTGGGCACCCAGAGGTAGTTGCCGCGCTGGCCCCAGTGGACGTTGCTGATCAGCTGGTTGACGTCGGTGTCGTCGGTGGTGATGGTGCCGATGTCGCGGATCGCGGAGGTGGCGACCTTGCCGGTGAAGCCGGTGAGGGTGACGGTGTCGGTCGTGGTGACGGAGGCGTAGCGGAAGCCGTAGAAGGTGAGCGAGTCCTGGTGGGTCTCGCCGGCCGGGTCGCCCTTGAGGGTGTAGGTGCTGGTGGCCTTCGCGCTGCGCAGGTTGGCGCGGTAGACGGAGCCCTCGGGGCCGTCGGCGCCGGCGCTGGTGTCGTTGAGCATCTCGCCGAATTTGAAGGTGACTTGGGCGCCGGCCGGGCCGCGGAGCATGTAGCGGGGGACGCCGACCATGTTCTGGGCGAGGTCGATGACGGCGGTGTCGCCGGGGCGGAGGGTGACGCGGGCGGTGGCCGCCTTGGCCGGGTCGGTGACCGTGCGGTCCAGGTCGACGACGATGCGGCCCCTGCCGTTGGGGCTGCCCGACTGGCCGGTCACTCCGGTGCAGACGGTGATCGAGTGCGGTGTGCGGTCCCACTCGGGCATCAGGCGGGCGCTCTCGCCGGGGTAGGCGACCAGCTTGGTGTCCGGGAACTTCGTCGTGAACGGGTGTTCCTCGGAGCCGGACCAGGCCGAGGCGTCGAAGCCGCTCGCCGTCCAGCCCGGCAGCTCCTTGCGGGCGTCGTAGGTCTGGCCGTCGTAGATGTCGTCGGCGCGGTACGGGCCGGTGTCCGTGGCCCGCCAGTCGTCGCCGGGTGCCGTCACGATGCTCTGCGTCGAGCCGTCGGCGTAGCGGATCAGCAGTTTGGCCTTGAGGGCCAGACGGTTGCCGTCCTTGGAGTAGTAGGTGCTGTTCTCGGAGACGCGGCCGTTGTACCAGCCGTTGCCCAGCACCGCGGCGAGCGTGACCTGCCGCTCCCCCACGACCGACTCGGTGACGTCGTAGGTCAGGTAGCTGACGTGGCTGTCGTAGTTCGTCCAGCCGGGCGTGAGCAGTTCCTGCGTGGTGCCTCTGCCCTGCGGCACGGTCACCCGGCGGCCGTTGACGTAGGCGTCGTACACGCCGAGGGCGGAGATGTAGAGGCGGGCCTCGCGCACCTGTCCCTTGTCGAGTGCCGCCTGGCGTCGCAGGAGAGGTGAGCCAGGGCTGTTCGGGGCCTTGCCCTTCATGGTTATCCACTTCGCACCGTCCCAGCCGTCGGTGCCGTCCGTGCTGAGCAGGCCGGTCTCGAAGTGGGCGGTCGGCGCCGCGGGCAGGGCCCGGCCGTCCTCGTCCCACACGCGCACCGTCCAGTGGTAGCGGGTCGAGGGGCTCAGCGGGCCGCCCGCATGACGCACCGCCACCGAGTCGGCGGACGCGACCCGGCCGCTGTCCCACACGTCCGCGCGGCCCGCGGTCAGGCGCTCGGGTGAGGAGGCCACCAGGATGCGGTACGCGGTCTGGCGTCGGCCGCGGGTCGCGGATGCGGTGCGCCAGCCGAATCTGGGGTGGTCGGCGTCCACGCCCAAGGGGTTCGTGCGGTGCTCGACCGTCAGTCCCTCCACGGCGCCGCGGTCGCCTGTCGGTGCGGCCGACGCCGTTCCCGCGCCGCCGATCCCGCCCACCATCGCGACGGGCACGGCGCCCAGCGCGGTGGTGAGAACCGTTCTGCGGCGCACTGTCCTGCCGTTCGTGCTGTCGACTCCGTCGGTCATGCCGTGTCCCTTCGGCTCGCTCGGAGTTGTATCGATTCAGTCCGGTCGGCCGTTGAAGCTAGTGGCGGCTGTGAAACGTGTCCACCACTCCAGCAGCATGAATAGTCAGCAGATTCCAACAGAACCACCCAGCAAGAGAGTTGACTGTTCGCCGGATTGAAACCGTTCAAAAACGGAGTAAGCCATTCGCCGGAGGCCGGGCGGTGAGGATGAGCGGCGTGCGGGCACCGCGGTTAGCGTGAGGACATGATCCGGTTCGAGCAGGTCACCAAGCGGTATCCGGACGGTACGACGGCCGTGGACGACCTGAGCTTCGAAGTGTCCGAGGGCGAGCTAGTCACGCTCGTCGGCCCCTCCGGCTGCGGCAAGACGACCACGATGATGATGGTCAACCGGCTCATCGAGCCGTCCGCGGGGCGGATCCTCGTGAACGGCGAGGACATCGCGGCCGTCGACCCGGTGCGGCTGCGCCGCGGTATCGGGTACGTCATCCAGCAGGTGGGGCTGTTTCCGCACCGGACGATCCTCGACAACACGGCGACCGTGCCGGCGCTGATCGGCTGGAAGCGGGCGAAGGCCCGGGCGCGGGCCGCCGAGCTGCTCGAACTGGTGGGCCTGGACCCGAAGCGGTACGGGCCGCGCTACCCGAACCAGCTCTCCGGCGGTCAACGGCAGCGGGTCGGTGTGGCGCGGGCGCTGGCCGCCGATCCGCCGGTGCTGCTGATGGACGAGCCGTTCGGGGCGGTCGACCCCGTCGTACGGGAGCAGTTGCAGGACGAGTTCCTGCGGATGCAGGCCGCCGTGCGCAAGACGGTGCTCCTGGTCACCCATGACATCGAGGAGGCCGTGCGGCTGGGTGACCGGATCGCCGTGTACGGACAGGGACGGATCGAGCAGTTCGACACGCCCGGGGCGGTGCTGGGTAGGCCGGCGACGCCGTACGTCGCCGAATTCGTGGGCGCGGACCGGGGGTTGAAGCGGCTGTCGGTGACCGAGATCGAGGCCGACGACCTGGAGCAGCCGCCGGTCGCGCGGCTTGACGAGACGGCCGGGGCGGCGGCGGAGCGGCTGCGGACGGAGGGAGCGCGGTGGGCGGTGGTGCTCGATACGCAGGGGGATCTGCACGGGTGGGTGGGCATTGACGACCTTGGGGCGGGGGGCTCGGCCCGTTCGGGCGGCACGGGCGGTACGGGCGGTACGGGCGGTACGGGCGGTACGGGCGGTACGGGCGGTACGGGCGGTACGGGCGGTACGGGCGAGTTGGCCAGCATGAGCGGCTCGGCCAGTTCGGGCGGCACGGGCGGCTCGGCCAGTTCGGGCGGCGCGGGCGGCTCGGACAGCTCGGGTGGTACGGGTGGTACGGGCGCCTCGGGCGAGTTGGCCAGCATGAGCGGCTCGGCCAGTTCGGGCGGCGCAGGTGGCTCGGACAGCTCAGACGAGTTGGCCGCCACTTCTGGTGGCACCGGCAGCTCGGGCGGGTTGGCCGGCTCGGACAGCTCGGCCGACTCAGCCAGCACGGGCGGCTCAGGCGGCTTGGCCACTTCGGGTGGCACCGGCAGCTCGGGCGGGTTGGCCGGACCGGACGAGTCAGGCAGCACGGGCCGGATGGCCGGCTCGGACGGCTCGGCCGAGTCGGGCAGCACGGCCGGCTCGGGCAACACGGGCGCCTCAGGCAGCGCGGGCGCCTCGGTCGGGGACCGTGCGCGCCGGATGAATGCCTGGGTGCCGGTGGGTGCGCCTCTGAAGCAGGCGTTCGGTGTGATGCTTCAGCATGACGCCGGGTGGGTCGCCGTGCTGGAAGGCTCGCGCTTCCTGGGTGTGCTGACCCCGGCGAAGCTGCACGAGGCGCTGCGGCGGTCGGTGGACGCGGACGCGCTCGGTGTGCCGCGGGGTCAGGTGGTGTTCGACTCGGTGGCGGACGCCTGATCAGGTCGTCGCCTTGTTGGTCCTGCTCGCCGTGTCGCGCCGCAGGATGCCGAAGGCCCAGCGCTCGTTGAAACCGGCGACGAATCCGATGGCGCACCAGAAGCCCCAGAACTGGGTGCCGTCGACCGCCGGACCCGAGGCCCCCGCGGAGGCGCAGACGTCCGCCGCCGTCGCGGGCACCGTGAAGACGGGCACGATGCCGCCGCTGAGCAGGAAATAGAGGGCCATCGCGAGGATCCATCCGACGCCCACGCGATAGACGCCCTCATGACGCAGACGGCGGGCCAGCTGCCGGGGCGGGACCGGTGCCCTCCCCTTCCCGACGGCCTGACGGCGTGCCAGTTGCTCGACACTGCCCCGCAGCCGCACCAGGACACTGAGCACCGCCCCGAAGGCACCGACCCCACCCGCGACGAACACGCCCAGCAGCCCCCAGCGGTCGTCGCAGTCCAGGGTGATGCCCAGGTGGTTCAGCGCGCGCAGCCCCCAGAGCAGGGGCGCGGCCAGCAGCAGCACGCCGGCCCCGGCCCCCATCGCCAGACCGATGTTGAGCCCCCGGCTGACGGCGGTCACGCAGTCCTGGTCCAGCCAGCCGCGTATCTCGGCGAGCTCCCGCTGGAGGTAGTCCCGCACATAGTCGTCGGACTTCCCCTTCGGGCAGGTGTCGTCCAGGACGTTCCTCAGGGCACCCTTCAGCACGCGCTGGACGGTCTCGCCCGTGGCCCGGTCGAAGACGCGTTGCGAGGCGCCGAGCGCCAGTTGCATCTCCAGGTGCTGTTCGGGATACGTCTCGCAGAACACCTTGTAGTTGACGTCGTCCTCGGGCCGGACGAGGTCCGCCAGCCCCTTGGGCCGCTTCTCGACCTCGGCCCCGTCCCACACTTCTCTGCATCGGCTCCACCACAGGCGGAGTCCCCCGTTTTTGTCCCGCATGTACCGGGTGTACCGATCCGCCGCCGTCCCGGGAACCCACCCCACCGCACCAGTACGGTCACCGACGTAACGGACCCGTCACCTCACCAATCCGTCAGCAGTAAACCATTGGGCAGCCGCGCCGCAGCGAGTACTGCGCCGCCCGCAGATACAGCGCGACGTAGAAGGCGGTGTCCAGGTCCTCGCTCCACGGCCCGGGCCGGGCGGCAGCCAATTCCTTCGCCTCCCCTTCGAGAAACCAGAACGTCAGACCGAGGTTCTGGGACGTCTCGGGCACGTCCGCCGGGAGCTCGATGACATCCGCCAACCGCTCGGCAAGGGCGAGCACCTGTGGTGCTCCCGCGATCACCGTCGTGTCCGTGTAGGCGGAGCCAATGGGCAGCCGTATCTCCTCGTCCAGCGACACGGGCACCAGCACCGACCAGTCGCCGAGTGTCTCCTGTTCCCGCGGTGTCAGATGGGCTCGGCACAGCGCGGCGAACCCGTCCATGGGAGGGCTGAGCTTCTCCTCGAACCACCCGGCCGGTTCTTCCCGCGCTACGGACTCGTAGGGCGGCAGCCCGCGCCGCCCCAACTCCGCGTTGAGCGCCGAGGCGATCGCCCCCTTCCCACCCTCCTCCTCGTCGTCACTGGACCACTCCCGCGCATCGACACTGACCAGATAGATCCCCATGACCGCAACGTACAAGGCCCCACTGACAATTCACTTCAACAGGCCCTTGTCCTGCAGATACGTCCGCGCCACATCCGTCGCCAACCGCCGCCAGCTGTCGACCTGTTGGTTCATGGAGGCCAGGTCGGCGGTCGTGAGGACGGTGTTGAGGCCGTCGAGCGCCTTGGTGGCCCCCTGGCCACCCGCTCGGGCGCGGTTGACGACCGGGACGACGTAGTCGGCGTTCTGCAGGTGCTTGTCGTCGGCGAGGAGGACGAGTCCGAAGTCGTCGAGGGTGGCGTCGGTCGTGGTGGTGAGGACCATCTGGTCCTGGCCGTTCTGCACGGCCCGCTTGGCCTGCGTCGTGCCTACGCCCTTGGGGTCCACGGCGGTGACGTCGATGCCGTAGGTCTTCTTCAACCCCGGTTCGCAGTACGGCCGTTGGACGCACTCGTCGCCCGCCGCGAGCCGCACACTCTGCCCCGACGCGCCGAGGTCGCTGAGGGTCTTCAGCCCATGCTGCCGGGCGTACGACGCGCTCACGGCGAAGGCGTTCTGGTCGACGGCCCGGCCCGCGTCGAGAACCGTGAGACCGCGCGGCGTGGCCAGTCGCCGCAGCGCCGTCATCGTCGCGTCGTGGTCGGGCGAGCCGACCGGCGGCGCGTCGGCCCCGTGGGTCTTGGCGTTGAGCCAGTCGGCGAAGGTGGCCGCGTACTCGGCGACGACGTCGATCTGGCCCGACTCCAGGGCGGGTTCGTACAGTTCGCGGTTGGCGACCGTGAGCAGGGAGGTTTTGTAGCCGGCCTGGTTCAGCAGCAGGGCGTACATCTGGGCGAGCAGATCGCTCTCGGTGAACCCGGCCGAGCCGATGGTGAGGTGGCGGCTGTCGCCGGGTGGTGCGGTGACCTCGCTGCGGGTCTCCAGGGACGGCCCGGTGGAGCAGCCGGTGAGCAGCAGCAGTACGGCGGCCAGGGCGCGGCGCCGTCTCATCGCGCTCCCCCGGCCCAGCGGGGTGCCAGCCGCTCGGCCACCTCGAAGATCCCCTCGACGATCAGCGCGAACACGGCGACGAGGAAGGCGCCCGCCACCACCTGGGGCGTACTGGCCAGGTTGAAGCCGGCCGTGATGATCCGGCCGAGTCCTCCGCCGCCCGCCAGCGCGGCGATGGTCGCGGTCGCCACGAGCTGGACCGCGGCGATGCGGACGCCGTTCAGGACCATCGGGAGGGCAAGGGGGAGCTCCACCTGGAACAGCATTTGCCGGCCCGTCATCCCCATGCCGCGCGCGGCCTGGACGACGCTGCGGTCGACCTCGCGCATGCCGACGTAGGCGTTGGTGAGCAGGGGCGGTACGGCGAACAGCACGAGCGCGACGACCGTCGGGCCCTCGCCCCAGTTGCCGACGGGGGTCAGGAGGAGGAGAACGAGGACGGCGAAGGTGGGGATCGCGCGGCCGATGTTGGAGATGTTGACCGCGAGCGCCCCGCCTTTGCCGAGGTGGCCCAGCACGAGCGCGACCGGCAGGGCGATCAGGCAGCTGATGGCCAGACAGACGACGGTGAGGACGAGGTGCTGCGCGAGCCGGTG
Organism: Streptomyces sp. NPDC001663; assembly: GCF_042893105.1. Lineage (NCBI taxonomy): Bacteria > Bacillati > Actinomycetota > Actinomycetes > Kitasatosporales > Streptomycetaceae > Streptomyces > Streptomyces sp. NPDC001663. The sequence continues at coordinate 126,287 of NZ_JBIAUR010000010.1, read as the reverse complement.
CCAGATGCCGGCGTCGCCGGACCAGTGTGCGGGGTCGGTGAGCCAGTGCCAGGCGTCGGTCAGGGTCGTCATGCGCGGGCCGCCCTGGTCCACGGGGTGATCAGGCGCTGCACGCCGAGGAGCAGCACGTCGGCCGCGATCGCGATCACCACGCACAGCACGGACGCGGTGAGCACCTGTGCCTTGAAGTAGGTGTTCATGCCGGCGTAGATGAGGTTGCCGAGTCCTCCGAAGCCGACGATCGCGCCGACCGTGACCAGGGAGACCGCCGAGACCGTGGCGATGCGCAGTCCGGCCATCGCGGCGGGCACGGCGAGCGGCAGCTCGACCGTGAGGAGGAGGCGGATGGGGCCGTAGCCCATGCCGCGGGCGGCCTGCCGGGTCTCCTCGGGGACGGCGCGCAGGCCGGCGAGGATGTTGCGGACGAGCAGGGTCAGCGAGTACAGGACGAGTCCGGCGACGACGAGGCCCGCCGAGAGGCCGTAGAGGGGCAGGAGCAGCGAGAACATCGCCAGGGACGGGATGGTGTAGAGGATCGTCGTGACGCCGAGGACGGGTCCGGCCGACCAGCGCCAGCGGCGCGCCAGCACGGCCAGCGGGACGGCGAGGACGAGTCCGATGAGCACCGAGACCATGGTCAGTTGCAGGTGCTGGAGGACCGCGTCGAGGAGGATCTGGCGGCGGGTGGTCAGGTATTCACCGCAGATCCACTCGTTGCGCGCGAGGCAGTCGTCCGGGGGCGCGGTCACGGGTCCATTGCACCGGGCGGGTGGTCGGGTCGGCGCGTTGTGGTGGCCCGTACGGGGGTGTCGGCGAGTGCGCAGGTGTCGCTGGGTACACCCCGCGATACGGGTTCTGCGCCCAATGTGCGGCGCCCGTCGTCTCCGTAGCTTCTTGGGCAGGGCACAGGGGGTGCCGGACGGGACGGAGAGTGATGACGATGTTTCGGGCAGATGCGCGGCGCACGCAGGACACGGGACCCGCCGCCGAGGCGCTGCGGCTGGTCAAGGTCAGCAAGACGTACGGGTCGGACGGCAGTGCCGTGACCGCTCTGGACGGGGTCACGCTGGGGCTGGGCCGCGGCACGTTCACCGCGGTGATGGGGCCGTCGGGTTCGGGCAAGTCCACGCTGCTGCAGTGCGCGGCCGGTCTGGACCGGCCGGACAGCGGCATCGTGCGGGTGGACGGCACGGAGCTGACGGGCGGCAGCGAGGCCGAGTTGACGAGGTTCCGGCGCGGTCGGATCGGGTTCGTGTTCCAGCAGTACAACCTGCTGGAGACCCTGACCGTCGCCCAGAACACGGTGCTGCCGCTGAAGCTCGCCGGGCAGCGTGTCGACCGGAAGCGGGCCCGCGAGATCCTCGACCAGGTCGGTCTCGGCGACCGCCTCGGGCACCGTCCCGATCAGCTCTCCGGCGGTCAGCGACAGCGTGTGGCGATCGCCCGTGCGCTGGTCGCCGAACCCCGGGTGATCTTCGCGGACGAGCCGACGGGTGCGCTGGACACGCGCAGCGCGCGGGACGTGCTGCGGCTGCTGCAGTCGGCGGTGCGGGTGCACGGCCGGACGGTGGTGATGGTGACGCACGACCCGGTCGCCGCCTCGTACGCCGATTCCGTGCTGTTCCTGGCGGACGGCCGGCTGGTGGGCCGGATGGACGCGCCGACCCCGGACGCGGTGGCCGAGCGGCTGGCGCACCTGGGCGACGACGTGACGGCGGGGGTGTGAGGGATGTTCGTTCTGGCGATGCGTTCGATACGGCAACGGCCCGGGCGGTTCCTTTCGACGCTGCTGTCGGCGTTCCTGGGCGCGGTGATCATCATGATGTTCAACTCGCTGCAGGACACGGCGGGGCAGCCCGGCGTGGACGCGGTCAGCCGCGACACCCTGACCACCTCGGCCAGCGTGGTCGGCGGTTACGGCACCCTGCTGGTCTTCTTCGCGGTCGCCTCGACGCTCACGGTCAACGTGCGGCAACGGACCGGGGAGTTGGAGCTGCTGCGCTGCTCGGGGGCGACTCCGGCGCAGATCAAGCGGATGGTCGTCGGTGAGGCGGTGGCCGTGGCGCTCATCGGCGCGGTGCTGGCGATCGGTCCGGCGATGCTCGGCGGGCACGCGCTGCTGGGGGCGTTCCACGACAGCGGGCAGGTGGCGCGGTCCGTGGACTACTCCTTCGGTGTGTTCGCGCTGGACTCCGGCGTCGGCGTCACCCTGCTCGCCGCGGCGGGTGCCGCGTTCCTGGCCGTACGGCGGGCCACGCGCCGGCGTGAACAGCGCGGCCGGGCGCGGACGTTGCTCGCGTACGCCGCTCTGGGCGTGGGCGGTACGGCGGTGACCTCGACGTTCGCGTTCTCCGCGAAGGACGCGGCGCTGATGGCGCCGCCGGCGTACGGGGCGATCCTGCTGTCCGTCGGGTTCGCTCTGCTGTCGCCTCGGCTGCTGACGGGCGTGCTGGACCGGCTGCAGCCGACCGGTGCAAGCGGCTGGCTGGCGGTGCGGAATCTGCGTGAGCGGGTCCACCAACTCGCGGGGATCCTCATGCCGTTGATCCTGTTCACGGCGATGGCCACGGCCACGCTGTACATGCAGGCGGTGGAGAGCGACGCCATCGAGGCCTCGGGGCTGAAGAAGTCCGTCGAGACCAAGAACCTCGAGACCCTGAACCTCACGGTCGTCGGCATCATCGTGGTCTTCGTCTGCGTCATGCTGGTCAACTCGCTGTACGCGGCGACGACCTACCGCAGCCGTGAGTTCGGGCAGCAGCGCCTGGCGGGGGCGACGCCGGGGCAGGTGCTGCGCACGGTGGCCGCCGAGGGCGTGATCGTGACCGTGACGGGCGCGCTCCTCGGGACCGTGGCGGCGCTGGCGGGGATCGTCCCGTTCACCGTCGTCCGCGCCGACTCGGTGCTGCCGCACCAGGGCATCGGCATCTACCTGGCGGTCATCGCGGTCTCCGTGGCGGTGACCCTGGGGACGAGCCTGGTCACGGCCCGGCGGGTGCTGCGGGCTCCGGCGGTGGAGGCGGTGGCGCTGGCCGCATGAGCACGATCTGCTTCGGGGAGGGCGGCTGCTTCGGCGGCCGCCCTTCCGTTACTGCACGCCCGCCGCGTCCAGCAGCGTCGTCACGGTCGTGGTGGTGAGCCCGTCGAGCGTCTCGATGCGGGCGCCGGCGCGGGCGCTCGCGCCGTCGAAGATCAGCATCAGCTGACGGGCGAGGAGCTCGGGATCCCGGGCTCCGCCGAGTTCCGCCTGGGCGCGGAGGGAGTCCTGCAGCTGCTGCTTGGCCGCGCGGGCGACGAGGCTCGCCTGGTGTTCGGGGTTCTTCAGCTCGACGAGTGCGGCCAGGTAGGGACAGCCCTGGTACTCGGGCTCGGCCGAGAGCTTCTCGGCCCGCTCGAAGACGTACAGGATCCGCTCCCGCGGTGTGTCGGCCTCGTCCGCACCGGCCGTGAGCTGCGCCGCGTATCCGGGCGCGCGCCGCTCCAGGCTCGCCGCGAGCACCTCGTCCTTGCTCTCGAAGAGCTGGTACATCGACCGCTTCGAGACTCCGGCCGTCCTGCACAGCGCTTCTACGCCGATGGAGACGCCGTCGCGGTAGAAGAGCTCGGCCGCCGCGTCGAGCAGCCGGTCCCTGGGGGACGCCTTGTCTGTCGTGGCCATACGGCGAGGGTACCGCGCCAGGTCAGGTGCGGAAACCGATCGGTATACCCGGGGTGGGCTCCCGGATCCCGGGGTGACAAGGACGCTGAACAAGCGCTTAGATAGGTGGCCAGACATCGTCGCCCACCTGGGAGGTCCCGTTGTTCACTTCCGTCGACGACGTCTCCGCGCGTCTCGCCGCCACCGGCTACCTCGCCTCGCCCGCGGTCGCCACGACCGTCTTCCTCGCCGACCGCCTGGGCAAGCCGCTGCTGGTGGAGGGCCCCGCCGGGGTCGGCAAGACGGAGCTCGCCAAGGCCGTGGCCGAGGTCGCGGGGGCGCGGCTGGTGCGGCTGCAGTGCTATGAGGGCGTCGACGAGTCCCGGGCGCTGTACGAGTGGAACCACGCCAAGCAGCTGCTGCGCATCAGCGCCGGCCGTGACGAGACGTGGGACGAGACGCGCACGGACATCTTCAGCGAGGAGTTCCTGCTGCCGCGCCCGCTGCTGACCGCCATCCGCGGCGACGACCCCAAGGTGCTGCTGATCGACGAGACCGACAAGGCGGACGTCGAGGTGGAGGGCCTGCTCCTCGAGGTGCTCAGCGACTTCCAGGTCACCGTCCCGGAGCTGGGCACGATCACCGCGGCCCGCCGCCCCTTCGTCGTGCTGACCTCCAACGCCAGCCGCGAGCTGTCCGAGGCGCTGCGCCGCCGCTGCCTCTTCCTGCACATCGGCTTCCCCGACGAGGAGTTGGAGCGTCGCATCGTACGGCTGAAGGTGCCGGGGCTCGACGAGGCGCTGGCCACTTCCGTGGTCCGGGTGGTGGGTGCGCTGCGGGCGATGGACCTGCGCAAGGTGCCGTCGGTCGCGGAGACGATCGACTGGGCGCGCACGCTGCTCGCGCTCGGCGCCGACACGCTCGACGAGACCGTCGTACGGGACAGCCTGGGCGTCCTGCTCAAGCACCAGGACGACGTCCTGAAGGCATCAGCCAAGCTGGACCTGGACGCCGTATGACCGCGCCCGGTGTCGCGGATCGGCTCACGTCCCTGGTCGGCGCGTTGCGCGCGCACGGCATGCGGATCGGCACCGGCGAGACCGTGGATGCGGCGCAGGCGGTGGCCGAGCTGGGGCTCGCGGACCGTGAGCTGCTGCGGGAGGGGCTGGCCGCGACGCTGCTGCACGGCCCCGCGCAACGGCAGGTGTTCGACCCGGTCTTCGACCTGTACTTTCCGCGGGGCGTCGGTGGTCCCGACACCGGGCCCGGGGACCGGGACGACCTGCGCGACCGGCTCGCCGCAGCGCTGGCCGCGGGCGACACCGTCCTGATGGGGCAGTTGGCGGCGGAGGCGGTCGACGGGTTCGGCGGCTACGGTTCGCCCGGGTCGGACGGCTGGTCGTCGCACCAGACGCTCGACCGGCTCCGTCCGCAGACGCTGTTCGCCCGCGTCCGCGACGACGTCCGGGCGCGGAACGGGAGTTCCGGGTTCGGCGACCGGCTGCTCGACGACGAGATCCGGCGGCGTATCGAGACCTTCCGCAGGCAGGTGGCCGTGGAGGCGCGGCGCCGGGTCGCCGAGCGGCGCGACCGGGACGAGCTCGCCCGCCGTGCGGTGGCCACGACCCCCGACCGGGTCGATTTCCTCTACGCCGGCAAGCTCCAACTCGCCGAGTTGCGCAGGACGGTTCAGCCGCTGGCCCGCAAGCTCGCCACCCGGCTCGCGGCGCGCCGGCGCCGTGCCTCGCGCGGCAGCATCGACCTGCGGCGCACGCTGCGCGGTTCGCTGTCGACGGGCGGGGTGCCGATGAAGCCGGTGCTGCGCAGGCGCCGTCCGGTCCGGCCCGAACTGGTCCTGCTGTGCGATGTGTCGGGCTCGGTGTCCGGGTTCTCGGACTTCACGATGCTGCTGGTGCAGGCGCTGCACGACCAGTTCAGCAAGATCCGGGTGTTCGCCTTCGTCAACCGGATCGACGAGGTGACCGGGCTGCTCGAGCACGGCACGGCCGATCCGGAGGGGCTCGGCGCCCGCATCCGCACGGAGGCGACCCTCACGGGCTGGCACGGCAGCAGCGACTACGGCGTGGCGCTGGGCGAGTTCGCGGAGCGCTACGGCGACGCGGTGAGCCCGCGCACCACGGTGTTCGTGCTGGGCGACGCCCGTACGAACATGAGCGACCCGAACCTGGCGGCCGTACGGCACATCGGTGAACGCGCGCGCCGCGTCTACTGGTTGAACCCCGAGCCCCACGCGCAGTGGGGCACGGGCGACTCCGCCGCACCCGAGTACGCCGAACTGGTCGAGATGCACGAGTGCCGCAACGCCCGCCAGCTCAGCGCGTTGATCGCACACCTGCTGCCGGTCTGAGCGGACCGGCAGCAGGGATGTCGTCCTAGCCCTTCGCCTTGGCGTACTCCGTCGCCATCTGGCCTGCGAAGTCGTAGACCACGCAGGGTTCTTCGCTGACCACCCAGGCGTCGTGCCCCGGCGATATCACGAACACGTCGCCCGGTCCGACCTCCTGCTCGGCGCCGTCGTCCATGTGTACGCGCATGCGCCCCGAGACGCAGTACCCGTTGTGGTGGACCTGGCAGGTTTCCGTCCCGGCGATCGGACCCACGGACTCGGACCACTTCCAGCCCGGTTCGAAGGTTCCCACGGCGAAGTCGAGCCCGGTCATATGGCACGCTTCGAGGTGTCCGCGCGGGAAGTCGCGCCGCTCGTCGGGCTTGTCGACGGCCTTGATCTCAAGCATGACGGCTCCCTTCCTTGCGAGCCCCGCCCACCACACCATCGTCCGCCCGTCCAGTCGGCGCCGCCATCCGAGAGAAGGCGTAAAACGCCGTTGAGCGGACAAGTCGGTCGAACGAGCGGAGAATGGGGCGCGGAGGCCGCCATCGCCGAACCACCAGAAAGGTGGCGATCATCGTGGCTGAACACCCCCACGCTCAACTCGTCCGCAAGGGCTACGAAGCCTTCTCGCGCGGTGACATGGACACCCTGCGCTCGCTGATGACCAGTGACGCCACGCACCACGTCCCCGGCAGCCACCCGCTGTCCGGCGACTTCAAGGGAGTCGACGCGGCCCTCGACTACTACCGCCGGCTCTTCGAGGAGACGGGCGGGACCATGAAGGTCGAGCTGCGCACCATCCTCGTGGACGGCCGTGGCCATGCCGTCTCCATGCACCGCTTCACCGCCCAGCGGGGCGACAAGCGGATCGACGAGAACGGAGGCATCGTCTTCCGGATCGTCGGGGACAAGATCAGCGACCTCGACGAGTGCGTCGAGGACATCGACAAGGGCAACGAGTTCTGGTCCTGACGGCCCTCTAGCCCGTCTGCTCGGCGTCCCTGCCGCACAGCCGGGCGAAGCGGTCCGCATCCACATTGCCGCCGGAGACGATGACCCCGATCCGGCGCGGCAGCGCACCCGCACGCCCGGCGAGCAGCGCGGCCAGCGGGGTGGCCCCGCTCGGCTCCACGACGATCTTCAGCCGCTCGAAGGCGAACCGCATGGCGTCACGGATCTCCTCGTCGGACACGAGGGCGATCCCGTCGACGAGCCGCCGGTTGACGGAGAAGGTCAGCTCGCCGGGCGTGTGCAGGGCCTGCCCGTCGGCGATGGTGCGCGGCACGGGGATACTGACCCGCCGGCCCGCCTCCAGGGACCGCTTGGTGTCGTCACCGGCCTCCGGTTCGACGCCGAGCACACGGATCCCTGGGTGCAGGCCCTTGGCCACGGTGGCGGACCCGGCGATCAGCCCGCCGCCGCCGACGGGCACGATCAGCGCGTCCAACTCCCCTGTTTCCTCCAGGAGTTCGAGCGCCGCCGTGCCCTGCCCGGCCATGACGTGCGGGTGCTCGTAGGGCGGGATGAGCGCGAGGCCCCGCTCGGCGGCCAGGGCCTCGCCGACGGCGACACGGTCCTCGGTGTAGCGGTCGTACGTCACGATCTCGGCGCCGTAGCCGAGGGTGGCGTCGACCTTCGAGCGGGGGGCGTCCTCGGGCATGACGATGACGGCGGTGGTGCCGAGCTCGCGGGCGGCGAGGGCGACGGCCTGGGCGTGGTTGCCGGACGAGTAGGCGGCAATGCCGCGGGCCAGCTGCTCGGGGGTGAGCCGGGAGGCCGCGTTGTAGGCGCCGCGGAACTTGAAGGCGCCCATGCGCTGGAAGTTCTCGCACTTGAGGAAGACCTCGGCGCCGACGAGCGCGTCGAGGGTCCGCGAGCGCAGCACCGGGGTACGGTGCGCGACGCCCTTGAGCCGGTCGGCGGCGTCGCGGATGTCGTCGAGGGTGACCGGCGGGGTGGTGGTGCTCACGCGTGTCCTCCTGCGGTGGTCGGGTCGGTGGCGGCGCGGGCCTGCGAGAGGTAGCTGTAGGCGGAGGCGCGGGAGATGCCGAGCCGGGCGGCGACCTGCTCCACTGCGCGGCGCACGGCGAAGACGCCCTGGTCGTCGAGGCTGCGGAACAGCTCGAGGCGCTCGGTGCGGTCCATCCCCGCCCAGGACTGGTGCTCCCTGAGCCGGTGGCCGTCGAGGATGGCGTCCACGACGGAGTCGATGTCGTTGCCGAAGGTGGTGACCGGCGCCTCGGCGACCGCGGGGCCGAGGCCGGCCAGTGCGCCGAGCAGGGCGTGCGCCTCGCCGACCGCGCCGAGGTCCACGTTGACGCACAGGGCGCCGAACACGGATCCCGTGGAGTCGCGCAGCACGATCGTGGACGACTTGACCGGCTTGCCGGCCCGGGTGCGGGTGGCGTAGTTCAGCTCGTCGGCCGCCTGGTCGCCGCGGGCGAGGACGCGCATTCCGATCTCGCTCATCGCGCCGCCCACGTCCCGCCCGGTCACCGAGCCGGCGACGGCGACGACCGACTTGTCCGGCCGCCGGTAGTCGTGCAGCACCACCTCGCACACCGGCCCGAAGGTCGCGACGATCCCGTCGACGACGGGTCTGAGCGCGGCGATGATCGCATCCCGCTCGGCATCGAGGCCCGCTTCAGCCGCCATGACGCACTCCTGGTCCCCGCACGATCAAGCCCCCGTCCTTGCACGATCCAGCGCTGATCCACCCTTCCCTCCATTAGGCCACAAGTCCAGCACTTGGACGAAACGTCTATGCCACGTGATCGTGAGTCGCCGCGTGTGTCAGTGCCTCCCGCGCCGCGTGCCGGTCGCCGACCGTCTCCCACCAGGGATGGGTGTGCATCTCCTCGGCGAGACGCCGGCACCGCTCGCGCGCGTCGGCCAGGCGTTCACGCTGGTCGTCGGCGATCTCGGCGCGTCCCGCCGCGATGTCCGCACCGCTCGGCAGGCGCGCGGCGATGTCCGCGCAGTGCTCGAGCGCCCTGGTGAAGGTGCGCCGGGCGGCGACCAGGTCGCCGGGGATGACGAACTCGCCCACGGTGAAGGGCCGGGAGAACTCGGACGGGCCCGGCTCGGTGTGCCACAGCGAGGCGTCGATGGGCCGTTCGTCGTCACGCGCGCGGGTGAGCTCGGTCCGTATGCCCGCCTCCAGGACATCGCCGGCGGCCCAATCGGGCTGCCGGAGAACGGACTTGAGATCCTTCTCGCCGAGCCGGGGCGCGACCGGTTGCCCCGGCAGGGGTTCCGGGCGGCCTTCGAGGAACTCCTCCTTGTCCGTCGGGGTGACCCACATGTGCCAGCCGCGGCGGCCGGCCGGGTGCGGCATGTACAGCGAGACGAGTTCGCCGGTGGCGGTGCGGCGGATGACGTCGTCGTAGTAGAGACCGCGCACGGGCTCCCAGAGGCCGTGCCTGCCGCCGCACCGACCGGCGCCCTGCTGCGGGCAGGGGACGGGGTTGCTCCAGTCGCAGCGGGACATGTGCAGTTGCTTGACGCCGCCGCGCACCGGCAGGGCCGCGCGGTCGGTGACGTCCCGCCAGCTCTGCACGTTCAGGCGGGCCCAGGGCGCGCGGTCGATCGGGATCGCGTTCTCGTTGTTGACGAGCCACAGCGGGGTGACGCCGGCCCGGAGCGCGACGCGGGTGCGCTCGTCGACGGAACCGCCCGCTATGGCGGCGAGTTGTATCTCGTAGCCGAGCCGGTGACTGTCGGCGCCCTGGACGGTCAGGTCTGTGCGGTGTTTGCCCTGCGCCGCGCCTTCCTGACGACTCACCCGGAAACCCTCCCCCGTGGCGACCTGGGCGGTGTATTCCCCGAGCGCCTTGTGGAGATCGCTTTCGGCCTTCGTCTCGGGGCGTTCCCCTTTTGCCACATGCATGGCGTGCGGGCGGCCGTTGACCTTGCGGATGGCCATGAAGCCGGGGCAGATGAACCCTTCGTCCTCATGGGCTTCCAGGCAGTACAGAAGATCCGGTTGGTAATTGCCGTAGATCTCGTCGAGCAGCCGTGGGTATTCGGGGTGCCCGAGATCCGCCTCGGTCAGGTCGAGCGTGATGCCGAGGCCCCTGTGCCAGACGCTGTAGGTCATACGGCGAGAGTAGGACGCGCCACTGACAATCGGTCCCGGCAATGATCGTGAGCGCAGTTGGCGGCCGCCGAGCACACCTCTGCCGTGATCGTTTCATCGTGAATTCAGGCGATCGCGAAAGGCCTCTGGAATTCGCCCCATTGCACTGCTCGGCCCGCGCCGGAATTACACCCGCCCGATCAGGCTCCCACAAGGCGCGGGAAGAGAACTTCCGCGCTGCCGCGGTTGATCGCGTCGAGTTGGCCGGGTTCGAAGCCCTCGTGGCCGTCGAGCATCGAGTCGAGCAGGACGCCGGACTCCTCCGGGGCGAAGGGGAAGTCGCTGCCGTAGAGGATGTGTCCGGGGGCGGCGAAGGCCAGCAGGGAGGGCAGGGCCGCCGGCGTGCTGGACAGGGCGGTGTCGAAGTAGAAGCGCTGCAGATCGGTGAGGATGCCGAGAGGTGTGGTGCCGGGGTTGAACTGGGCGCCGCCGGTGAACCGCCAGGCGGCGTACGGCAGGAAGCCTCCGGCGTGGGAGAGGATCACCTTCATCCGGGTGTGCCGGCTCATCACGCCGTTGAGCGTCATGTGCACGGCGGTGCGGGTGGTGTCGAAGGGGAAGTCCAGCAGGGGGCCTGGCATGCCCTCCAGCATGGGCAGCGGTGGCGCGTCGGGGTGGATGAAGACCACTGCGCCGCGGGCGTCGAGCTCCTCCCACAGCGGCTCGTACGCCTTGTCGCCGAGGTAGCGGCCGCGGACGTTGGACAGCAGCACCACACCGTCGGCGTGCAGTTCGTCCAGCGCGTACGCGGCCTCGGCGAGCGCGCCGTCGACGTCCGGCAGCGGAAGCGAGGCGAAGAAGCCGAAGCGGTCGGGCCGGTCCTTGGCCAGCTCCGCGGCGTACTCGTTGACGCTGCGGGCGACCGCGCGGGCCTCGGTGTCGTCACCGAAGTGCGTGCCGGGCGAGCTGATCGAGAGGATGCCGGTGGCGATCGACCGGCGGTCCATCGTCGCGATCGCGCTCGCCGCGTCCCAGGCGGGGGTGGGCCAGCCGGCGGCCGTCGCGCCGTGCCGGTCCATCACCTCGCGGTAGGCCGGCGGGATGAGGTGCTGGTGGACATCGATGCGATACGGAGAGGACATACGTTCCCTCGCCTCCTAATATTTAGGTGGCTAACCATTGCTCTGGTAAGTTACCCCCTCATGAGCAAGAAGGACAATGTCGAGCAGGTCACAGCGGACGTCGACGCCGGCGCGGAGGAGCTCGCGCGGGCGGCCGACGCGCTCTTCGTCGCCATGCGGCGGGCCCGTTCGGCCGGCGCCGAGCGCTTCGGCGGGCTCTCCCTGGCCCAGGTCGCACTGCTCGAACCGCTCGCCGCGGAAGCGGACATCCCGGTGAGCCGACTGGCCGGCGCCGCCGACGTGAGCGTCCCCACCGCCACTCGCATGCTGCAGCAGCTGGAGGCGAAGGGCATCGTGCTGCGACGCCGGTCGCCCCAGGACGAACGCCGGGTCCTGGTCAACCTCACCGAGGAAGGAGCCGAGCTGCTCGCCGCGCTCCGGGCCCGGCTGCGGGAGCGCCAGAGCCGCGCCTACGAGGCGTTCACACCTGCCGAACGCACCCAGCTCGTCACCCTCCTGCACCGCCTCACCCACCTCGTCGCCGACTCGGACTCCGACGCCGACTGATCCGACTTACTGGCGGTCGTAGGACCTGTCAGTCGTCGGGAATGCCCGCCCCGCTGAGCGCCGGGACCGTCTTCTCCGGGCGGGCCAGGGAGCGGGCGCCGAGGCGGAACTGGTCGAGTTTGTCGATGATGGTCTGGCCCACGGGGGTGTGGCCCCAGATGCTGATGCCCTGGTGGGTGCTGGGCTGCCAGGTGGTCTCGTCGATGACGATCGGGTTCCAGCCGACCTCCCATTCGAAGCCCGAGGGGGTGCGGGCGTAGTAGGAGAGTTCCTTGTCGTTGGTGTGCCGGCCGACGGACAGGGCCATGTCGAAGCCGAGTTCGTGCACGCGCTCGTAGCTGCGGGCGAGGTCGTCGAGGCTCGCCGCCTGGATGTTGAGGTGCTGGACGCGGGTGCGGATCGGGTCGATCGGCAGGCCGCGGACGGCGGCGATCGCGATGGAGTGATGGCGTTCGTTGACCCGCAGGAAGCGGATCTTGAGCTTGATGCCGCTGATGGTCTCGTCGATGTAGTCGGTGAGGCGGGCGTCGAAGACGGTGTTGAAGTAGCCGCGCATCAGGGCCGGTTTGACGGAGGTGATGGCGACGTGGCCCATGCCCGAGTCGCCGGTGACCCAGCCGGAGGCGAGCATCCGCAGGGGCTCCGCCGATGTCCTGGGCGTGGTGTAGATCTCCTGGGTGATGCCCTTGGGGCCGGGGAAGCGCAGCAGGCGTTCGACGCCGCGCAACTCCGCCTCCTCCTTGGTGCCTTCGAGCACCGGCACGCCGTGGGCCCGTATGCGGGCCTCGATCTGCTCGAAGGTGGCGTGGTCGTCGATGTGCCAGCCGGTGGCCACGACGTCCTCGGCCGGGCCGCGCCTGAGCAGGAAGCGGCACTCCTGGTCGTCGAGGCGGAAGCGTACGACGTCGGTGTCGAGGTCGTCGCGGTGCATGCCGACGGCGTCGGTGCCGAAGCGGCGCCAGTCGGTGAAGCGGTTGGTCTCGATGACGATGTAGCCGAGGTGGACCGAGCCGAAGACGTCCGCGTTCATCGGCGGCCTGCCAGGAAGTCGGCGCACAGGCGGTTGAACAGCTCGGCGCGTTCGAACTGCACCCAGTGGCCGGTGTTGGCCACCTCGTACAGGTCGCAGTCGGGCATGCGGTCGGCCAGCATCCGGCCGCCGGCGGGCCGGTTGACCTTGTCCGCGGCGCCCCACAGCACCAGGGTCGGCACCGGCAGCCGGTCGAGGCGCCTGTCGCGGGTGAAGTCCATCTTCCACAGGGTGCGCAGGGCGTTCGGGCCGGACGGGCGGCGCAGCGGTGGGGCCGCGACGACCTCGGGGTCGATGCTGGCCTCGTAGCGTGCGTCGATCACGGAGTCGGGGACGTCGGCGGCGTTGAAGACCAGGTAGTTGCGGATGAACTTCTCCAGCTTCAGACGCGAAGGACCGTCGCCGGAGTAGTAGTTGAGCAGGCTGTTGAGTCCCGGGGTGGGCAGGGCGCGGGTGGTGCCGATGCCGCCGGGGCCCATCAGGACCATACGGTCGACGCGGTCGGGGGCGTCCAGGGCGAGGCGCAGCGCGGCGGCGCCGCCGTAGGAGTTGCCCACCAAGTGGGCGCGCTGCAGGCCGAGTTGGTCCATCAGGCCGCGTACTCCGTCGGCGAGGTGACCGAACGGGTCGGCGCCGTCGACTCCTTTGGTGCTGCGGCCGTAGCCGAGCAGGTCGGGCACGATGACTCGGTACTCCTTGGCCAACGCCCCTATGTTCCGGGCGTAGTTGGAGACGCCGGAGGCGCCGGGGCCGCCGCCGTGCAGGAGCAGGACGGGCGGGCCGTCGCCCGTCTCGGCGACGAAGATCTTCTTGCCTGCGACGTCGAGCAGCGACTCCTGCATCGACGGCGGTGCGGCGTACGTGGTCATGGTGTCCTCAGGCGGTGGTGGTCGCGGTCGGGTGCGGTGCCGGGGCGAATCCGGCGGGCGGCGGCGGGAGTTGGGCTCCGGCGGGTGCGGCGGCGTAGACGTAGGCGTCCGGTCGCAGGGCGAGGGTGGCCGCGCGGTGCTCGGTCAGCCAGGGCAGCAGGACGCCGTCGCTGTCGACGACCGCGCCCTCGGCCGGCCGGGAGCCCACCGGCAGGACGGCCAACGACTCGACGCCCAGGCGCTCCCAGGCCGGCTGCGGGGTGGGCAGCCCGAGGTGCAGGAGCAGCCAGCGGCCGCCGAGCACGTCGTCCAGCCGTACGCGTTCGCCGTCGGGGCCGGTCACCCAGGGCTGCGGGATCTGGTGGCCGGAGGCCTTGGTGCGCGGCCGGGCCTGGAAGCCGTCGGCGTAGTGGGCGACGGGGATCCAGTTGGAGTCCTGCAGCCAGTCGCTGAAGCCCGCCACACGGTTCAGGACCGGCAGCACGGAGTCGCGGACCCGGGTGACCGCGCGCCGCCGCTCGGTGATGATCCGGCCGACGAACACCGCCCGCTTGGTGACCTCCTTGACGTGCGGTTTGCGCTCGGCCTCGTAGGAGTCGAGGACCGACTCGGGCAGCTGCCCGCGCAGCACGGCGTCGAGCTTCCAGCACAGGTTGGCCGCGTCCCGGACGCCGGCCGCCATGCCCTGGCCGATCCACGGCGGCATGGCGTGGGCGGCGTCACCGGCCAGGAAGACCCGGCCGACACGGAAGCGGGCGGCGAAGCGGACGTGATGGCTGTAGACGGTGGCGCGCAGGATCTTGATCTGGTCCCGGCCTATGCCGTACTTGGCGACCATGGAGTGGATCGCGTCGTCGGTGGTCAGGTACGTCTCGTCGTCACCGGGCAGGATCGGGAACTCCCACCGGTGGTGGCCGAGCGGGGTCGGGCAGTCGACCGCCGGGCGGGCCGGGTCGCAGCGGAAGCGCAGCCGGTCGTGGTCCGGCCACGGCTTGAGCATCTCGGTGTCGATGACCACCCAGCGGTCCTCGTAAGTGCGGCCCTCGTAGCCCACGTTGAGCTGCGCACGGGTGAGGCTGGAGCCGCCGTCGGCGGCGATGACGTACTGCGCACGCAGGCGTCGCACGGAATCGTCGACTGCGGAGACCACGGTGAGCTCGACGCCGTCGGCGTCCTGGCGCAGCCGCAGGCACTCGTGCCGGAGCAGGATCTCCACGTTCGGGTAGCGGTCGACGCCGTCGCGCAGGACCTGCTCGAGGGCGGGCTGGTAGATGAACATCTGCGGCGGGTGGCCGTGGCCGCGCGGCGAGGGATGTGCGCTGACGAAGGTCCGGCCGCGGGCGTCGACGAAGTCGAGCGGCCGCTCGGCCAGCATGTCCCGCTTGAGCCGGTCGGCCAGGCCGATGCGCTGCCAGATCCGTACGACCTCCTCATCGGTGGAGATCGCCCGGGCCCGGGAGAAGACCTCCGCGTCGCGCTCGATCACCACGACCCGCAGGCCCAGCCCGCCGAGCAGGTTCGCGGCGGTCACCCCCGTGGGCCCGTAGCCGATCACCGCCACGTCGTACGCGCTGTCGTCGGCTCTGTCCTTGGCGCTGACTTCGCTCACCAGGCCACCTCACTGTCGTCCCGCTCATCATCGGCTCTTGCTGTAGCGCTTACTCCAATTGGAATGGTCGATACGGTAAGCTCGCTCCCGGAGACGGTCAAGTGCCGGCACGACGGGAGGGCGCATCGCATGACCAGGCCGCAGACGGCGCGCAGGAAGCGGGCCAACGGGGTGGAGTCGCGGCAGCGGATTCTCGACGCGACGGTCGAGATCGCGGGCGAGCGCGGGTACGAGGGCACGTCGATCGCGGCGGTCAGCGCCAAGTGCGGACTGCCCGCGAGCTCGATCTACTGGCACTTCCAGGACAAGGACGATCTGATCGCCGCGGTCATCGAGCGCAGCTTCGAAAGCTGGCTCGCGGCCGTGGAGTTGCCGGGCGAGGAGACCGGCACTCCACTGGAGCGGGTGACCGCCATGGCGGCGAACGTGGCGAATTCACTGGTCGACGCGCCGGACTTCCTGCGCCTCGGCCTCATGCTGGCGCTGGAGCGGCGGCCGACGGAGCCGCGCGGGCGGACGGTGTTCCTCGAGGTCCGCGAGATCGCCGGCCGGAGGATCGCCGAAGTGACCCGCGGGCTGTTCCCCGGCTTGAACGAGGAGGACGTCCGCACTCTCACGGCCTACGCCGTGGCCGGTGCCGACGGCCTGTTCGTGCACCGGGAGGTCAACGGTGACGCCGTCGACCTGGTGGGGATGTTCGAGCTGCACGCGCGGCTCGTGTTCGATGCCGCCACCCGCATGGCGGCGAGCAGTGGCCCGTATTGCGGTTAGGGGCACCCGGCCGATCGACGACCTGTCAGCCACCCCCACGCAGCACCCGCGACAGCCCCAGCGCCGCCGTCCGTACCGCGGGCGCGAGTTGGGCCGGGCTGAAGCGTGCGCGGGGGACGGCCACCGAGAGGGCGGCGACCGTGGTGCCGCCGGCGAAGACCGGAGCCGCGATGCAGCTCACACCCAGGGCGGCCTCCTGCTCCTCGTAGGCGAGACCCGAGACCTGGATCTTCTCCAGGGTCATCCGCAGACGCGCCGGGTCGGTGATGGAGTAAGGCGTCAGGCTCGGCAGTGGCCCGGACAGCAGCTCCTCGGTCAGCTCCGGGCCTGAGAAGGCGAGCAGCGCCTTGCCCACCCCGGTGCAGCTCAGGGGCAGGCTGCCGCCGATGCGGGAGGGCAGTTGCAGCGCCTCGTGGCCGTGCATGCGCTCCAGGTAGACGACGTCCATGCCCTCGCGGACTCCGAGGTGGACCGTCTCACGGGTGGCCTCGAAAAGGTCCTGCAGGAAGGGCAGAGCCGTCTCGCGGAGGTCGAGCCGGTGCGGGACGAGCGAGCCGAGCTCGAACAGTTTCGCGCCGAGCCGGTACTGCGGCCCCGAGCGCTCCAGCCAGCCCAGCCGGACGAGGTCCGCCGCCAGCCGGTGGACCGTCGGCTTGGGGATGCCCGTGCGCTCCGAGAGTTCCGACAGGCGGAACGGACCGCCGCTCGGCCTGAAGGCATCGAGGATGATCGTCGCCTTCTCCAGCATGCTGCCGCTCGCACTGTTCCGTGTCACGGAACAAAGTTTGTGTGTTCACGAGCCGACTGTCTATATCGATTCCGAGCCGCCGCTTCTCCTGCCCCTTGGAGGCATCCCGTGTCGAACCCCGCCCCACCGGCCGTGGTCAAGGCCGCCGACCTGCTGGAGGAGGCCACCCGCACCCAGGTCGCCTGCGCTCCGGTGCGCGGTCTCCTCGACTCCGGCGATCTCGAGGCCGCGTACGCCGTGCAGCAGCTGAACGTCCGGCGCGGGCTGGACGCCGGGCGCCGCATCGTCGGCCGCAAGATCGGCCTGACCTCTCCGGCCGTGCAGCGCCAACTCGGCGTGGACCAGCCCGACTTCGGCGCGCTGTTCGCCGACATGGCCGTGCCCGACGGCGGTGAGGTGCCCGGCGGGCGGCTGCTGCAGCCCAAGGTGGAGGCCGAGGTCGCGCTGGTGCTCGGCCGCGATCTGCCGCACCGGGAGTGCACGATCGTCGACGTGCTGCGTGCCGTCGACTTCGCCCTGCCCGCGCTGGAGATCGTCGACAGCCGTATCGCCGGCTGGGACATCTCCCTCGTCGACACGGTCGCCGACAACGCCTCCTGCGGCCTGTACGTCCTCGGCGCCACGCCCGTGCCGCTCACCGCCGTCGACCTGCGCGCCGTGACGATGACCATGACCCGCAACGGCGGGACCGCCTCCGAGGGCACCGGCGCCGCCTGCCTGGGCAGTCCCCTGAACGCGGCGGTCTGGCTGGCCTCCGCCCTCGCGGAGCGCGGCGACCCGCTGCGCGCCGGCGACCTCGTGCTGACCGGCGCCCTGGGCCCGATGGCTCCGGCCGCCCCCGGTGACGTGTTCGAGGCGCACATCCTCGACCTGGGCTCCGTGCGAGTCGGGTTCGCCCCGGAAGGAGACCAGCAGTGAGCAGGACCAAAGTCGCCGTCATCGGGTCGGGCAACATCGGCACCGACCTCATGATCAAGATCCTGCGGTTGTCGGAGAGCCTGGAGATCGCCGCGATGGCCGGGATCGACCCGGACTCCGACGGCCTGGCCCGCGCCCGCCGCCTGAAGGTCGCCACCACCCACGAGGGAGTCGAAGGGCTGGTGAAACTGGACGAGTTCGCGGACGTCGACATCGTCTTCGACGCCACCTCGGCCGGCGCCCACCGCCACCACGACGACGTACTGCGCCCGCTCGGCCGCACCCTCGTCGACCTCACCCCCGCCGCCATCGGCCCGTACGTCGTCCCGCCCGTCAACGGCGACGCCCATCTCGACGCGGCGAACGTCAACATGGTCACCTGCGGCGGCCAGGCCACGATCCCGATCGTCGCGGCCGTCAACTCCGTGAGCCCGGTGCACTACGGCGAGATCGTCGCCTCCATCGCCTCACGCTCGGCCGGCCCCGGAACCCGGGCGAACATCGACGAGTTCACCGAGACCACGTCCTCCGCCATCGAGCAGGTCGGCGGCGCCGCGCGCGGCAAGGCGATCATCGTGCTCAACCCGGCCGAACCCCCGCTGATCATGCGGGACACCGTGCACTGTCTGGTCTCCGAATGCGCCACCGAGGCCGTCGCCGCGTCCGTCGAGGAGATGGTCGGCCGGGTGCAGACGTATGTGCCCGGCTACCGGCTCAAGCAGAAGGTGCAGTTCGAGCGGGTGGCGTCCGACGACCCGCTGCGCACCCTCGCGCCCGGCGCGGGCGACGCCCTGAAGGTGTCCGTCTTCCTGGAGGTCGAGGGCGCCGCCCACTACCTCCCGGCCTACGCCGGCAACCTCGACATCATGACCTCGGCCGCGCTGCGCACCGCCGAGCGCATGTCCGCCCTCCCCGTCGCCACGGAGGTGGCCTCCCGATGACCCGTCTTTACGTCCAGGACGTGACCCTGCGGGACGGCATGCACGCCGTCCGCCACCGCTACACGGTCGAGCAGGCCCGCACCATCGCCGCCGCACTCGACGCCGCCGGGGTGGCCGCGATCGAGATCGCGCACGGCGACGGGCTGTCCGGCTCCAGCATCAACTACGGCGTCGGCGCCCACACCGACTGGGAGTGGATCGAGGCCGTCACCGACGTCACGCAGCACGCGGTGCCCACCACACTGCTGCTGCCCGGCATCGGCACCCTGCACGATCTGCGGCAGGCGCACACCCTGGGCATCCGCTCAGTGCGCATCGCCACCCACTGCACCGAGGCCGACATCGCCGCCCAGCACATCGCCGCCGCCCGCGAGTTGGGCATGGACGTGGCCGGGTTCCTGATGATGTCCCACATGGCCGAGCCCGCCGAACTCGCCCGCCAGGCCAAGCTGATGGAGTCCTACGGCGCCCACTGCGTGTACGTCACCGACTCAGGCGGCCGGTTGACGATGGACGGCGTCCGCGACCGCTTCCGCGCCTACCGCGAAGTCCTCGACCCCGCAACGGAGTTGGGCATCCACGCCCACCACAACCTCGGCCTCGGCGTCGCCAACAGCGTGGTCGCCGTCGAGAACGGCGCCGTACGCGTCGACGCCTCCCTCGCGGGACAGGGCGCGGGCGCGGGCAACTGCCCGCTGGAGGCGTTCGTCGCGGTCGCCGACCTGATGGGCTGGGAGCACGCCTGCGACCTGTTCCCGCTGATGGACGCGGCCGACGATGTCGTACGACCGCTGCAGGACCGCGAGGTGCGAGTGGACCGCGAGACGCTCAGCCTCGGCTACGCGGGCGTGTACTCGAGCTTCCTGCGCCACGCGGAGACCGCTGCCGCCCGCCACGGTCTCGACACGCGGACCATCCTGGTCGAGGTCGGCCGCCGTGGCATGGTCGGCGGCCAGGAGGACATGATCACCGACATCGCCCTGGACCTGGTGGCGCGGGCGGAGGCCGCGGCCGCCGCCTGATCCCGGTCATCGATGCCGGACGGCTCGGTTCCCGGCACCGGGCGTGTCGATGAACATCCAGCGGAGAGACCGACGCGAACTGGGCGCGATCGTCCGGGAGTTCGGTGTTCTTCTCGGTCGTCTCGGGCGGCGGTGTCAGCACCCACCACCGCACAGCGGGCCCGGGCACCAGGAGCCGGCGGTGAACCGGCAGTCGTGCAGGCTCGGCGAGCCGGAGCCGTGCCGGTCAGTCGCCCGGGGCGGACAGGTCCCCCCGCAACCGCCGTGTCCGCAGCGCCAGTTCGAGTTCGAAGCGGCGGTCGGGGTCGTCCAGGTCCTCGCCCCACAGGTCCCGGATCTGGCGCAGACGGTTGCGTACGGTCTGAGGGTGGACGCCGAGCCGGGCGGCCACCTCGGGTGCGCCGCCCTGGGTCTCCAGCCAGGCGAGCAGTGTCTCGGCCAGGCGGCGGGCGTGTTCCGGTCCGGCTTCGGTCAGTTGGGCCAGCCGGCGGCGGGCGAGGTCGTCGATCAGTTCCTCGGCGGGGAGCAGGACGAGCGCTTCGGTGTGGTCGCTGCAGCGCAGCAGCCGGTCCTGGGGAAGCAGCCCCTTCTGGATCATGTCGACGGCCGCCGCCGCCCAGCGCAGTGAGGTGGCGGCCCGCGTGACGGGCACGCTGGGGCCGATGGCGCCCGACCAGCCGCCCATGGCGCGGTGCAGCCGCTCGATGCGGCCGGGTGCGTCGGGGTCGGGGAGCACCAGGCGGGGGTGTTCGCCCTCCATGTCCTGCAGGACCTCCTCGCCGAGGGCGGGGGTGACGAGCTGCTGGGCGGGACGGAGCAGCACAACCACGGCGACCTCGTCCGGCAGGGGCCAGTCGAGGGCGGCGGCGCGTTCGGCGAGGGCCGGGGTCGGGTCGGTGCGGTGCTCGGTGAGCAGGAGGTCGATCAGCAGTCGCCGGCGGCGCAGGCGCTCCCCGGCCTGGCCCGCGGCGACCTCGGCGTAGCCGTCCAGCGAATGGGACACGAGCTCGTCGAGGTACTCGAACGCGGACTCGGCGAGTTCGTACATCGCGGGCGGGGGCATGTCGACCTTCTGCCCGAGCTCGGCGAGGCTGCGCCAGGCCAGTCGTACGTTCAGCCGGTAGATCGCCTGGAGGGAGTCGAAGCGCCGTCCCCGCTCGGCCTGGGTGCGGCCGAACTCCCGGAAAACTTCTGGGAGTTCACGGGGCCGTTCGATGTCGGCCGTCAGCCGGGCCACGAAGTTCTCGAGGGCCAGCCGGATCGCCAGGAGCGCCTTCGGCTCGCCCTTTTCGTCGGTGGTGAGCTCCAGCCCCGGGTACTCCTCACGCATGGCGCGCAGTATGTCCTGCGCGATGGCCGGGACCTGCTGCATGGCCAGAGCGGCGAACCGCTGCACCTGTTCCGGCGGCACCTTGTGCCAGGCGGGGGGCGCGGGCACGGGCAGCACCTCCTGGCGATCAGTGGCGTGCATCGAAGGGTGCGGGCGCCGCCCGGTCGCCCGCCAGGTCGGGGAAGGTGACGAGCGGCACGTTCGGCTGCTCGGGAGTGGCGTTCAGGGCGGAGACGAGGCCGACGGCGGCGGCCGCGGCCAGAGCGGCGGAGAGTACGCACGTCAGGAGGGCGGCGAAGATTCTTTGCATGGGGACGAGGAGCCTCTCGGTCGATGAGGTTGTCACCCAGCGTTCCGGCCCGGTCCGGCACGATCAGTATTAAGTCGGTGTTGACAGTGAGTCAATAGCGGCTTAATTTCGCCGGTCATAACTACTTACTCCCCGGTAGGCCGCTTTCGCCCCGGGTGAGCCGGACCGTCCCCCGCACTGTCGCACGGTTCGCATCTTTCCGCTGCCACCGGAGTGCCCTCATGCGCCGTACAGCTTCCGTTCTGCCGCTCGCTCTGCTCGGTTTGGGTGTGTTCGTGCTGGTCTTCGGCCAGCTGCTGGGCCAGTACGTGGAGCCGCGCGCGAAACGCACGCCGGTGGACGTCGACACGACCTCGGTCCTCACCGGGACGGGCAGCTACTTCGACGCATCGGCCCTGGCCACGGTGGACGGGAAGCAGATCACGATCACCCGCCGGATCGTGGGCGATGTGGCCGCCGGCGAGCGCAGTGGGAACGCGGTGTGGAACGTGTCCACGCAGATCGACACCCCGAAGACCCTGCCGCTGCGGGATCCGCGCAGGTCACTGCAGTGGACCACGGAGCGCTGGGTCACCGACCGGCGCACCAACCTGCCGGTGCACTGCTGCGGCGAGCAGCCGTCGTTCCGGGGCGACGCGTACCTGAAGTTCCCCTTCGACGTGCGGCGACGTACGTACACCTGGTGGGACGACGTGCTGGGCGCGGCCGTACCGCTGAAGTTCACCGGCACCACGACGGTTCTCGGCCAGGAGGGCTACGTCTTCGCCGGCACCGTGGCACCGAAGCCGACGGGCGTTTTCCGCCAGGTGCCCGGAACGCTGGTGGGGCGGCCGCGACAGGACCAGGTGCGGGCCGAGGAGTGGTACGCCGACGCCGGGATCGAGCTGGCGGTGGAGCGCCGTACGGGCCGGATCATGAACGCGCGGATCGCACCGAAGGTCACGCTTCGGGCTCCCGGCGCCCGGCACGACGCGGTCACGCTGCTGGCCAGCGACCGGCTGGAGTTCACCGATGCGACCCGGCGCGCCCAGGTGGCGCAGACGTCCCGGGACAGTCGGCGGCTGGAGGTCCTCGGGGAGACGGCGCCCGCGCTCGGCACGGTCGCGGGCGGTGTGCTCGCGGCCGCGGGGGTGATCCTGCTGGTCCGCGGGCGGCGGCGTCCCGCGGTGGGCGGCGCCTCACAGGCCGTCGACAGGACTCACACAGATGACTGATCCGGGCCCACGGACGGCCGGAAATTGTCACGTACGTGCGTAGCCAGATCGAACTGCCTTTCCGAAAACTGACGTTACCTACCGGTAAGCCAGCGTTCTCCCGGACCGGCCCAACCGTCACACAACGTCACCACCCAGCGTGTCTTCCCGGACGCCCGGCTTCCCCTTGAGCCGCCCCGTAGATCCCCCACCGACGAGTTGGAGCACCGATGCCCCAGCACGCTCCTTCCCTGGTCCCCGGCCAGGAGCACTTCGCCCCCGCTCATCCCCGTACCGCTCGTCCCGGCGCCGACGTCACCGCCGCCGACCCGTCCCCGTTCCCCCGCCGGATCGTCTTCCTTGCCCGCCGTGACCTGGGCAACCCGGCCGCCGGCGGCTCGGAACTGCTCGTCGACCGCGTCGCCGGCGGGCTGACCGCGGCCGGCCACCAGGTCACCCTGCTGTGCGGCGGGCCGGCCGCGTACCGCGACTACCGCGTGGTGTCGGCGGGCGGGGACGCCGGTCACTTCCTGCGCGCCAGGCGGGCGTACGCCCGTCAGGTCGGCGACTGCGATCTGCTGGTGGAGGTGTGCAACGGCATGCCGTACCTGGCTCCGCTGTGGCACAAGGGCCCGACGTTGTGCCTGGTCAACCACGTGCACACCGACCTGTGGGACATGCGCTACCCGGGCCCGGTCGCCCGCCTCGGCCGCAGGCTGGAGCACTGGGCGCTGTCGGGCTCGCACCGCGACAGCCTGATGGTCGCCGTGTCCGACTCCACCGCGGCGGCGCTGCGCGGCATCGGCGTGGCACCGGAGCGGATCAGAGTGGTCCACAACGGCGTCGAGGACCCCGGACCGCTGCTGCCCAAGTCCGCCGAGCCGCTGTTCGTGGCCGTGGGGCGGCTGGTCGAGTACAAGCGCATCGACCTGCTGCTGCGGCTGTGGGAGCGGGTGCGTCCGGTGACCGGCGGCCGGCTCGTGATCGTCGGTGACGGCCCCGAGCGGGAGCGGCTTGAGGCCATGGCCGGGCCCGATGTGGTGTTCACCGGCCGGGTCTCGGAGGCCGAGAAGCACCGGCTGCTGTGCGAGGCATGGCTGCTGCTGCATCCGTCCCTGGTGGAGGGCTGGGGCCTCGTGGTCACCGAGGCCGCCGCACGGGCGACCCCGGCCGTCGGCTTCGACATCCCGGGGCTCCGCGACTCCGTCGTGGACGGGGTGACGGGCGTCCTGGCCGGCGGCGAAAGCTCCTTCGCCGCCGCCTGGTGCAGCCTCGCCCTCAGCCAGGAACGCCGCTCGATCATGGGCCGCGCGGCCCAGGCACGTGCGGAACAGTTCCGCTGGAGCAGCACGGTCCGGCAGTTCGGCGAGGTGGCGGCGGAGGCATGCGGCATGGGCGGGCCGACGCTGGCGGAGGCCATCGGCAAAGCCCGGTCGATGCGCGCGGAGGCCTGCCGTACCGCGGTGTCCGAGCCCGCGGAGGGCTACGGCACAAGTCGCTCGACACCTGCGGAGATCTACGGCACGAGCCGCTCGACGCCCGCGGAGGCCTACCGAACCGCCCTGTCCACGCCCCCAGAGGACTACGACACGACTCGCTCGACACCTGCGGAGATCTACGGCACGGGCCGCTCCACACCCACGGAGGCCTACGGCACGAGCCGCTCCACACCCACGGAGGCCTACCGGACCGCCCTGTCCACGCCCCCAGAGGACCACGACACGACTCGCTCCACACCCGCGCAGACCTACGGCACGAGCCGCTCGACACCCACGGAACCCTGCCGGACCGCCCTGTCCAAGCCCGCGGAAGCCGACGCCACGGGCCGACCGACCCCCGCCGAGGCCTGGCGCACGGCCCTGTCCACGCCCGCCGAGTCACCCGTATCACCGGGATCGCCCATACCGTCCGATCCGGCGACAACCCCTGGCCCGCCCATCCCGTCCCGCCCACCGATACCGTCCGATCCGGCCGAGCTGACCGGCCCGCCAACCGCGCCCGATCCAGCCCTCCCCGCCCCGGCCACAGGCCCGCTCCTCCCGACCATCCCCTCCCCGCGCCAGGCGGGCCGCCATGACTGAGCTCGCCGAACGCCCGCTGCGGGACCCCTCACTGCGCCGTTCGCTCGCGCTGTTCCGGGCCTTCATGCGGGAGCAGTCCGACCCCGATCGCTGCTACACCCTGCTTGCACGCGACGCGGTCGCCCAGGTGGCGCGGCACGCGGAGCTGGACGGCCGGATCGTTCTCGACGTCGGCGGTGCGGGTGGGCACTTCACCGAGGAGTTCCGGCGCCGGGGTGCTCACGGCTTTCTCTTCGAGCCCGATCTGCGCGAGCTGTCCTCGCGTGGCCAGCCGCCGGAGGGCGCGGTGGTCGCCGACGGCTATCTGCTGCCGCTGCCCGACGGCGTGGCGGACGTGTGCTTCTCCTCCAACGTCCTGGAGCACGTGGCGGACCCGGAGACCTTCCTCAGCGAGATGGTCCGGGTGACCAGGCCGGACGGGCTCATCTACCTCTCCTTCACCAACTGGCTCTCCCCGTGGGGCGGTCACGAGACCGCGCCCTGGCACTACTTCGGAGCGCACCGGGCGCGCGAGCGCTACCGGCGGCGCACCGGGCGCGAGGCCAAGCACACCGTCGGCGAGAACCTCTTCCCCCTGCACATCGGCCCCACCCTGCGCCATGTCCGCGGCCGCGAGGACGTGCGGGTCGTCTCGGCGCGCTCCCGCTACTGGCCGTTCTTCCCGAGCGCGATCACCCGCATCCCCGGGCTGAGGGAGATCGCCACCTGGAATCTCCTGCTGATCCTGCGCAAGTCACGCTCCAGCGAGGCACGTTCATGAGCACCACGGTCCAGGCACCCGCACACCCGGCCCCCGCACCCGCGCCGACGGCCCCACCCGTCCCGCCGCGCGGACGACGCCTGCTGTTCGGGTTCTGGGCAGCCGTACTGACGGCCTTCCTCGCGGTGTCCCCCGGCAAGACGACCTTCGAGACGAAGCTCGCCGTGGCCGTGGACCCGCTGCGGTTCCTCGGCGATCTCGGCCAACTCTGGCACGACCGCGCCGGGTTCGGCGGAATCGCCGACCAGAACGTCGGCTACGCCTTCCCGATGCTGCCGTACTACACGCTGATGCATCTGATCCACATGCCCGTGTGGCTCGCGGAGCGGCTGTGGCTGTCGGTCGTCGTGACCGCCGCGTTCTGGGGTGCGCTGCGGCTGGCCGAGCGGCTGCGGGTGGGCACGCCCGCGACCCGGCTGCTGGGCGCGGTGGCGTACGCGCTGTGGCCCACCTTCACCATCGTCGTCGGTTCCACGTCCGCGGCCGCGCTGCCCGGGGCCCTGCTGCCCTGGGTGCTGCTCCCGCTGACCTCCGCGACGGCGAGCCCGCG
This sequence comes from Streptomyces sp. NPDC001663, assembly GCF_042893105.1. Lineage (NCBI taxonomy): Bacteria > Bacillati > Actinomycetota > Actinomycetes > Kitasatosporales > Streptomycetaceae > Streptomyces > Streptomyces sp. NPDC001663. Next base: position 100,399 of record NZ_JBIAUR010000010.1, on the reverse strand, counting down.
GATCGCCGCCGCTCGCTCGGCCCTCCTCATCCCCTTCATGGGCGGGGTCAACGCCGCCTCAACTCTCGCCTCGCTCCTGCCGGTTGGGCTGTATCTGCTCAGCCGGCCGAAGGGCCCGCGGCGCCGCGCGCTGCTCGCCTGGTGGCTGCCGGGGGTGCTGCTGGCCACCGCATGGTGGACCGTGCCGCTGCTGCTTCTGCGCGTCTACGGCGTGGACTTCATGCCGTACGTCGAGCAGGCGGACACCACGACCGCCACGATGTCCGCGACGGAACTGCTGCGCGGGGCGGGCAACTGGGTGGCGTACCTCAACTTCGGCGAGGCCTGGCTGCCGGCCGGCTGGACCGTCGCCGCCTCCGTCGTCACCGTGCTCGGCTCGGCGTTCGCGGCCGCGCTGGGCCTTGCGGGGCTGGCCCGCCGGGACCTGCCGGAGCGGCGCTGGCTGCTGCTGACCGTGCTGGCCGTCGCCCTGATCGCCCTCGCCGGCTACGGCGGCTCCCTCGGCGCGCCCTTCCATCACACCGTGCAGGCGTGGCTGGACGGCTGGCTCCGGCCGTTCCGCAACATCTACAAGTTCCAGCCCGGCCTCGCCCTCGCGCTGGCCCTCGGCCTGACCCACCTCACGGCGGTCGTCACCGAACGCCGGGGTACGCGGGCGCAGCGTGCCCGCCGGTACGCGCCCGCGATCGCCGCACTGCTCGTCCTGCCGGGCCTGGCGTGGCCGTATGTGAACGGCAGCATCCTCCAGCCCGGCGGCTTCACCAAGCTGCCCGCTCACTGGCAGCAGGCCGCCGACTGGCTGGACGCGCACTCGGCGGACAGCCGTGCACTCGTCGTCCCGGCCACCGCGCACGGCGTTTACACCTGGGGCTCCCCCATCGACCAGCCCTTCGACGTACTGGCCAAGTCCCCTTGGGAGCAACGCGACTTCGTGCCCTTCGACACCCCCGGTTCGCGCCGTGCGCTGGACGCGGTCGAGCAGGCGCTGACGTCCGGCGGTGAGGTGCCGGGCCTCAGGTCGTATCTGGCCCGGGCGGGACTGTACGACGTCGTCGTACGCAATGATCTCGACCCCGACCAGATCGGCTACGTCCCGCCGCAGACCGTCCGGCGCACTCTGGAGGCCTCCGGCTACCGCAAGGCGGTCGGTTTCGGCCCGCTTGTGACCGCCGGACGCATCCCCTCCGAGACCCCCGTCCAGGTGCAGGGCCTCTACCCGCGCCTGCAGGCGGTCGAGATCTACGAGCCCGCAGGCGCCGCCGGGCAGCCCGGCCGCGTCGGTATCAGCGCGGCCGGCGACACGGCCGTCGTGAGCGGCGGGCCGGAGGCGCTGCTCCAGCTGTCCGCCGACCCGGCGTTGCGTGACCGCCCTGCCGTGCTGGCAGGGGACGCGCACCCGGGAGTCGGCGTACCCGCGGTCAAGGCCGTGGCCGACGGGATGCGCCGCGCGGACACCCGCTTCGGCCTGGTCAACTCCAACACCTCGTACACGTACACCCCGACCGAGCAGAACCCGTCGGGCACTCTGCAGGACCCGGGCGAGCTGCCGAAGCAGATCCTGCCGGTGCGCGGCGCCGACCACCAGACGACGGCCGTGCTGCGCGGCGCGGCGTCGGTGACCGCCTCCAGCAGCGGCAACTGGTTGTTCCAACTGCCGCAGTACGACCCGGTGAACGCCTTCGACGGCGACCCGGACACCGCCTGGGCCGAAGGCAGCCCGGGCAGGGCGGCCGGGCAGTGGCTGCGGGTCGACTTCGCCGAGCCGACCGAGGTGCCGTCGTCGATCCGGCTGACTCCGCTGGCCGCGGACGCAACGCGGCCCGCGCCCACACGGGTGCGGATCGAGACGGACCGGGGTTCGGCCGTCAGCACCCTGCGCCCGGACGGGACCCGGCAGTCGGTCCGCGCGCCCGAGGGCAGGGCGCAGTGGCTGAAGATCGAGATCCTGGCCGCGAAATCGGCCCACCCGGGGCTGTCCGGCGCCGGTTTCTCCGAGGTGTCGGTTCCAGGCGTGCGGGTGACCCGGCTCCTGGCGCTCCCGAACGACGCCAAGCACACCGAGGCCGACGATCAGGTGTACTCGATGCACCGCGGAACCGACCCCGGCGGTCTTGCGGCGGCCACGGAAGAAGCAGGCCTGCACCGGCAGTTCGACACCTCGGACCCGGCCGCGTACGCCGTCTCGGCACAGGCCGTACCCGTGCCCGGCGTTGCCCTGGACCGGCTGCTGGACCGGATCGCACCGGGACAGCGCAACAGGATCACCGTCTCCGCCGACTCGACCAGCCGCACCGGCCTCTCGCTCAGGCCACGCAACCTGGTCGACGGGGACCTGACGACAGCCTGGATAGCCGGGGACCGGCCCGTGATCCATCTGCGCTGGCCGGGCAAGAAGAAGATCGACGAGATGGTCCTCGGGGCCGCGGGCGGTCTGTCCGCCCGTCCCGAGCAGATACGGATCAGCTCGCCGTACGGCGCCGCGACGGCCGGCGTCGACGCCGACGGACTCGCCAGGTTCCCGGCCATCACCACGGACCGCCTCGACATCACGATCACCAAAACCGCACCGCTCACGCTCTACAACCCCGTGGCCGACGGGCGGCTCCAACTGCCGGTGGGACTGAGCGAGTTGTACGTGCCGGCGCTGGCCGATCTGCGGGTGCCGCAGCCGAAGCCGGGCGCGCGGTTCTCGCTGCCCTGCGGGCAGGGCCCGGCGCTCGACGTCGACGGCACCCTGCATCCGACGAAGGCATCCGGCCTGGTCCGCGACCTGACACAGCGCCGGCCGGTGACGGTGGAGCTGTGCGCGGGCGCGGCGAAGGACGGCCGCCTGGAACTGGCCTCCGGCAAGCACCGGTTGGAGGCCGGTGACACCGGACCGCTGGCCATCACGGACGTCACGCTGTCCCAGGGCGAGCCGCGAGCCGTCTCCGGCACGGCGCGCCGCGCGGTCACCGTGGACAAGTGGACCGGCGACAGCCGCACCGTCTCCGTGTCCACCGGGTCGGGCGAGGCGTCGTACCTGCGCACCTACGAGAACGTCAACGACGGCTGGCGGGCCACGCTGAACGGCAAGAAGCTCACGCCGGTCCGGCTCGACGGCTGGCAGCAGGCCTGGCTGATCCCGGCCGGCCAGTCCGGCACCGTGCACATGGAGTACGAGCCCGCCGGACTGTACAAGGCCGGGCTGGCCGGTGGGGCGGTCGGTGTCGCGGCACTCGTGGCACTCGCCTTTGTGGGGCGGCGACGTAAGGCTCCAACTTCCGCCGGGGACACGGAAGTTCCCCCAGGGCTGTTCCTCGGCACGGTGGCACTGACCGCCGTCATGGCGCTCGTGGCGGGGCCCCTCGCCCTGATCGTGCCCGCGCTCGCGCTGGTGGCCTGGTGGCGGCCCGGTGTCCTGGTCCCCGTCGCGGCGGTGGCCATGGCGGGGGCGGGCATCGCCGCGGCCACGGGGGCGGGCATGCCGGTCTCCGCGGATCGCGGTGCATTCGGCGCGCTCGCCCAGGTGTTGGCGCTCGTGGCGCTGTCCGCGGCCGCCGTCACGGTCGGTAGCGGCAGACCGCGGCGCGGCGAGCAGGGTGGTGCGCGATGACTGCCCTCGGGACCGACCCCCGCACCGGGCACGGCAGATGGCCGGCTCCGCAACGGCTGGCGTTCCCCACCGTCGACGAGGTGTCCCGGCACTGTCTCAGCGAGGTCGAGCCGGAGACCGTCCACATCGAGGTCCATCTGCCCGGCCGCCTCGACCCCCGGCAGCTGCGGGACGCCTTCCACCGGGCGCTGCTGCTCCACCCGCGCAGCCTCGTACGCCAGGCGCCGCACCGTTGGTACCGGCGGTCCTACGAGTGGGAGCTGACCGGCACGCCGGACGTGGATCCGGTGAGCTTCGCCGGGAGTGGGACCGACGCCCTGGCCCGGGCCCGCTCCCGGGCGCTCGCGCTGTGCCCGCCACTGTCCCAGTCGCCGCCCGTGCGCCTGGAGGTGATCAACCCGAGCGCCAGACGAACCGTCCTGCTCCTCACCCTCCACCACACCGCCCTCGACGCACCGGCCGGCCTGCGCCTGCTCGCCACGACCGCGGCGCTCTACGGCGGCAAGGGCCCCGTCACGGGCGTGCCCGCTCCCGTCCGCCGGGCGCGCCCCGAACACCACGGGGGCGGCATCCTGCGCCGTACCGGATGGGCCCGACCCGCACGGCTGGCTGCCGCGGGGTCCCTGGCGGCCGGGTCCGTCGCGCGCAGCAACGGCATGCTGCTGAGGGAACTACCGCTGCCCCAACGTCCGGACTCCGCCCCGGACTTGGCCGCTCCCTGGACCGTCAACGACCAACTCCTGGTCGCCGCCTCGCTGATGGCCGGCCGCTGGAACCACTCCCGGGGCAGGCGCTACGGACCGGTCCGGATCACGATGCCCGTGGACGACCGTTCCCTGGACATCGCGATGCCCATCGGGAACGGGACCCGCCTGGTCGAAGTCCCGGTGTCGCCCGCGAACCGCGAAGAGGAACGGCTGCTCCTGGCACCGCGACCCGATCCGGCCGCCGTGGCCCGGCTGCTGCACACCACCGCGCAGCGCACCCGGGCGCTCAAGTCGCTGCAGCGCGCACCGCTGGGACCGGGGGCGGCTCTCCTGACGGCTCCGCTGCTTCCGGTCGGCGTGCGCGGCGCGCTCACCCGCGGGGTGCGGCGGGCCGTCGCCCCTTGGACGTCGACCCTGCTGCTCAGCAACATCGGGCGCGTGCCGTATCCGCTGGACTTCGGCGAGGCCGGGCGGGCCCAGGCCGTGTGGTTCTCGGCGCCCGCGCGCATGCCCCGCGGACTGAGCGTGGCGGCGGCCTCCACCGGCGGGCGCCTGCAGTTGACGCTGCGCTGGTCGCGCGGCCTCCTCGACGACGACGCCGCCAACACCCTGGCTCGTCTCTTCGAGGAGTGCCTCTCCCTGACGTACGGCCCCCGGAGCGCGCCATGACCACCTCTACCGCCAAGGCCCCCGGGTTGCGGGACTTCTACGAGGATCCGGCCGTCCCGGTCGCCTCCGGCGCGGACCGCAGCCTGCGGCAGGCCCGGATGCTGGCCCGCGCGCTGGGGCCCGTGCGGCCGGGGCTTCCGCCCGCCACGGTGCTCGACGTCGGCTGCGGGGACGGTTCGGCGGCTGCCGTCGCCGCGGGTGTGCTGGCCGGGCATCGCATCGTGGGCGTCGACTGGTCGCAGGACGCGTTGCGCCGGGCGGCGCGGCGGCTGCCGCGGGTGGTGCGGGGCGAACTTTCCGGCGGCGGGCTTCCGTTCGCGTCCGGCAGCGCGGACGCGGTGCTGTTCAGTGAGGTCGTCGAGCATCTCGTCGACCCCGACGGCGCCCTCGACGAGCTGCACCGGGTACTGCGGCCGGGCGGGCATCTGATGCTCTCCACGCCCAACCTCGCCGCCTGGTACAACCGGGCGCTGTTGCTCGCCGGCGTCCAGCCCGTCTTCTCGGAGGTGAGCCTGCGCCGGGTGCACGGCAGACCGGGCAGCCAAGTCGTAGGCCATCTGCGGCTGTTCACGGCGCGGGCCCTGCGGGAGTTCGTGGCCGCGTCGGGCTTCGAGGTCGTACAGCTGGAGGGGGCTCCCTTCCACGGGGTTCCGCGTCCGCTGCGCCCACTCGACCGCCTGGCCTGCCGGCTGCCGTCCCTCTCGTCCATCCTCCTCGTGCACGCGATCAGGAGGTAGCAGCGATGGTGTGGGGAGTGGCCGCGGCGCTGCTGGCGAACGTCCTCTACAGCACCGGGTTCGTGCTGGAGAAGCGGGCGTTGGCCGGCCTGCCGCCGCTGTCGGCCGGACAGCCGGGCCGGGCGGTGCGGCTGCTCGCCTCGAGCCCGCTGTGGGTCGGCGGCGCGTCGGCCCTGACCCTCGGGTTCGCCGCGCAGCTCGCCGTGTACCGCGTCCTGCCGATCGCGGCCGCTCAGGGGCTGTTCGTGTCCGGGCTGGTGCTGCTGCTCCTGCTCTCTTCGGCGGTGCTCGGCGAGCGCCTCACGGCCGGCGAACGGCGCGGTGTCGCCGTCATCGGCCTGGCGCTGCTGATGGTGGCGGCCTCGCTGCACGCCGACAGCTCACCGATCGGCCGTACGGCTTCGGTCGGCACCCTCCTCGCTCTGTGCGCACCGGCGCTCGTCCTCGGCCTGGTGGTGTACGGCGCGGCCGAGCGGCGGGCCCGGCGACAGCACCGGCCGCCGCCGGCGGGTGTGGCATACGGCGTGGCGATCGGGCTGCTGTACGGGGTGAGTTCGCTCGCGATCAAGGGAATGTCGGGACGTCTGGCGCAGGCCCCGGACCTCGTCGGTGCCGTACCGCTCCTGCTCGCCTCGCCCTACCCCTACCTCCTGCTGCTCACCGGAGCCTTCGGCCTCGTGCTGTCGCAGACGGCGCTGCAGCGCTGCCGGGCCTCACTGATCGTGCCCGTGTGCACCACCGTGACCTGCGTGTTCAGCGTGGCGAGCGGCACGGTCGCCTTCGGTGAACCGCTCCCCGAGGACCCCGTGCGACTCGCCCTGCGTCTGGGCGGTACCGCGCTCGCCCTGGCCGTACTGCTCACCCTGCCGCGTCACGACGCACGCCGTTGAAGGGAATCGCTGATGATGAAGTCCGACGACCCGCTGCTCAGGCTCCTCGTCTGTCCGCTCGACAAGGGCCCGCTGGTCCTGGACGAGCCTGGCTGCGCGCTCTACAACCCGCGGCTGCGCCGCCGCTATCCCGTGGTCGACGGCATCCCGCAGCTGCTGCCCGCCTCCGGGGAGCCGGCTTCGGACGAGGAACTCGCACGGCTGCCGGGGCGGCCGCACACCCTCTGAGCGTTTCGCCGAACTCGCCCTACGCGAAGGCCAGTTCCGGAAACGCGCCCGACTCGTTCAACTCGGCCCAGACCGTCTTGCCCTGCCGGGCGTGGCGCGTTCCCCAGTGCTCGGCGAGCTGGGCGACCAGGAGCAGGCCGCGCCCGCCCTCGTCGAAGGTGCGGGCCCGGCGCATGTGGGGGGTGGTGCTGCCGCCGTCGGAGACCTCGCACAGCAGGGCACGGTCGTGGATGAGGCGCAGTTGGATGGGTGGACGGCCGTAGCGGATGGCGTTGGTGACCAGTTCGCTGACCACCAGCTCGGTGGTGAAGTCGAGTTCCTCCAGCCCCCATGCGTTCAGCTGCTCGGAGACGCTCGTCCGGGCGCGGGCGACGGCGGACGGGGCGGCGGCGAGGTCCCAGGTGGCGACCTGGCGGGCGCCGAGCGCATGGGTCCGGGCCAGCAGCAGGGCGACGTCGTCGTCCGGGCGAGCGGGCAGCAGGGCTTCGAGCACCGTGTCGCAGGTGGCCTCCAGGGACGGGACGGACTTCGCCAGGGCCTGGCGCAGCCTGCTGAGCCCGGCGTCGACGTCATGGTCGAGTGCCTCGATCAGGCCGTCGGTGTACAGGGCGATCAGGCTGCCTTCGGGCAGGTCGACCTCGGCGGCCTCGAAGGGCAGTCCGCCCAGGCCCAGCGGCGGTCCGGGCGGCAGATCGAGGAGGTCGACGTTTCCGTCCCGGGTCATCACGGCGGGCAGCACATGCCCGGCGCGGGCCAGGGTGCAGTGGCGGGAGACGGGGTCGTAGACGGCGTACAGGCAGGTGGCGCCGATCTCCCCGTCGGTCTCGCCGACCGGTTCTGCGGTGGCTTCGGCGGCCAGCCGCAGCACGACGTCGTCCAGGTGCGTGAGGAGTTCGTCGGGCGGCAGGTCGATGTCGGCGAGAGTGCGTACGGCGGTCCGCAGGCGTCCCATGGTGGCGGCCGCGTGGATGCCGTGCCCGACCACGTCGCCCACCACCAGGGCGACCCGGGCACCGGACAGCGGGATGACGTCGTACCAGTCGCCGCCCACCCCCGCCCGGGCGCCGGCGGGCAGATAGCGGCAGGCGACCTCCACGGCCGACTGCTCCGCGGTGTGCTGCGGGAGCAGGCTGCGCTGGAGGGTGAGGGCGGTGGCACGCGCGTTCGTGTAGCGGCGGGCGTTGTCGACGGCCATCGCCGCCCGGGTGGCGATCCCCTGGGCGAGGAGCAGATCCTCGTCGTCGAAGCGGTCGGGGTTGCGGTGCCGGCAGAACTGCGCGACGCCCAGGGTGGTGCCGCGGGCGCGGAGCGGTACGACCAGTGTCGAGTGCATTTCCTGGACGGCTCCAGGGCCATTGGCGTGGTGTCGCGTGGGCTGCCCGGTGACCAGGGCACGGGCCGACGGTGAGCCGGCCGGGCAGGTGTGCAGCTGCTGCGGTGCGATCGTCGGTTCCGGGCCGTCCTCGGCCGGTTCCTGAGCGATCCGGCGCAGCACGAGCGGGCCCTGCGCCGGCGTGTCGTCCAGCAGGGTGTCGTGTCCGTCGAGCGCGGAGTCCAGCAGGTCGACGGTGACGAGGTCGGCGAAGTCCTCGATGGCGAGGTCCGCCAGCTCCTGCGTGGTACGGGCGATGTCCAGGGTGGTCCCGATGCGGATGCTCGCCGCGTTCACCATCGACAGCCGCCATTGCAGCCGACGGTCCCGCTCCTCCTGGAACGCCGCGACACCCTCCTCGGAGGTGCGGTCCACGTACCCGGTCGCCGTCGCGACCAACCGGCGCGCCGCCGCACTGATCAGCTCGCCGTCGTCGGTGAACCGGGGCATCTCCGCGAGCATCCGGTCGAGGAAGATGCCCTCGCCGAGCCGGAACGCCCGCAGCATGATGCTGAAGGGAATACCGTGCCGGGCCAGCCGACGCGCGCGATCCTCGTCGGCGGGCGGCGGTTCGAGCTGGCTCGGCTCGACCCCGCGCTCGAGGCCGAACAACGCGGCGACGATGTGATCGGCGACGTTCTTCGAGGTGAGGCGGCCCAGGTCCGGGTCCTCCCACAGTTCGGGAAGCTCGGACCGCAGGCACCGTTCCACCTCGGCGATCAGCTCGTCCGCTCTCGAACCGAGCTCATGCGCGACGCGGGACATGAGACGGTCGGCACTGACGTCCACCCTCACGACGGTACGCCGTAGGGGCGGGTGCGCGCCGCCGGACGGCCTCGGCACGGGCACTCACCAGGACGGCAGGCAGGATCCCTGGATCGCAGCCCGGCGGTAACGTCCGCCGGGTCGGCGCCCTGCTCGTCACGCTGTGCGCCGTGCTCGCCGTACTGCCGCACCATGGGCTGCCCGACGCGCCGGTCACCACGATGTCCGCCGCCGCGATGCGGGCCATGCCCGGCTCCCCGTCTGCCGCCCAATGAAGGACCCGACCACGCACCCGCACCTGGGCGAGGAGGGGCAGCACGTCCGGCTCGACTTCGTCAGGCGTGGACGCGCACTCCGGCGTCAAGTGACGCGGTCGGCGAGGCGGGTCGTGGCATGCAGCAGGTGTTCCAGCGGGCCGCGGCGGAATCGCCGGGTCCACACGACCGCCAGGACCATGGCGGTGGCGGAGAAGAGGAACAGTGCCAGCAGAGCCGGAGCCGTCTCCTCCTCCATGCCGACCACCCGTATGGCGAGGATGTGCAGCACGTAAGTGGTCAGCGAGATCATGCCTACCGCGATGACGGGCGTGGCCAGGCGGGTGAGGCGAGGCAGCCGGGCCGTCGCCCAGATGCAGGCGGCCACCACGATCAGCGCGACGCCCGTGTTGCCGAGGATGGAGAACGTCGTCTGGCTGTGCGGTGCGCCGACCAGCAGCCAGGCGGCCGGGGTGCCGTCGTCGATGTCTCCGACGGTGTCGGACCACCAGGCGGAGGCCGGCGAGGCGCCGTCGGTGGCGGCCGCGACGGTGCCCCAAGCGTGCGGGACGAGGTGCAGGGCGAGCCAGGAGCCGCCGTATCCGAGCACCGCCAACGCGCCGCCTGCGTAGGAGAGTCGGGCGAGCGTCCTGGCCCGGGTGAGGTCCAGCCGGGCCAACGCCATGCCCGCGACCATGAACGACATCCAGGTCAGCACCGGGTATTCGCCGGTGAAGAGCAGCTCCAGGAAGCCGTCCGTGCCGGTGATCCGGGCCAGCGGATCCCCGGCGATGACGGTGTCCGCCCAGTCGCCGCCCTCAATGGACTGCCGTATCACGTACAGCACTTGGGGCATGATCAGCGCGCCCGCGACGGCGATGGCCGCCAGCGTGCGCGCGCTCAGCCGGTGCAGCGGCAGGACGAGGAGGAAGAGCAGGCCATAGAAGGAGAGGATCACGTCGACGTCGGTGTCCAGCGCCGTCAGGGCGAAGCCCAGCGCCATCAGGACGATCGAGCGGATGACGATCCTGCCCACCGCCTGCCGGCCCGCTCGTCCGGTACGGGGCTCCGGACGGCCAGTGATGAGGATCAGGGAGAACCCGGCGAGCAGCGCGAAGAGCGCGGACGCACGGCCGCGTGCCAGCTCCAGGACGAAGCCGAGCGGGCCGCCCATGGTGGGGTCGGGTCCGACATGGGCGGCGTACATGCCCAACACGGCGAGTCCGCGGGCCAGATCGATGCCCACGAGCCGTCCCGTCGACGGTGCGCGGACGGCGGGCGGCGCGTCCGGCTGGTGCGAGGGCTGTTCCAGGGGCGGATGGGGCGGGGCCGACGGCGCGTGTTGTGTCATGCCCTTCAGGGTTGGGTGCGGCAGGGGTCCGAGCCCATCCGGCAACCGGCCGGAGTCACCCCCGCCGACCGGCGGAGTACAACCCTCCGGTGGGACAAGTGAAACCTCGAGGAACCAGTGGGCCGCCCCCGACGTCGTAGCGGTCCCACAGTGGTCCGGCGGCGAGCGGAGCACACATGATCCGGGTTCTGGTGGTCGACGACGAGGCCATGGTCCGTACGGGCTTCCGGCACATCCTCGACACCGCGGACGGCATCGAGGTGGTGGCGGCCGTGTCCGGCGGCGCAGCGGTCCGTACCGTACGGGAGGCCCGTCCGGACGTCGTACTGCTCGACATACGAATGCCGGACGTGGACGGGCTCACCGTCCTGGCCGAGCTGCGCCGTATCCAGGATCCGCCGGTGGTCGCAATACTCACGACCTTCGACATGGACGAGTACGTGGCAGCCGCCCTGCGCTCCGGTGCGGCCGGCTTTCTGCTGAAGGACACCGACCCGGAGCAACTGCCGTACCTCATACGTTCGTTGGCCGACGGCGGGGTCGTACTCTCGGCCAAGGTGACCCGGACCGTCGTCGACGGCTATCTGGACGCCGACCCCCACAACCCGGCCGCCCTCGTCGTCGACCGGCTGACCGACCGCGAGCGGACCGTGCTCGTCCTCGTCGCCGAGGGGCTGTCCAACTCCGGGATCGCCGAGCGCATGTACCTCAGCACCGCGACGGTGAAGGACCATGTGAGCGCCGTGCTCACCAAGTTGGAGGTGGGCAGCCGCGTCCAGGCCGCTCTGCTCGCCGAGCGCGCCGGCCTGCTCAAGGAACCGCCCCCAAAGGCGCAGGGCCGATGAATCCCCGTCGCCCGCCCGCCGTCCTGCTCGACGCCGTTCTCGTCGCGGTCGCCCTGCTGGACGTCAAGGTCCATGTCCACATGCACGACCCGGAGGCCATGGCCTGCGCCCTGCTGGCCGCCGTCGCCCTGGTGCTGCGTCGCCGCCTCCCGCTGCTCACCTTCCTCCTCGCCCTGCCGGCCACCCTCGTCACGGACGCGGTGTTCGCCACCCTGGCCGCGCTGTACACGCTGGCCTCGCTCACCCGCCATCGGGTCCTGCTGGCCGGCTGCGCGCTGGTGTTCACGGTCAGCGACACCACCGTGTGGTCGTGGCCCTCGCCGGAGCCCGCCGATCTGACGGACCCCGGGGAGTTGGTCAAGGTCACCTACAGCCTGGCGACCGCGACCGCGCCTGTCTTCCTCGGACAGCTCGTCCAGGCCCGGCGCGAACTCGCGGCGCGGCTGGCCGAGATATCCCAAGCGCGGGAGAGCGAGCGGCAGTTGCTCGCCCAGAGCGTGCTGGCGAAGGAACGCGCCCAGCTGGCCCGGGAGATGCACGACGTCGTCTCCCATCAGGTCAGCCTGATCGCGGTACGGGCGGGAGCACTCCAGGTGGGTGGCCGGGACCCGGAGGCGAAACAGGCCGCGGCCGACATCCGGCGGCTCGCCGTGCAGACGCTGGACGAGCTGCGGCACATGGTCGGCGTGCTGCGCGCCGCCGGCAGTCGCCCCACCGAACTGACCCCGCAGCCGTCCCTGGCCGACCTGCCGCACCTGGTCGACGGCAGCGGCATCGAGGCCGAACTGCGGGCCGACCTGCCCGAGGACCTGCCGCCCGCGGTGCAGCGCGCCGTCTACCGCACCGTCCAGGAAGCCCTGACCAACGTGCGCAAGCACGCCCCCGGTGCCCGGGCCGCGATCCGGATCGGTCAGACGGACGGGACCATGCAGGTGGTGGTCACCAACTCGGCCCCCGACCGCCCCGCCCTCCCTCTCCCCGGCGCCCACCACGGTCTGGCCGGTCTGCGCCAGCGCGCCGAAGTCCTCGGCGGCAGCGTCACCGCCCGCCCTACGGACGAGGGCGGCTATGAACTGCGGCTGGAGCTGCCGGCCTCGTCGTTCTCGTAGGGCGCGGGCCGTCTCGGTAGGGCGCGGAACATCCCCGTAGAGCGTGGCCCGTCTCCTCAGGGCGCGGCCCCTTCTCGCAGGGCACGGCCCGTCCCCGGTAGTGCAAGGTCGTCCCCGCAGGGCGCGGCTCGTCCCGTGCGGACAAAGCGCCTCCCCGCAGGGCGCGGCCTCGTCCCCCGCTGGGTGCGGCCTATCTTCGCGGAACGCGGGCCATCCCCGTATAGCGCGGGCCATCCCGCAGAGTGCGGCCACTTTCCGCAGGGCACGGCCCGTTTCCGCGGGCCGCGGCTACTTCGCCCCCACCCTCCCCGCGACCGCCGCAGCGAGCCGCGGTGCCGCGAACGCCGTCCCGCAGGTGAACCGCATGAGCGGCCCGAAGGTGGCCGCGGCCTGGATGCCGGTGAAGTACAGGCCCGGCACGGAGGACTGCAGTCCCGCGTCGAGATGCGGGAAGCCCGCGGTGCGGGCGAGGCGGGCGCGCAGTTCGGGAGCCAGGAAGTCCAGGCCGTCCAGGCGGACCCGGTAGCCGGTCGCGGCCAGGACGTGGTCCGCCTCGAGAGTGTGTGTACGGCCCTCCTCGTCCCGGGTGGTGACGAGGATGCCGCCGCCGTGGCGCCGCGCACCGGTGATGTGCTCCCCCAGCCGTACCGGAACAACTCCGTCGAGACGCGGCTTCAGCCACCACGACCCAAACGGACCGAGCACCCGTTTCACCAGCCGCAGCCGCGTGGCCGCCGGAAGGAACCTGAAGGCGGCCGCCTGGTGGACGACCGCGTACAGCCCCCAGGACCGGCCCAGCGGGGTGTCGGGCTGCCAGTGCGGCGGCGGGGTCGGCGCCGCGCCGAACACCAACTTCCGTGCCCGCACCAGCAGTTGGACCTGCGCCCCGGCCTCGTGCAGCAGCGCGGCGCTCTCCTGCGCGGACTGCCCGGCGCCCACCACGACCACGTCGCTCCCGGCGAACGCCTTGAGGTCGGCGTGCTGCGAGCTGTGGGAGACGAGTCCCTCGGGCACGAACTCGGCGAGCGGCTCCGGGATGTGGGCGAAGCCGTCCATCCCGCTGGCCACGACCACGGCCGCCGCCCGCAGCTCCTCTCCTGAGGCGAGCTTGAGGCGGAAGCCGTCGGACTGCCGGTCGACGCCGAGGACCCGGACCCGCTCCACCTCGGGCACCAGTTCCTCGGCGAACCAGCGCCCGTACCGTACGAACATCTCGACCGGCACCTGGTCGTGGCCGGTCAGCCGGGTCTCGCCCGTCTGCCGGGCGTAGTCGTCCAGCGTGTACCCCGGACGCGGCGCGGACAGCATCGACGCACTCGGCGGTGACTTCAGCAGCATGCCCGCGGGCATGTTCTCGGCCCAGCTCGCCATCGGCGAACCGAACACCCTGACACTCACACCGCGCGCCTTCAGATGCGCGGCGGTGGACAGGCCGTACGGGCCCGCCCCGATGACAACGACAGTCTTGGGCAAGTTGGTCTTGGACATGATGGGAAATCCCCCCTGGCGCGGCGCTGTTGGGCAGCCCGCGCCGCGGCATGGCGTGAAAGGCCTGGTCAGATCAGGTCAGAACTTCAGATGCACACCGAATGCCGCCGCGTGCGCGGCAGCGGGGAGAAGACGGGCGGGCCGCGCCGGACGACCGTGTCAGCGAGGAGGACCTGACGCGGGACTCCGGGCGCGGATCCCGCGTAGGCGCGCCGCCCGGCGCCGGAGGTCGTGGTCAGATCGGCGGGAGTATGGGCCGGGGTGAACAGCCTGGACAGCAGCTCGCGCAGGTTCTCCCACTCGCGCCCGGCGACACGCAGCACCTGCCGGCGGCAGGTGTCCACTCCGTGCAGCAGCACCGCACACAGCACCGTCAGCAGCACGTGCGCGATCACGACCGGCCATCCCGCGTGCACGGAGGACGGCCACAGCGCGTGCGCCGGAACGGAGATCGAGTCGTCGGACCGTACGAACCAGTAGCCCACGGCAGCCTGCGAGCCGGCCGCCAGCACCAACTGCCGTACCAGCGGCTTGTCATGACCCGCGCCGGGCAGTGCGACGCCGAAGAGCAGACAGGCGGAGAGGCCTCGCACCGGCCACGAGGGGTTGGAGTCGAACGCCAGATGATGAACCGTGGCCGCGACCGCGGTACCGAGCACGGAGAACAGCCCCGCGCGGGCAGCCGCCACCGGCACCACGCGCGGCACCCGGCCGCGGCGGCGCACACGGGACACCTGCACCGAACCCCCCATCGCCACCCATCATGGGGCGCGGCCCACGCCCGTGTCACCACCGCCTCCGGCCGAACCGGCGCTGTCGCCTCCCTGCCGGAACAGCAGGTTCTGGAGGGCCAGTTGATGGCCGTGACACTGGACATCCTGACTGCTTCCCGACCGGCTGCACCTGCGGGACATCGATCTGCCAATCCCCCGCGACGACGAGGTGCTCGTCCGGGTGGGCGCGGCGGGCGTCGACCCGAGTGTCTGGCACCTGATGACCGGGCGGCCGTACTTCGCCCGCCTCAACCGGCAGACCGGCCTGCGCCGGCCCGCCCACCGCGCGCGGGGGTCGTGGAGGCGGTCGGTGCGGGGGTGACCTGGCTGAAGCCCGGGGACGAGGTCTTCGGCCGGTGCGACGGTTCCTTCGCCGAGTACGCGTGCGGCAAGGCCGAGCAGCTCGCTCCGAAGCCGGCGGGCCTGACCTTCGAGCAGGCGGCCGCACGGACCGGTGGATGCGCGGCCTGCTGCTGTCCGTCTACGTCGGACAGAAGCTCCGCCCGGTGATCGTGGCCATGCGGCGGCAGGACCTGGTGACGCTCACGGAACTCGCCGAGGCGGGTGCGGTCAGCGCCACCGCGATACGCCACCTGGAGTCGGGCCATCCTCGCGGCAGGCTCGTGATCACCGTGTGGGCGACGCATACTCGGCACATCGACGCACCACGCGGGCGCACCGCCGACGGAAGGTCGCAGCGTATGCAGGCACCTGGCCTCCATCTGCTCGGGCGCGTCCTTGCATGGCTGCGGGCGCACGACCCGGAGCTGGCCGCGACGCGCCGGGCCGGGCGCACCGCCCTGGTCATGCCCGCGCTGTTCGCCCTGTGCAGTCAGGCGTTCCATGCGCCGGCCATGGCGACCTTCGCGGCGTTCGGCACCTTCTCGATGCTGCTGCTGGTGGAGTTCACCGGCCCGATGGTGCAGCGGCTGCGGGCCCATCTGGGCCTGGCGGTGGCCTGGTTGGTGCTCATCTGTCTCGGTACGCTCGCGGCTCGCGCGACCTGGAGTGCGATCACCGTCACCGTGCTGATCGGCTTCGTGGTGCTGTTCTCGGGGGTGGTCAGCTCCGTGCTCGCCGGGGCGTCGACCGCGCTGCTGCTCGCCTTCGTCCTCCCGGTGACCACGCCCGCGCCGCTGTCCGAACTGCCCGAGCGGCTGGCCGGCGCCGGCCTCGCCTCGGCCGCCTCCTTGCTCGCGATCTCCCTGCTGTGGCCGCGCCCCGCCGCGGACCCGCTCAGCGCACCCGCCGCCCGGGTCTGCCGAGCCGCGGCGGCACAACTGCGCACGGACGCGACCCGCCTCGCGGACACCTCGGACACGGATGCCGTCCGCGCCTGCAAGGAATCCGCCGACGAGGCCGCCGCCGCGGCGACCGACCTGCGCAGCGCCTTCGACGCCACCCCCTACCGGCCCACCGGCCTGTCCACCAGCTCACGGGCCCTGGTGCGGCTGGTCGACGAGCTGACGTGGCTGAGCACGATCGTGTCCGACAGCGCGCCCTCGCCGGACGGCCGCCTGCTGTGCGATCCCGCCGCCCGCACGGTACGGCTGGCGGCCGCCGCGGTCCTGGAGCGGACCGCCGACCTGCTGGACGCACCGCACGGATCGCCCGAGGCGCTGCGTACGGCGATGGAGGAGTTGCGCACGGCCATGGAGAGCATGGAGCGCGGCGCCACCGATCTGCTGCCGGTGCAGCTGCCCCGCCCTCACACGGAGCCGGAGGTGCGGGCCTTCCTCGAAGCCCTGGATCTGTCGTTCCGCGCCCAGGAGTTGGGCTTCGCCACGCTCCAGATCGCGGGCAACGTCGACCTGGCGTCGGCGGCGGAACGACGCAGTTGGCCGGAGCGGCTGCTGGGCCTCGAACCCGGCGGCGCGGCCCAGCCGCTGGCCTCGGCCCGGGAACGGGCCGTCGCGCATCTGCGTCTCCAGTCGGTCTGGCTGCACAACAGCCTGCGCGGCGCGACCGGCCTGGGCATCGCGGTCACCCTGGCGACGGTGACCGGTGTACAGCACTCCTTCTGGATCCTCCTGGGCACCCTGTCCGTACTGCGCTCCAACGCCCTCAACACCGGACAGAACGCACTGCGTGCGCTCGGCGGCACGCTCGTGGGGTCCGTCATCGGCGCCGGGCTGCTGCAGCTGATCGGCCCGCACGGCACCGTGCTGTGGTTCCTGCTGCCGGTCGCCGTGCTGATCGCCGGCATCGCACCGGCCGCGGTGTCGTTCGCCGCCGGTCAGGCGGCCTTCACCATCACGCTGGTCATCCTCTTCAACATCGACCGGCACCCCGACTGGCACATCGTGCTGTTGCGGATCCAGGACATCGCGCTCGGCTGCGGTGTGAGCGTGCTCGTGGGCCTGTTCTTCTGGCCGCGCGGCGCCGCAGCCGCCGTCCACCGGGCCCTCGCCGAGGCGTACACCGACAGCGCCCGCTACCTCGCCGGGGCCGTCGAGTACGCCGTGGGACGCTGCGGCGCCCACCCGTCCCCGGCGGACCCGCCACTGGACGAGGGCATCGAGGCGGCGGCCGCCGCGCGCAGACTGGACGACGCCTTCCGCAGCTTCCTCGCCGAACGCGGCGCCAAGCCCATGTCGCTGGCAGGCATGACCACGCTGGTCACCGGCATCGTGGGCCTGCGCCTCGCCGCCGACGCGGTACTGGGACTGTGGCAGCGGGCGGGCGAACGGCACGAGGGCACGGACCGCGCCGAAGCACGCCTGGTACTGCTGGGCGCGGCGGGCCGGGTGACCGGCTGGTACCAGGACCTGGCCGTAAGCCTCACCGGCCACTCCCCCATCCGTGACCCACTGCCACGCAACCCCACGGCCGAGGCGAGCCTGGTCGACTCCCTCCGCCGCGACCTCCGTGAATCCGACGGCCGCGCCTCCGACACGGCGGTACGCATCATCTGGACCGACGACCACCTCAACGCGGCGCGGCGCCTCCAACCGAGCCTGGCGTCGGCGGCGCGGCCGGGCGGCTCCGGCTGACGGCGGCCCAGGGCCATTCCTCCTGAGGCCGACACCAGGGCCACCGGTTCCCTGACGCTCCGTACTCCGCCTCGAAAGCCACTCGATCTGCACGAGTGTGCCATCCTAATCTCCGAGAAAATACCGATTAGCCCGTTTCGTCATTCCATGCTGTGGCCGCGATGGGATCAGGGACGTGCCAGGAGGCCGGAATGGACCGCTCAACCGTGTGGGCGGACTCGACGCCGTCGATGCGGAGCGATGACTGCCGGTTGAAGGTGACCCGGACTGGGCCTCCCGCCGTCGGATGCTCGTGATGTCAGGAATCGGGGAGGGTGAATCTCCGAGGCAGCCTCACCTTCCCGACCTGCATGTACGCCTGCGCACCGAGTTGGGCCGGATCGACGAGCAGTTGCGTGCTCTGCTGGCCGCCATGGACCGGCTGCAGGGTCTGCTGGATGCGGTGGTGGCCATCAGCCGGGAGGTTGAGCTGCCCGCGGTGCTGCACCGCATCGTGACCACCGCCATGGACCTGGTGGGCGCCCGCTACGGGGCCCTGGGAGTACTCGACGAGTCGGGCGACCACTTGGAGCAGTTCATCGCGGCCGGTCTGTCCGAACGGGAACGCGCCGATCTGGCCGGGACCGAATTCCCTCGCGGTCTGGGGGTTCTCGGGCACCTGATCCGCCACCCCGAGCCCCTGCGGGTGGATCACATCGCGACCCATCCGGCGTCCGCCGGATTTCCGCCCGACCACCCGCGCCTGCGCACCCTGCTCGGCGTCGGCATCAGCGTCCGCGGCGAAATCTACGGTGACCTCTACCTCTCCGAGCGGCACGACGGACAGCCCTTCGACGCCCACGACGAGAGTGTCGTCGTCGCCCTGGCGAGCGCAGCCGGCATCGCGATCGAGAACGTCCGCCTGTTCGAACGGGTGCGCGTCGGGGCCGAGCAGTTCCAGCGCCTTCTGCTGCCTACGCTGCCCGACCTGCGGCCTTTCAGCGCAGCCGCCGTCTACCGGCCCGCTGCCGAGCCCAGTCGCCTCGGCGGGGACTGGTACGACGCCATCCCGCTGCCCGGCAACGTCGTCGCGGTCGTCATCGGCGACGTGGTCGGTCACGATCTGCGAGCCGCGGCCGCCATGGCCTCCATCCGCAACATGCTGCGCGCACTGCTGTTCGCACAGGTCGGCCCGCCCGGCGCCGTTCTCACCCAGCTCGACCGCACTCTGCAGGCCATCACGAACAATCCCGTCACCACCACAACCCTGGCGCGCATCGAACCGGACGGACCGGGTTGGCGCCTGCACTGGAGCAGCGCAGGCCACGTCCCACCCCTGCTGATCGTCCCTGGGCACCCAGCGGAATATCTGTTCGCCGAGCCCGGGCTGCCGCTCGGGGTCGACGCCGAACAACCCCGCCCCGACCACTCCCGCTTCGTGCCCCCGGACGCCACGCTGGTCTTCTTCACGGACGGGCTCATCGAGCGCCCTGACCGGCCCATCGACGCGAGTCTCGACGAACTCACCAGTCTCGCCACCGCATACGCAGCACTTCCCCTGGAGGAGTTCGTTCAGGCTCTGGCCGACCACCACCCCAGCGACGGTCACGACGACATGGCCGTCCTCGCCCTGCGCACCCCGCCTCCGCCGGCGGCCCTGCCGAACGACCAGCACAACGGCACCGTGGAGGATTTCGAGGAACCGGCGGATGATGGACCTCTGCACGGTGTCGATGCGGAGGTCGCCCGATGACTCGCGCACGGCGTGAACAGCTCCGGCGCGGTGGTGCGGCTGCCCTGGACATCTGCGTCGTTGCCGCGCTGTATTACGGCTCCGCCAAGTTGGGGCTCCTTCAGCAACTGGTGCGCGGCCAGGTCACCCCACTGTGGCCGCCGACCGGTATCGCCCTGGCGAGCCTGCTGCTGCGCGGCCCGCGGGTCTGGCCCGGGATCGCGCTCGGCGCCCTCCTGGTCAACGCCTCCCTCGGGCCGTCGGTCTGGGCCGTGCTCCTGATCGTGTCCGGAAACACCCTCGCGCCCTTCTGCTCGTACCTACTGCTCCGCCGTACGGGATTCCGCGTCGAACTGGACCGTCTACGGGATGCCCTCGCACTGATCTTTCTCGGTGCGTTCACCGGGATGCTGGTCAGCGCGACGACAGGCAGCGGGACCCTGGCCCTCGCCGGTGTGCTGAGTGCCGACCAGTTCTGGCCCACGTGGTCGGTCTGGTGGACCGGCGACGCGATGGGCGTGCTGGTGGTGACGCCGGTCCTGCTCGTTCTGCGCTCGGCGCGCCTGCCGAAGGACGTTCCGCCTGCCCGCTGGGTGGAGGGGCTGCTGCTCCTCGCAGCCACAGTCTGCGTCGGCTTCCTGGAGACCAGCCACGCACCCCTCATGTTCCTCGGCTTCCCGTTGCTGATCTGGGCGGCCTTCCGCTTCCAACTGGCCGGGGCAGCACCCTGCGCCCTGGCCGTGTCGACCTTCGCGGTCATCGCCGCCGCGCAGGAGTCCGGCCCGTTCGCCGGTCACGACCTGCTCACCAACATGATCACCCTGCAGGCGTTCAACGGTTCCTCCTCGCTGACCGCCCTGCTCGTCGCGGCGACCGTCAGTGAGCGAACCCAGACCCAGAAGGAGATCGCGCGGGCCTGCGGGCATCTCGCCGCAATGGTGGCCGAGATGGCCCAGAGTGGCTATCGCGCGACACTCCCCGACGGCGCCGGCGCGAAGGACGCGGAAGAGCACGGCGGACGGACCAGAAGGCCGGGCATCTCTTCGTAGGGGACCCGCGAGGGGTTCGGAGGCAGCCGACCGGTGGACGTGGCTGGTGATCGCCGCCTGTGCCCAACTCCGGCTCGCCCGGCCGCTGGTCACCGATCTCCGGCGCCCCTGGGGGAAGCAGGCTCCGCCGAGCAGCCTGACCCCGCCCGCGTCGGCAGGGGTTTAATGCGAATCACCAGGCGTCACGCCTGTCACCAAGCAGTTGCAGACGGCCCGCCGACCCCCACGATGCCGTCCACAGCAGGGACTACCAGGGCTGTCGCCCAGGTTGCCACGGCGCCCTGCGGATTGCTGTCGCCTACCCCGCTCCGGCACATGCCTCCGCCTCTGCCAGGTACCGCGCCACCGGGCCCAGGGTCAGCATTCCGCTGGCGGCGCCGGCGTGTTCTGCACAGGCATTGCGCAGGGCAGCCTCGGCGTGTGCGGCGATTCCGCGCTCGGCGAGGCGTACGGCGGCGCGGGCGGTCAGGCACCACATGGCCTCCTGCATGTGGTCACGCGGTGGTTCGGGCACTGCGGCGAGGGCGGCACGGGCCTGCTCGCTCCGGTCCTGGGCGAGCAGCACGAGGGGGCGCGCCCAAGGCCGGTACGGGCCCCAGTCGAGGTGCGGGTCAGTGGGCGCGGGCCGGTCGTGCAGCAGGCGCAGTCCCAGTAGGGCGAGCGGGAACAGGCCGCGGTGCAGCCCCGGCATTCCGGCCGTCCGGAGGGCGTTCTCGGCAGCGCGGTAGTGCGCTGCGGCCGTGGCGGCGGTCGGTCCGCCGGGTTCGGTGCTGCGGGCGGCCGTGGCCCGGGCCCGGAACCACCCGGTGAGGACGGAGACAAGGGGCGCCTCGGTGGTGGCGGCGAGGTGTTCGGCAGCCTTGGCGTGCGAGGTTGCGGCGTCGAGGTCGCCGAGGGCCGAGGCGGATTGCAGGCGGGCGAGTCGGCCGAGTACGGCGAAGTTCGGCAGCTCGTGCCGGGTGGCCAGGTCGAGGATCTCGGCGCCGATCCGGTCCCGTACCGCCGCGAGCCCGGGGCGGCTGAAGGACTGCAGGAACACCCCGTTGAGGGCGAAGGCCAGCAGGGCGGGATCGGCCAGATCCCGTGCCAGCGCCTCGGCCTGCCGTGCCGCCTGCTGCGCGCGACTCAGCTCGGTCCCGGTCAGATCGGCGCTGCGGCTCTCGACGGCGATCGTGGCCAGGAGGCGGGCGGACACGTCGGCGGGGACGTCGGGGCCGAGCGCGGTGAGCGTGCGCTCGGCGGCCGCGACGACGGCGCGGGACTGCTCGGGGTCGTCGGCCCGGCTCCAGATGGCGGGCACGTCGTAGGCACCGATGACCCGGGCGGTCAGGGAGAGGTCTCCCGTGCGTTCCGCCGCCTGGACTGCGGCGAGGCGGTCGCGCCGGGAGTGGACGAGGGCGTCGCCACCCGCCAGTGCGAGGGTTCGGGCCAGATCCACGGTGGTGCGCGGGCCGAGCCGGACACCAGGGCCGCTCCACGTGATACGTGCGCCTTCGAGGGGCGCGGACCTGTTGAGGATGTCCGTCTCCAGACGCTGGAGTTCGGCACCAGGGTCGAGTCCGAGTTGATCAACGAGCATCGCGCGGGCGCGGCGGAGGGTGGCCAGCGCGTCGGCCCGGCGACCCGCGCGGTACAGGGCGCGGGCAAGCAGCCCCCAAGCCGGCTCGCGCCACGGATGTTCGGCGACGTGGGCCCCCAGTTCGGCGACGAGATCGGCCCCTTCCCCGGAGTCGAGGAGGATGCGGGCGCGCAGTTCCACCGCCTCCAACCTCAATTCCTCCAGCCGGGTCCGCTCGCGCTGCGCCCATGCGGAGCCGGGCACATCGGCGTAGGCGGGTCCGCACCAGGCCGTGAGTGCCGCGCCGAGGTCGGCCACCGCGTCGGGGTTGCGCCGGGCGCGGGCCAGGGTGTCCTGGAACCGATGGACGTCCACGTCCTCGCGCGGCAGGCGCAGCGCGTAGCCGGGACCTTCGGTGACGATTACGCGGGGCGGATTGCGGGGCGGCCGGTCGGGTTCGAGGGCGCGGCGCAGCGCGGCGACGAACGTACGCAAAGCGCCCACGGCGCGGGCCGGTGGATCGGTCCACAGGTCGTCGACGAGGGTGTCGGTGGTAACCATCCGTCCCTCCGCCGCGACGAGCCGGGCGAGTACCTCACGATGGCGGGGTCCGCCCAGGTCAACCGGGCTGCCGTCGTCGCGGAGGGCCCGCACGGCACCGAGCACGTCGATTCGCATGCCCTCATCCTCTGGGCCAGGGGTCGGCTGCGCCCAACCGTACTGATCGGCTGCTGATCGCCGTCGCACAGGCTGATCCGGTCAGTCCCCGACCCGAAAGGACGGCCCTTCATGACGCTCACCATTCCCGGCTTCGATCACATCCGCCTGCCCGGCGCGGACGGTGTGGAGCTGACCGCCGCTGTCGGCGGCAGCGGCAGCCCGGTCGTGCTGTTGCACGGTTTCCCCCAAACCCACCTGATGTGGCGACACGTTGCCGAGCGGCTCGCCGCCGAGCACACGGTGATCTGCCCTGACCTGCGGGGCTACGGCGCCAGCGACAAGCCGGCGGCCACCGACTCCGATGTGTACGCCAAGCGCACCATGGCCGCCGACGTCGTGATCCTGGCGGCGGCGCTCGGCCACGAGCGCTTTGCCCTCGTCGGCCACGACCGGGGCGCCCTGGTCGCCTTCCGGGCGGGGTTGGACCACCCTGAGACCATCACGCACCTGGGCATCCTCGACATCGTGCCAACGCTCGACATGTGGAACGTCCTGCACGGCGCCTCGGCGGCGGTCGGCTACCACCTCTTCCTGATGGCGCAGCCGCCGGGCCTGCCGGAGGCGTTGATCGCCAACAGTGCGGACATGTTCTTCGGCTCGTTCCTCGACGCTTGGGCCAACGACGCGACCGCCCTGCCGGAGGATGTGCGTGCCGAATACCTGCGGGCGAGCGCCGAGGCCGTGACGTCGATCGTCGCGGACTACCGGGCCTCGGCGGGGATCGACGTCATGCACGACCAGGCGGACCTCGACGCAGGGTCGCAGCTGGCCATGCCCGTGACGGTCGTCCAGCAGGACTGGGGCGCGCAGCTGGGCTACGACGCTGCCGCGGTGTGGAAGGCGTGGGCGCCGGACCTGGACCACCGGCTGACCCGAGCGGGGCATTTCATGGCCGAGGAGGCACCCGACGAGATCGCGGCGGCGATCCAGGGCCTGCTGGCCCGCTGAGCCTCCTGTTCTCGACTTGCAGGCCGGGCCACGGACGGTCGGTCGGCGAGCCCCAGGTCTTCGGCGATCAGCCCCTCCGGCATGCTGGTGAAAACACCGGCCGTTGCACCAGACCCGGAAGCGTCCATGGACGGTCGGCCAGGGCTCGCACTCTTCCGGCATCTCCCGCCACTGCGCCCCCTTGCACCCCGGTCAGCTCGGTGTCAGGACGACGGCCTGGCCGCCCGCCGTGGCCATGGCGACGTCCAGAGTCGTCGCCGAGGTCACCGTCTGTGTGCCGACCACGACCGGGGTCCGGTAGGGGCTGGTGCCCGGGGTGCCGTCGGCGTAGACCGTCGCCGTGTAGGTGACCCCGTCGTCCAGGAAGGTCAACGGGAGCGACAGCGTGCGGGCCGTCTCGTTCGTCATCGCCCCGAGGTACCAGCTCGAACCGCTGCGGCGGGCGACCGCGATGTACTCGCCGATCGACGCGGCCAGCGTCCTGCTCTCGTCCCAGACGGTGGGCACGGAGTTGAACCAGGGCAGGCCGGGCCAGTTGGCGGCGTTGTCGTACTTGGACAGGTTCTTGTCGTACCAGAAAAGGAAGTTGAGGGGCTGGTAGTAGACCGCGGCCATCGCCATCTGGTGCGCGTTCGTCGTCTTGTTGCGCGACTGGCCGTAGCAGATCGTGTAGTCCATGGGGCCGCCGATGTTGCGGGCGAAGGGCAGCGTCACGTTGTGGGTGGCGGTCGGGAACTGCTCGTTGCCGCGCACGCCCTCCATGTTGATCCAGTTCGGGTAGGTGCGCTCGTAGCCGAACGGCCGGATGTCGTCGTGCATGTCGATCAGCAGTTTGTGCTTGGCCGCCGTCTGCGCCCAGTGGGTGATCAGGTTCGTCATCGACTGGGTGCCGTCGTTGATGAAGCCGAGCTTGATACCGGTGACGCCCCAGCTCTTGTAGAGGGCGAACAGCGAGTCCGGGTCGGACAGGGCGAGTTGGTTGACGTAGAGGAAGACACCGAGGCCCTTGCCGGTGGCGTACGAGACGACCGACGGCAGGTCGATGGCAGCGATCGGCTTCGTCGCGTCGAGGGTGCTGAACTCGGGGCCGTACCAGCCGGCGTCGTACTCGATGAACTCCAGGCCCCGGGCCACGGCGAAGTCGGCGCCCGCGAGGCCGGCGGCGGTGGTGAGTTCGCAGCGGAACACCTTGCCGGGCTTGATCCACGAGGTGTCGTCGAGCTCGTTCGCGGGGGCCAGGTTGAGCACCAGCTCGGCGTTGTCGACGAGTTCGGCGTGCGTGGACCCGATCACCACGGCGCGCCACGGCGTGGCGAACGGGGTGGTGACCGCGGCGGTCGTCTCGACCGGAGCGGTGCCGCGCGCGGTGTGCTCCATCAGAAAGGCGGACAGGGTGTTCGGCTGCCCGTCGACCGAACTCAGCATCAGACGCGGGAAGTCCAGCCGGGCGGACTCGCAGATGCAGGCGATGAGCCCGTCCGGGAGGGTGGCGGCCAGCGGCAGGTCGGTCAGGGGGCCGGAGTCCGTGCCGGCCGCGCCCGTGACGGGGATCGCGCCGGGGGCGACCGGGACGTACGGGTCTTCGTCGCGGGCGCTGTACACGGTGGTGTCGTCGGGGAAGACGAACGTCGTCAACTCGGCGGCCACGGCGGCCGTTTGCGGGTCGGGCAGGACGTGGCGCAGGGCGACGCCGGTCTTGTAGGCGCGGATCTGGACGCCGAAGCGGAGGCCCGAGGCGGTGTCCCTGAGCAGCCAGCTCTGCTCCTGGAAGTGGTCGGTGACTTTCGCGTTGCGGCCGTACGGCGGCGACCACTGGGTACGGACGGTACGGCGCCGCTCGTCCAGCACGTCCACGCGGCTGCCGAGGACGGACCCGTCGGCCAGCGCGAGGCCCAGGGCCGAGGCGCCGATCACTGTCCGGCCGTCGCGGGCGGCGGACCAGCGCAGCGCTCCGTCCACCACCGACACGGTGACGGACGTGCCGCCCAGCCGTGCGGTGGCCTCGGGGCAGCGGCCGGGTGTCGCCGCGTAGACCGCCCGGGAGCTGCCGAGCCCCGCCGCCGCCATGCCTGCGGTGACGACGGCGCCCCTGAGTATCCCGCGGCGGGACATCGTGCCCGAGCGGTCGGTCGGGGCGACGGCGTGCTCTTCCGGGTGTTCCGAAGCTCTCATGGTGCTGGGACCTCTCCCTCGAGGTTCGTGCCCGACGCGCTGCACGGGTCGATGTAATGCGGTAGTAACCGCTTTCCGACGCGGGGAACCTACGCGGCCGGCAGGCTTGGGTCAAGATCCTGCGCACGGCGAAGTCACGGGGTTCCGGGGCGATTTCGACCGTGGGACGTCTGCGACGCCGACGATGACGGCACTCCGCATTGCCGAGATGGCTGCCGGGCTGCTCGGCCCTCGCCAAGATCTTGTAGGCCTGCTTCAACTCCACTGTTTCCTTGCGGAGTTGTTTCGACACTGCTCGTGTTTTTGTAAGCCAAGATGATAGATATGGCTTCAGCCGGTTATGGTCGCTGGAGGGTGGGTCGGACACGACGGAGGGGCTCGCGTTGGATCGCCTGGTAGGAGCGGGCCTGGAAGTCGGCAAAGCACAGTTCGGCGATGTAGTGCGGGCTTTCGCTGAAGCCGTGCGCGATCATCGGCTCCGCCAACGCGGTCACCGTCAGGTCACCTCCGCAGGTCGACCGGACGCGGTGAACGTGTGACCGGCCGACCGGCGCCCGCGGTGCTGCCCCCGTCGCTGCGCCCGTGGCTCGGGCTGATCGCGGCCCTCGCCGCGCTGGTGGTCGTCGTGCTCGGGGTCCTGTACGCCGGCCACAGCGAGCCCGGCAGGGTGGACAGGTGGATCGTCTCGCCGACGGCGGACAGTGTGCGGCCTCCGTGGCGGGGCGTCGCTCTGTTCTGGGACTTCTTGGGGAATCCCGCCGGATCGGTGATGTTGGTCGTGGCCGTCGTGGGCGGCTGCCTGCTGCTTCGGCCTCCTCGCGCGGCGGTGCTCGTCGTTGCCGGCGTCGTGGTGACCGTGGGGACGGCGACGGTGCTCAAACACCTGGTGGGACGCACCATCCACGGCCCCGGCAACCTGTCCTACCCGAGCGGGCACACCGCCTTCCTCACCGCGCTCGCCCTCATGGTGGCGCTGCTCGCGACCGGCCGACTCGGCCTGGGCAGGACGGCCGGCACGTCACTCGTGCTCGGCGCGGCGCTGGTTGCCGGCGCCGCCATGGGCTGGGCGCAGGTCGCCCTGGGCGCGCACTATCCGACCGACGTCCTCGGCGGCTGGTGCACCGCCCTGGCGGTGATACCGGCGACCGCATGGCTGGTCGACCGGACAGCCGACCGGCTGGTCCGTCGGACGGCGGACGCCGGTCGGCTGGAGCGTCGCTGACGTCACGCCAGGCGGCGGAACACGGGCTTCACCGGCCGTCCGCCCACCCAGGGCGTGGGGTCGGCGGCGTCCAGTGCCTTCCGGTACACCGCACATGCCTGGGCCACCACGTCGACGGTGTGGTCGATGTCGGCGTCGTCGAGCGCGCTGCTCACCACGAACGACGGGGCCAGCACCCCGCCCGCGAGGAGCCGGCGCAGGAACAGGGTGCGGTACTCCTGCGACGGCTGGCCGTTCTCGTCGAGGGTGGCGAAGACCAGGTTGCTGGCCCGGCCCCGGACGACGATGTGGTCGCCGACGTCCATGCTCGCCGCGGCGTCGCGGACACCGGCGGCCAGCCTCTCGCCGAGGGCGTGCAGCCGCGCCGAGATGCCCTCCTCGACGTAGGTGGTTTGCACGGCCATCGCGGCTGCCAGGGAGTGCGTTTCCGCACCGTGGGTGGTGGACAGCAGGAACACCCGCTCGCCGGAGTGACGCAGCCCGCCGCGCTCCATCAGCTCGCGACGCCCGGCCAGCGCGGACACGGCGAACCCGTTGCCGAGCGCCTTGCCGAACGTGGAGAGGTCGGGAACGACGCCGTACAGGCCCTGGGCGCCCGCCTCGGACCAGCGCAGGCCGGTGATCATCTCGTCGAAGATCAGTACGCAGCCATGCCGGTCGGCCAGCTCGCGCAGGCCGGCCAGGTACCCGGGCGGTGGCTCGGTGTGGGTGGCGGGTTCGAGGATCAGACAGGCGACCTCGTCCTGGTACCGGGTGAGCAACTCCTCCGTGGCGGCCAGGTCCCCGTAAGGGAACGCCACGGTGAGCTCGTTGGTCGCCTCCGGAATACCCGCGGACATCGGCGTGGTGCCGATGAACCAGTCGTCCACGGAGAAGAACGGATGGTCGCCGCAGATGGCGACCCGCGGCCGCCCGGTGACGGCGCGCGCGAGCCGCACCGCCGCGGTGGTGACGTCGGAGCCGTTCTTCGCGAACTTCACCATCTCGGCGGTCGGCACCGTGGCCAGGAACCGTTCCGCGGCCTCGACCTCCACGATGGACGGCCGGGCGAAGTTGCTGCCGCGGTCGATTTCCCGCCGTACCGCCTCGTTCACGCGCGGATGGGCGTGGCCGAGGCTGACCGATCGCAGGCCGGAGCCGTACTCGATGTAGCGGTTGCCGTCGATGTCCCACACGTGGGCACCGCGGCCATGGCTGATGACCGGGGCCAGGTTCTCGGGGTACTGGTCGTCGCCCTTGGCGTAGGTGTGCGCGCCCCCGGGGATCAGGGCGTGCAGCCGCTCGTTCGCCGCCCGCGACCGGGGCAGGAGGAACTCCTCGGTTTCTACGGTCTCTTCGGTGTCCACGCTGACTTCAGCTCTCTTTCTGCTTCAGGACCTGGGCCAGGCTCGGCGCCTCCCGGTCCCGCTGGGACATCGATGTGGCCGGCAGTGGCCAGGGAATGGCGAGCTCCGGGTCGTCGAAGGCGATCGTCACGTCCTCGGCCGGATTGTGCGGGCGGTCGATCCGGTACGAGGTGTCGGCGGTTTCGGTCAGCGCCTGGAAGCCGTGTGCGCACCCCGCCGGGATGTACAGGGTCGTCTGTGTGTCGCCGGACAGCTCGAAGAAGGCCCGGCCCAGGTAGGTCGGCGAGTCCGGCCGCAGGTCGACGACGACGTCGAAGATCTTCCCGTACGAGCAGCGCACCAGCTTGGCCTCGCCGGCGCCGGAGCGCAGGTGCAGGCCGCGCAGCACGCCCCGGACCGAGCGGGAGACGCTGTCCTGGACGAAGGCGTTCGGGTCGAGGCCCACCGAGCGGACCGCGTCCGCATCGAAGGTGCGGCAGAAGAAGCCGCGTTCGTCGGCGTACGGCGTCGGTTCGAAGAGGTATACGCCGGCGATCTCCGGGACTTCGGTCGCTTTCATGGAGCCTTCCGCGAGGTGGGGGCGTGGTCGGCCGCAGGGAACAGGGCCGTGGTCAAGGAGTTGAACTGGTGGTCGAGTCGGCGGGCGACGGCCTGGTTCCGCTCGGTGAGGGTCTGCCGCAGCTCGGCCGATCGCTTCTCCAGCGCTCGGAACTGCTCGAGCAGCCGGTCGGCGTCGACCTCGCGCGCCGGGTGGCAGTACGCGCCGAGGCCCATCTCCGTCATGAGCGCGTCGCTTTTGGCCGCGTAGCTGAGAGCGAGCACCGGTGTACCGGTCTTCAGCGCGCAGATCAGGTTGTGGTAGCGGACCGCCACCACGGTGTCGGCAGCCGCCATCTCCTTCATCAGGTCGGCCAGTGAGGCCGGTTCGGCAGCGGTGACCAGTGGTGAGTCCACCGCGTCGAGGATCGCGGCGACCACCGACGCGTCGCATTCGTCGCCGGTGAGCAGCCGGACCGGCCTGCCCTCCTCGACCAGCGTGCGGACGAACCGGATCGTCCCGTCGAGGTAGCGCCGGTATATCTCCTCGGCCCGGGCGCGGTCGTCGTTGCCGCCGTGGAAGTCCATGACGCCGACGCAGACCGTGCCGGGCGAGTCCGAGGGCGCGCTCGCCGGCGGCGTCGGCAGGGAGAAGGCGAGGTCCGGGTAGACCTCGTCGCGCGCGGTGTCCACGCCCATCGCCCGCATCGCGTCACGGGACTGGGCGTCCCGGTACGAGCGGTACGCGGCCAGCCGCGCCGACCAGCGCACCAGGGCCCGGGTGGGCCGGTTGCGGATCTCGGCGGCGCCGACGCTGACCAGCGCGACGCGGGTGCCCAGCAGCCGGCCGCTCGCGCAGAGCAGGAACAGCGAGTACGGGAATCCCCACGGCCGCAGCGGCAGCGTGGCCTCCAGGACGCCCATGCCCGGCACGATCACCACGTCGTGCCGGCGCACCCAGGCAGCGGTGCGGAAGACGTCGACGAGTTTGCCCAGCCCCTTCGACGCGATCGCGCCCGCACGTGACGCGGTCCGGTACTCCGCGCGGTTCCAGTGCAGCCGCGTCGCGGGGATCCCGAACCGGGTCGTCACCGCCTCGGGCCCGCCGCACAGCGCGTCCACGACCGCCTCCGGGTGCTCGGCGCGGAGGTAGCCGAGGACGGCCTCGAGCGATCCGTCGTTGCCGAGGTTGCCGGAGCCGAGCAGGCCGAACACCCCGACGCGCACCGGGGTTTCGTCCGCGGACGTCATACCTGCCTCCCCTCACGGCCGGCGACCAGGGCGTCGACGGAGACCGTGAGCAGGCCCGGGTCGACCGGGGCGCGGTCCTCGACCCGCTCGCCGGCGCCCGGCCGGACCCGGCTGGTCATCCACGCGGCCAGGTGGCGGTAGCAGGCGCGCCGGTCGGCCGGGGACAACGGCGCCCGCCGGATCGCCGAGGCGAAGCCCCAGATGTACTCGGCGAGCAGCCGGGGCGTCGGGTGCAGCGGGCCCGCCCGGCGCGGGTCCAGGTTGACGCACCGGGAGCGCTTGGAGGGGTTCGCCCGCTCGGCGCGGGTGGGGTGGTCGCGGCGGAAGTACAGGAGTTCCGGCACCTGGTGGAAGCGCCCGTGCAGGGTGATCTCGGCGACGAAGGTGCGGTCCGCGTGGTGGTAGCTGTCCATCGGTTTCACCCGACGCAGCGCGTCGGCCCGGATCACCCCGTAGAAGTCGTCGCCACCCGGCTCGAAGAGCAGACTGCGGAAGCGCTCCGGCGCGTGCGGGGAGTCGGTGGCGAGCGTGTACTCGTACGGGACCTTCACCTGGCCGTCGCCGTCGATGACCGCCTGGTCGGCGTGCGCGAGGATCACGTCCGGCCGCTCGTCCAGCGCCTGAATGCAGCGCTGCAGCAGGTCGCGGCCGTAGAGGTCGTCGTGCGAGGCCCACTTGAACAGCTCGCCGCGGGACTCGGCGAACACATGGTTGTGGTTCGGCGTGGCGCCGATGTTGCGGGGCAGCCGGAGGTACCGGATGCGCGAGTCCCGCGCGGCGTACTTGCGGCAGATCTCCTGGGTCCCGTCGGTCGAGGCGTTGTCGGAGATGACCAGCTCGAAGTCCTCGTAGGTCTGGCCGAGCAGGGCGTCGAGCGACTCGGCCAGGTACTCCTCGCCGTTGTACACGGGCAGGCCGATGCTCAGCCTGGGTTGGGCGGTCATGAGGTCCTCACTTCGGGGATCGAGTTCTGGCGGCGCTCGCGCAGGGCGGACCGCAGTTGCAGCCACCACACGGCCGAGCCGCTGACGGTTGCCGCGGCGACGCCCCAGGCCGAGCCGACCGTGCCGGCCATGACCGCCCCGCCGAGCCCGCCGCCGACGTAGCAGGCGGAGGCGAACAGCTGGCAGCGCAGGCTGCGTCGGGCCGCGCCGAGCGCGCGCAGCCCGGCCGCCGCGCCGGTGCCGAGGCCCGCGCCCGCGACGCCGAGGGTGATCGGCACGATGAGCTGCGCGGAGGAGTGCCAGACGTCTCCGAGGGCGAGTTCGCCGAGCCGGTCCGGCATCAGCAGCAGCGCCGCGCCCCACAAAAGCGCGGCACCGGCCTGCCCGCCACCGAGGAGGAGGCAGAACCTGCCGAGGCGGTGCGGGGCCTGCCGCAGCACGCGTGCCGCTTCCGGGACCGTGACCAGCGAGAGACCCATGAGCACGGCGAGGAAGGGACCCATCAGGAGCTCGGCGCCCCGCACCGCACCCACCGCGCCGAGCCCGACGATCGCGCCGAGTCCGTAGGCCCGCAGCTGGCTCGCGCCGCTGAGGCTGACGTTCTCGACCAGGTACCGGTAGCCGAGATCACGCTGCTCGCGAAGCCACCCGCGCGCCTCGGTCACCCGGGGCCCGATGTCGGACTGGAAGTAGCCGTACACAGCGGCCACCGTGGCGGACGCGCCCCAGGCGAGCACGAAGGCGGCCACGCTGCCCACGCGAGCCGCCACCACCATGGCCGGGACGAGCGCGATGCCCCACACGACGTCGTTGACGAACGCCTTGCGCCCGGCGCCGGCGGCGAAGAACGCAAACCGCCAGGCGTCCTGCAGCAGCAGCCCCGGCAGCATGACGCCGAGGCAGACGAACGCGGGCCCCACGCGGCCGCCGAGGCCGAGCCCGGCCACCACGGACACCACGCCGAGGGCGGTACCGACGCCGAGTGCGGTACCCGTCGACCGGGCCACCGCCCCGCGCCAGGACGCCTCCGGCACGCCGCTGAAGCGCACCACGAGCGGGTCGGTGGCAAGGCCGCGGGAGACGTTGAGCACCACGCCGTAGGTCACCCAGGCCAGGCTGAACACGCCGAACGCGGTCACCCCGAGCGAGCGGGCCACGTAGATGCCCACCGCGAAGTTGCTGATGCTGGAGGCCGCCTGGTCGGCCAGTCCCCAGGACAGCCGGCCGACGAGGGCCCGCTTGGCGGACCCGGCCGGTGTCGTCGTCTTCTCCCCCTGGGTGGTCATGGGCGTCATGCCTTGATCAGGCCGGCGCCGTGCAGGGCGTCGGCCGCGACGGCCACGGTGTCGAACGGCAGCCCGGACCGCTCGGCGACGTCCAGCAGACTGTGCTCGCCGTCGGAGAGGTTGAGCACCCAGAGCATGGCCATCTGGGCCTGCTTGGTGTCGCTGCGGCCGCCGAGCGCGTCGTACAACCCGCGCCGGCCCAGCTGTGGTTCGCCGTAGGGGCTGAGGTTGAGGTAGCGCCGGTTGCGGTCGAGGACAGCGAACGCCTCGCGGCAGACGTCAAGCGTGTCCGCCATCGCCTCCGGGGAGACGAAGTCCGGGTTGTCCGCCGAGGTGTGGTACTCGGGGTACCCGGCGTACGGGGTCCGGCTGAGCGAGCCCACGCCGAGATTGAACCCGGGCGAGCAGTACTGCCGCTCGTCGTAGCCGTACGGGGTGAACTCGTTGACCTGGTGCGGGCGTTCGGATGCAGCCAGCACATGCCGCAGCACCCGGTCGATCTCCGCGTCGCCGCGCCTGCTCTGCTTGTACGTCAGCTGACCCGAGTCTCCGGCGCAGGCCAGCACGAGGCCGTGCTTGACCCGTTCCACCCGCTCCGCGTTGCGGGCCAGCCAGGTGATCGCCCCGATGGTGCCGGGCGCGTAGATGAACCGGTAGGTGTAGTACGGCGTCTCCTGTGCCAGCGTCCGGGCCAGGAACGTCGCCACCGCGATGCCGGCCAGGTTGTCGTTGGCCAGCGACGGGTGGCAGACGTGGCAGGAGACGATCACCTCGTCCGGGACCTGACCGGGGACCACGTGCTCGGCGTAGGTGAGGTGGCCGTCTTCGAGCGTGGAGTCGATGCGTACCTCGTACTCGCCGTCCGGCAGCGCGTCCAGGGTCTCCTGGGCCAGGCAGAACCCCCATTCCGGCTTGTAGTAACTCGTGCGGTACGGCACCCAACTCGGGTGGTCCGGCAGGGTGTGCAGGTGTTCGCGCAGCTCGGACAGCGGCATCGTGGCCGACACCGGCACGCTGTAGCCGAGCACGTGCAGGCTGGACGCGGCGAAGTCGACGACCCGGTTACCGGCGGTGTCGGCGATGTAGGCGTCGCGGATGTTCCACTCCTGCGGCACCGTCCAGTCGAGCACCTGCGTCCCCGTCGGCACCTCGTGCACCTGCAGCGGGACGTACTCGCCGACGATGTCCAGGGTGGCGCGCACACCGTCGCCGGTGATGCTCCGGCATAGCGGGTACAGCCGCTGCACCAGGGCGTGCATCTCTTCGCCGACTGCGGTCATCGGCGCCACCGCAGGGTGTCGTCGACGGCGCCGGCCTCGGACGCCGCGCGCAGCACGGCGAGGCGGGTGAAGCGTCGCTCGAAGTCCTCCCGGGTCAGGTCGAACTTCCGGTAGGCGTCGGCGAGTTCGAGCGCGCCCTGCTTCACCGACCACTCGCAGTCGAAGCCGGGGATCGCGGCGCGGAACCGGGAGAAGTCCACCCGGTACGAGCGCGGATCGGCACCGTTCTCGCCGGTGATCCTCACCTTGGCGCCGGTCACCGCTTCGGCGACCTGCTCGGCGATCTCGGCAACCGTGACGTTGTTGGTCTCACTGCCGATGTTGAACGCCCGGTCGTGCACCGCTTCGCGCGGCGCGGTCAGCGCGGCCGCGAAGGCCCGTGCGATGTCGGCGGCGTGCACCAGCGGGCGCCAGGGGGTGCCGTCGGAGAGCACCAGCACCTCGCCGGACAGGAGGGCGTGGCCCACCAGGTTGTTCAGCACGATGTCGGCGCGCAGTCGGGGCGAGTAGCCGAAGGCGGTGGCGTTGCGCATGAACACCGGGGTGAAGTCGTCGTCGGCCAGCGCGTGCAGGTCGTCCTCCACCCGCACCTTGGACTCCGCGTAAGGCGTCACCGGGCGCAGCGGGGCGTCCTCGGTCACCAGGTCGTCGCCGCCTGCGGCGCCGTAGACCGAGCAGGTGGACGCGTACAGGAAGCGCCGCACTCCGGCGTCGCGGGCCAGCCGGGCCAGCCGTACGGACGCGTGGTGGTTGATGTCGTAGGTGAGCTCCGGCGCCAGCGATCCCAGCGGGTCGTTGGAGAGCGCGGCCAGATGGATCACGGCGTCCACCCCGGCCACATGTTCGGCCGTGACGTCGCGCAGGTCCACCCGGTGCCCGGACGGGTCCGCGGGCGGCTCGCCCAGCACGCAGTCGGCGAACAGGCCGGCGTCGAGGCCGACCACTTCGTGCCCGGCGGCCTTGAGGACCGGGGCCATCACGGTGCCCAGGTAGCCCTGGTGGCCGGTCAGCAGTACGCGCATAGTTCAGTTCCCCAGGTTGAGCGTGAGTTTGGTGACCGCGAACGCCTCGGCGTAGCGGGCGTGGCATTCGATGCCGCGGATCCGGGCAAGGCCGAGGAAGGCCTCCCGGTCGTACCAGGGCCGGTGCCGCTGCGAGGGGTAGTGCTCCTGCAGCAGTTGCACCTTCTGTTCGGCGATCTCCGGCGACAGCGGCTGGTACGCCGACGGACGGCCGAGATCGCCGTCCCACTTGACGATCTCGTAGCCGAGGACCATGTGGTCGCGGAACGCGGTGGGTATCAGCTGGGCCAGGCCGCGGTGGTCCTGGTGCGCGTCGTCGGTACGCGGGGCGAGGATCAGGTCCGGCTCGGTCTGCCCGCGCAGCTCCTCGACCGCGGCCTTGGCCTCGTCCCAGTGCACGGGCATCCGGCCGTCCGGCAGCTTGAGCACGGTCAGCCGCAGGTCGGCGCCCGGGCAGAAGGCGGCGAGCGCGGCCTTCTCCTCCTGCTCCCGGTCGGTGCCGCCGCCGGAGAGCACCAGCGCATCGACGCGGATACCCGCTCGCGCGAGGCACAGCGTCAGCAGCGTGCCGCCGGCGCCGATGGCGATGTCGTCGCAGTGCGCGCCCACCGCGACGATCCGGTCCAGGGGGCCTGCCCCGAGCCGGATCACGCTCTCGCTCCGGCGGTGTCGCGCTCCCACACGGCCCACGGACGGTCGCCCCGGGCGTAGGCCTCGTCGAGCGCGGCCCGCTCCTTGACGGTGTCGGTCGGCTTCCAGAAGCCGCGGTGCTGGTGCGCCACCAGCCGTCCCTGCTTGGCCAGTTGGGCGCATCCGTCGGCGACCAGGTCCCCGTTCTCGGGTATGTGGTCGAAGACCTCCTGGCGGAGCACGAAGTAGCCGCCGTTCTCCCACAGCGGCATGTCGCTCACCGCGGTGATGCCCCCCACCAGGCCGTCCTCGCCCAGGTCCACGCAGTGGAACGAGGACTGCGGCGGCACCACCATCATCGACGCACCGGCGTCGCGCCGGGCGAAGTTCTCGATCATCTGCGGCAGCGGGGCGTCGGTGAGCACGTCGGCGTAGTTGGCGAGGAACATCTCGTCGCCGTCCAGGTGGTGCCGCACCCGGCGCAGCCGCTCCCCGATCGGTGACTCGATGCCGGTCTGCGCGAACGTGATCGTCCAGTCGGCGATGTCGGTGGACAGCAGCTCGGTCTTCCCGCCCCGGAGCACGAAGTCGTTGGACGTCGTCTCCTCGTAGTTGAGGAAGAAGTTCTTGATGTGGTGCGCCCCGTACCCGAGGCACAGGATGAACTCCGTGTGCCCGAAGTGCGCGTAGTAGCGCATGACGTGCCAGATCAGCGGGCGCGGGCCGACCATCGCCATCGGCTTGGGTACGTCGTCTGCGGCGCCGCTCCGCATCCGCATGCCGTAACCGCCGCAGAACAGTACGACCTTCATCGCTTGACCTCGACAATGCTCAGTTCCGGGATGGGGAAGACGAGGCGGCCGCCCCAGTCGTGCACGAAGGACAGCTGCTCGACCAGCTCGGCCCGCAGGTTCCACGGGAGGACGAGGACGTAGTCCGGCTTGTCGGCGGCTATCTGCTCGGGCGGCAGGATCGGGATGCGCGTACCCGGGGTGAACCTGCCGTGCTTGTACGGGTTGCGGTCGACCGTGTACGCGAGCAGGTCGGGTCGGATGCCGCAGTGGTTGAGCAGGGTGTTGCCCTTGCCCGGGGCGCCGTAGCCGACGACCGTCTCGCCGCGCTCGGCCGCGTCGATGAGGAACCGCAGCAGGTCCCGGCGCACCTTGGCGACCCGGGCGGAGAACTCGGTGTACCCGGACAGTTCCTGCAGCCCGGCGGCCTTCTCCCGGGCCAGTACGTCGGTCACCCGCTGGGTCGGCTCGCCGGCCACCTCGGTCGGCCGGGCCCACAGCCGGATGGAGCCGCCGTGCGTGGGCAGCAACTCGACGTCCACGAGCGCGAGTCCGCCGCTGGCAAGGGCGCGGATCGCGGACGCGACCGTGTAGTACTGGAAGTGCTCGTGGTAGATCGTGTCGTACTGGTTCTCCTCGATCAGGGTCAGCAGGTGCTGCACCTCGATGGAGACCCAGCCGTCGTCGGCGACCAGGGCGCGCAGCCCCTGGGTGAACCCGACCACGTCGGGGATGTGCGCGTACACGTTGTTGGCCACGACCAGGTCCGCCGGGCCGTGCTCGGCGCGGACGGCCGAGCCGGTGTCCGGGGACAGGAACTCCGTGAGGGTGGGCACGCCCGCGTCGCGCGCCGCGGCGCCGACGTTCACCGACGGCTCGATGCCGAGGCAGCGGATCCCGCGGTCCACCACGTGTTTGAGCAAATACCCGTCGTTGCTGGCGACCTCGACCACGAAGGCGTCGGGGCCGAGACCCACCCGCTCTACGGCGTCGGCGACGAACGTGCGCGCGTGCTCCACCCAGGAGGTCGAGAACGAGGAGAAGTACGCGTACTCCTTGAACGTCTCCTCCGGCGTGATCAGCGGAGGGATCTGCGCCAGCCAGCAGTCCGTGCAGACCTGCAGGTGCAGCGGGTACGCGGGCTCCGGCTGGTCCAGTTGGTCCGCGGCGAGAAAGCTCTCGCACGGTGGCGTCGCCCCCAGATCGACGACGCTCGCCAGCGCCGCCGAGCCGCAGAGTCGGCATCGTGTCATTTACTGCCCCCCATTATTTCCGTCCGACCCGCGATCGCGGTGCGGTACCCCTCCACCAGGCGCTCGAGGCCGACGGCCGGGCTGAAGCCCTGCTCGTAACGGCGCCGGGCCGCCTGGCCCATCTCCTGGTTGCGGTCCGGATCTGCCGTGATCCGGCGTATGCAGGACGCGAGCGAGGTGGCCTCGCCCGGCCGGTGCAGCAGCCCGCTCACCCCGTCCTCGACGAGTTCGACGAAGGCGCCGTGGCCGGCGGCGACGACCGGCACCCCGGCCGCCATCGCCTCCACGACCACCAGGCCGAACGCCTCCAGCCACGTCGAGGGAGCCACCACGGCCACCGACCCTGCGATGGCCTTTTGGCACTCCGCCGGGTCCAGCAGGCCGACGTAGCGCACGTCCTCCCGGCCGGCCGCCCAGGCGGTCACCTCTCGCTCCAGTGGCCCCGTGCCGGCGATCACGAGCGGGACGCCCACACCGCCGCTCGCCGCGATCTCGTCCCACGCGGCCATCAGCAGCCGTACGCCCTTGGCCTCCGCGAGCCGGCCGAGATAGAGCACATGCTCTCCCCCGCCTGTTCGGCAAGTGCCCGGCTCCGGCACGAAGTTGTGCTTCACCGCCAGCCGTTCGGCGGGCATGCCGGAGCGCACCAGGACGTCGCGCTGCGCCGCGGAGATGCAGAAGAACCGCTCCACGCCGGACCACCACCGCCGCCTGTTGACCGACAGGCTGACCGCGAGCGGCACCGTCGCCAGGCGGGAGTTGCGGTAGCAGCCGTGCCGGACGGCGGGCAGCGGCGTCGAGCCGACGCACTCGGTGCACGGCCGGCCGTCCCGCTGCAGCGTGCCGGGCGGGCAGACCTGGGTGTAGTTGTGCAGCGTGGCGACGGCGGGCACCCCGGCGTCGGCGCAGGCGGCCAGCACCGCGGGCGACAGGAGCGGGAAGACGTTGTGGACGTGCACCACGTCCGGCCGCTCGGTGCGCAGCTTGGCGGCGAGCTCCGTGCGCACCGCCGGGTTCCACGGCACAAGGAGCGGCAGCGCGGCCTTGCCGAGGAGGGAGCGGGCGGCGATGTCGTCGCTGCGCCGCTCGAACACCTCGACCCGGTGGCCGGCCGCGCGCAGCAGCTCCACCTCCTGGTCGACGACCTTGTTCTCGCCGCTCGGCTGCGCCGAGGCGTAGCGGTTGTGCACCACGAGGATGTGCATGCTCAGGTCACCTCCGATCTACGGGCCCAGCGCGGGATGTGTCGTCGAGGGGCTTCGGGCGTCGAGAGAGGCGCGGCCTCGGCGGGTGCCGCCAACAGCGAGGCGGCCAGGGCCAGATGCAGCAGATACGGCGAGGCGTCGCCGAGCCCGGCCTCGGTGTACGACGCGATCGCGCAGTAGCTGATCAGGAAGATCGCGCAGGCCCTCTGCAGCGACGGTGGCCGCAGCAACGCGACGCCGCCCAGCACGATGATGATCAACGCGACGAGGGTGACGCCGATCAGACCCTGCTCGTTGTAGACGGCCAGCCAGCTGTTGTCGATCGGCAGCCCGCCGAACGACTTGTCGCCCAGGCCCACGCCGAACAACTGCTCCGAGGTCGACCGGGGCGCAGCCAGCAGGGCGTCCCAGACCTTGGCCCGGCCGGTGAGACTGGAGAAGTTCTCCTTGCTCTGCCCGCGCAGGAACCACGACTGCAGCGCGGAGGCGAACCCCACCGCGGCCACCACGGCGATCAGCACCGCCCAGGTGAAGAACCGGCGGGCTGCGGCGCTGGTGAGGATGAGCGAGCCGATCGCCAACGCCAACCCGATGAACAGGCCGAGCGTGGCCGTCCGGGTATGGGTCAGCGCGAGCAGCACGAAGGACGGCACGATGACCAGCACGGCGCTGGCCCGGTCGGTCCGGCGGCCCAGGACGAGCAGCACGGTGAGCCCGATGATCACCGCGGCGTACTGGCCGATCTGCGGCGGGGTGAGCGGCCACAACGCGCCGACAAGGCGTCCGCCGTAGAGGTCGGGCAGGGCCGCGCCCGGTGAGACGACCAGGCCGGCGGCCACCGATCCGAGCACCGCGAAGTACATCCGGATGTGGTGCCGGACGAACGTCAGGCTGCCGTCCCACCAGCGGCTGAGCAGCCACAGCGTGCCGACGAAGAGAGTCAGCCGGAAGCAGCGGAACAGCGCGCCGAACCCGGACTCCAGGTTCGCGCTGGAGATCACGCTCGTCACCAGCAGCAGGGTGAGCAGGAACACGTAGGCGCTGGCCCGGATGCGCAACCGGAGATTGACCGCGAGCGCCAGCGTGAACGCGGCGACCAGCGCGCCCATGGTGACCATCTGGATGAGGGAGCGGGGCAGCGGGACGATGGTCTTCGCCCCGGCGGAGCCGAGCGTGTTGAGGACCAGCAGCCCCCATACGATCCCGACGATCCTCGGTGTGCCGGCAGGACGCGGGGCGGCGCCGGGCTGCGTTCCCGCAGTGTCCGGTCCGCGCGTCAGGTCCACGCCCATCTCAACCACCGGCCCGTAGGTCGAGGGTGCTGCCCGCGTCCTGCTGGTACGGCGTGGTCTGCCACTGCCCGAAGTCGAGCACCCGGCTGGTGTCCTGGGCCATGAACTTCCATGGTCCGATGTAGACGTTGTCGTGCCAGCGGTTGTGCTGCTTGGTGGTGATCGCGTCGGCCACCCGCTCGCCCTTGTACGGCGACCAGTCCGGATAGGTTCCGTAGTTGGCGAGGAGCGCCATTCGGTCGCACTTCTCCGTGCACTTGAGGACGGACTTGTCGAGCACGAAGCGGTTGTTGTGGATGTCCACCCGCTGGGTCTTCCACCGGCAGTCGGAGTAGAGCGGTGCCTTGGCGATCGCCGGCTTCGCGCAGCGCTTGATGTCCTTCACCAGCA
Organism: Streptomyces sp. NPDC001663; assembly: GCF_042893105.1. Classification (NCBI taxonomy): domain Bacteria; kingdom Bacillati; phylum Actinomycetota; class Actinomycetes; order Kitasatosporales; family Streptomycetaceae; genus Streptomyces; species Streptomyces sp. NPDC001663. Next base: position 60,016 of record NZ_JBIAUR010000010.1, on the reverse strand, counting down.
GAGTGCAGTCACCGGACGAGGTGTTGGCCGGGCTGTTGCAGAACCGGTCGGCGTTCTCCCACAGGGTGATCCCGGACCAGTTGTCCTCCAGCTTGTTCCGGTAGATCTCGATCTTGTCGGTGCGGGCTTTGATCCGTGGTTCGCCGCCGGACTCGGACAGGTAGATGGTCGCGAACGGGAAGCTGTCGCCGCTCTCGGCCGCCTTGCGGCCCTCGACCCAGTTGTTCCGCCGGATCGTGTTGTTCCGGATGACCGCGTTGTAGCTGATCTCGTAGATCAGCGCGGCACCGTCGTTGGCCTCGATCACGTTGTTCTCGATGAGGAAGTCGTTGTTGTTGGTGTCCGCCCACAACCCGGTTCCGCGGTTGTCGTGCACCCAGTTGCCGCTCACGTCGGCGCCGTTGACGTCCCAGAACTTGATGCCTCCGGTGCAGCCGCAGCCCTTGCGCCGCCGCTCCCAGTCGCCGGTGTTGTTGCCCACGATCTCGTTGCCCTCGACCACCAGGCCGCTGATACGGCCGGTGGCCTTGTACGCGTTCATGCCGTACTGGCCGTTGTCGCGCAGGCAGTTGGCGCGGACCTGCTGGCGGGCACCGGCCATCAGCCCGGCGCCGGAGTTGTTCTGGATCGTCGCGTGCTCGATCACCCATCCGTCGGCCGAGTCGTGGTTGACCACGCCCTCGTCCGGCGGCGCCACGAAACCCTGCACGGTCAGGTAGCGGATGGTGACGTTGCCGGCGGTGCCGGCGAACGCGTACTGGTTCTTCTTCCGGCCGTCGAGCACCGCGCCCGGCGCGCCGAGGTAGCGGTCCCCCTTCTTGGGGATGACCTGGGCGTAGCGGTCGGGGTCGAGCGTGTGCTTGCCCGGTCGAAGCCAGAACGTGGTGTTCGGGGGGCTGCTCTTGGTCTTCGCTGCCAGGTCGCCGACCTTCGCGGGGTCGACCGTCACCGCGCCCGCCGGTGCCTTCGTCGGCCCGGCCGCGGGCTTGGCGCACACCCGGGCCAGGGATCGGTTCGCGGACGTGGCGGACGTGGTGGACCTGGCCTTCGGCTCCGCCCCGGCGCCCGACGCGCTCTCACAGCCGGTCGCCAGCAGGGCCAGCGCCAGCGGTGCCGCCGCCAACGCCCAGTGCCGCATCTTGCTCCCCACTCGCCCCCCTAGCCGCGGAACCTGAGCACGGTGGTGAAGCCCTCCGTGCCGTCGGTGAAGCCGGTGCCGACCAGCGTGGTGGCGGGTTCCTTGCGCCCGAATCCGGCGGAGTACCAGCCCAGCGGCGGGTCGGTCTCGCCGCGATGCGCCCGCCACGACAGCTCCCCTGGCAGGTCGAGCACCGCGGAACGTGCCTCGCCGTCCCGGGTCCAGGTGAGCTCGGCCCGGTCGCCGACCAGGTCCGCAGTGATCGCCGGGCCGAGGTGGAACGCCAGTTGCACGGCCCGGCGCGGGCCGCGCACCTCGTCGACCACCCGCAGCTCCTGGCTTTCGGCCGTCAGCTCCACCCGGCGGCGGTGCACCGAGTCCTGGTAGCCGTCGTGCTCCGCACTCCAGCGGGCCGTACCCCCGTCGGAGGCGTCGGTCGCGTCCGCGACCAGGACGCGGGTGTTGGCATGCCGGGTCCACAGGAACGGGCCGCCGGAGACGGACTGGTCAGCGCCGTCCAGTTGCAGGGTGTTGTGGCCGAGGGTCGACCGGAAGTACTGCCGCCACTCGGGCTGCCCGTGGTAGCAGTACGTCCCCGGGTCGGCGAGCACGTCGACCCCGTCGTGCCGGACCTCCACGGACAGCGCGTCCGCGTGGGCGTGCGCGGCGATGGACAGGAAGCCGTGCGGACCACCGTCGCAGCGGCACCAGATCTCTCCCGGACCGCGCAGGATGGTGAGCCCCGCGTCGGCGAAGTGGCCCGGTCGGCTTGCCGGGCGGGTCACGGCCGGTGCGGTCTCCTTCTTCGAGTACGGCTTGATGAGCGCGGCCAGCAGCGGGGTGCGCACATCGGTGCCGGTCACCGCCGGCCACCATGCGAGTCGGCCGAACACGGCGTCCCCGGTGGCAAGCAGCGAGCCCCAGCGGTCGGTGCCCGCGCCGTCCACGACCAGACCGTGCCCGTCGTCCGCGTCGCCCTGGCGCGGCGGCCGCAGCCGGTTGTCCACGACGGCCGCGAGCGCGTCGGTCATCCGCAGCAGCACCAGGCGGAGGGTCGCGGGGACCGGCACACCCGCGGCATCCGCTTCGGCCACCGCGGCCAGACCGAGCTCCAGCACCAGGCCGTGGTACTCGGAGGCCAGCTCACGGTTGAGGCCGGAGAGGAAGGTGTTGCCGCGCAGATGCCGCTCGAGCGACCGCAGCGCGTCGGCCCGCCAGCGCTCCGAGGAGGGGAACCAGTCGAACGCGCAGGCCGCGGCGAACTGCCCGGCGGCCTCGGCGATGATGTGGTTGTTCGCCGACGACCCCCGGCTGGGGAAGGCGGCCAGCCAGCGCTGGTGGTGCCAGATCTGGTTCAGCGCCACCGGGTTGCCCTCGAACAGCTCGGCCGCGCCCGGCCAGCCCTCGAGCAGCCGGCGGATCCACACCCAGGACAGCAGCCGGATGCCGAGCTCGATGCCGCTGATCCAGTGCACGCCGCGCAGCGGCGGGTTGGCCGCCCACCACGACCTCAGGTGCTCGGCCACGCGCTCGGCGTACCGCTCGTCCCCGGTGATCGCGTAGGCGGCGGCGAGCTGGGTGAGGTACTGGTGCCGGGACAGCTCCCAGATCTGCTTGATGTCCCCGACCGCGTCCTCGTTGCGGTACGGCACGTCGAAGGCGTAGCCCCACGGAGCCCGGCGCCCGGTCTTCGGGTCGCACCACCAGTCCGGGTCGTCGAGGTCGTCGCGGACCACCCCGAAGAACTCGGCGTGCCCGTACATCAGCCGGTCCGCCTCGGCGATGAGGCGTTTCGCGGCGTCCGGCGGTACCGCGGCGATCGTCCCGGCGGGCAGGACCGCGGTGAACCGGGCGCCGGTCACGCTCGGGCAGTTGGGCCGCGCGGACCGCCACCGCCGCCTGCGCACCGTGTCGCCCACCCGGCCCGCGACCTCCTGCGGTCCCATCCGGGACAGCCGGCGCAGGTACCAGCCCGCGCTCATGGTCATCGCGCCCGCTCCAGCGTCACGGGCGCGCCGCCGGCCAGGCCGGTCTGCACGGCGAGGGTGGCCGCGGTGGTGGCGACCAGCGACTCCAGCGGCACCGGCATCGGCCCGCCGGTCCGCAGGGCCTTGATGAACGCGGCCAGCTCGGCGTTCTGTCCCTTGTCCCGGGCCTTGGGCAGCCGCGAACTGACCCACTTCTTGGGGCCGTAGACCGAGGCGCGGACGAAGTCGTCGAGCCGCAGCACCTTGCCGTCCGCGACCAGGTCCAGCGTCTCCTTGGGGAAGCCGGGCGCGCCGGTGGTGACGTAGCTGATGGTGGCGGTGGACCCGTCCGGGTAGCGCAGGACGACCTGCAGGTCCTCGTTGCCGGACGTGGCGGTCGCGTACACCGAGACCGGGTCGGCCTCGAGCAGCCAGCTCGCCGTGTCGATGAAGTGTCCGCCCTCGCCGGCGAACCGCGAGCCCTCGGTGCCCTGTTGGAGGTACCAGCTGCCGTGCTGCAGCCGGCCCGCGTTGACCAGGTAGCGCAGGCTCGCCGGACCGGTCCGGGCGCCGAACCGCTTCCTGGCCTCCTGCAGCAGTGGCGCGAACCGGCGGTTGAAGCCCACCTGCAGCCGGTCGTTGCCGGACTCCTCCACCGCCGCGAGTACGCCGGCCAGCTCGTCCTCGGTGAGGGCCAGGGGCTTCTCCACGAACACGGTCTTGCCGGCCAGCAGTGCCCTGCGGGTGAGTTCGGCGTGTGAGCTGTGCCGGGTGACCACGAACACCGCGTCGATGGACTTGTCGCCGAGCACGGCGTCGAGATCGGTGGTCGCCTCGGCGAAGCCGAACTTCCGCTGCGCGTTGGCCGCGGACAGCGCTGTCGTGGTGACGACGGTCGACAGCTCGACGCCCTCACGCTGTGCCAGGTGCGGCAGCAGCATCGACGTCGCGTAGTTTCCCGCGCCGACGAACGCGAGGCGCACTGGCGTCTTGGCGGCCCGGGCCGGACTCGGCTTCACGTTCACCGCGGGCACGGCCACCGCCGGGGCCCCCGCCTCCTCCGCTTCCCCGGCGTGTTCGGGGTAGCGGAACAGCACGGCCACGGCCTTCAACTCGCCGTCCTTCAGGCGCTGGTACGTCTCGACCGCGTCGTCGAAGTCGGCGATGTGGGAGACCAGGGGCTCCACGTCGACGCGGCCGCGGGCGACGAGGTCGAGGAAGCACGCCAGGTTGCGGCGCTCGGTCCAGCGCACGTAGCCGATCGGGTAGTCGCGGCCCTCGAGCTCGTACTCCGGGTCGTAGCGCCCTGGGCCGTACGAGCGCGAGAACCGGACGTCGAGCTCCTTCTCGTAGTACGCGTTCCACGGCAGGTCCAGGCGGCACTTGCCGATGTCGACGACCCGGCCGCGGTCCCGGCAGAGCCGGGCGGCCAGCTCGACGGGCTGGTTGCTGCCGCCGCCGGCGGCCAGATACACCTGGTCCACGCCGTGTCCGTCGGTGAGTTCGGCGACGGCGGCCTCCACGGCCGGGGACGCGGGGTCGCCGCAGGCCGCGGCGCCCAGCCGCTCGGCGAGTTCGCAGCGCACCGGGTCGGGGTCGGCCCCGACGACGCGGACGCCCGAGGCGACGAGGAGCTGCACCACCAGCTGCCCGATCAGGCCGAGGCCGATGACCAGCGCCACCTCGCCGAGCTGTGGCTCTCCTTGGCGGACGCCCTGCATCGCGATCGACCCGACGGTGCCGAAGGCCGCGTGCTGCGGCGCGAGGCCGTCCGGCACCGGGGCGTAGAGGTTCTTCGGCACCCAGTTGAGCTCGGCGTGCAGGGCGTGCTCGTTGCCGGCGCAGGCCACGAGGTCGCCGACCTTCACGTCGTCGATGCCGGCGCCGACCTGCTCGACGACCCCGCACAGCGAGTAGCCCAGCGGCGTGTAGGAGTCCAGCTTGCCCATCACCTTGCGGTAGGTGGCGGGCAGCCCGTTGGTGGCCACGCTCTGCATGACCTTGGCCACCTGGTCCGGCCGGGAGCGGGCCTTGCCCAGCATCGACATGCCGGCCTCGGACACCTTCATGAGCTCGGTGCCGGTGGAGATCAGCGAGAAGGCGCTGCGGACCAGCACACCGCCCGGCTTGCATCCCGGCACCGGAACGTCGAGCACCGCCAGCTCGCCGCTCTTGTAGTTCTGTACAACCTGTTTCACCGAAGTCCCCTTGTTTCTACGCCGTCTTCTATGCCGCCGAGCGAGCGCTCCGGCCGGTCCCGGAGGTCGCGTCGCGGTACCAGTACTCGAGGGTCAGCACATGCCAGAGATGCTTGGAGAAGTCCTGCTGCCCGGCGGCGTCCTCGGCGACCATGCGCGCCAGCGCGTCGCGGCGCAGGAACCCGGAGCGCACGAGCTCGCCGTCGTTGACCACCTCGCGCACCAGCGGTGCCAGGTCCCGGCTCATCCAGGCCCGCAGCGGGGCGCTGAACAGGCCCTTGGGCCGGTACACGATCTCCCGGGGCAGGACCGAGGTGGCCGCCTCCTTGAGGACGGCCTTGCCCTGCCGTCCGGCGATCTTGCGATTGCCGGGCACGGCGAACGCCGCCTTGACCACCTCGACGTCCACGTACGGCACCCGCACCTCGGTCGAGGCGGCCATGCTGGAGCGGTCCGTGTACGTGAGGTTCAGGCCCGGCAGGAACATCCGGGCGTCGGTCAGGCACATGCGGTTGACGAAGTCGTCGAGGTCGTTGTCCTGGTAGACGTCCGCATGTTCGGTCAGCACGTCCTCGACCGTCCCGGCCAGGTCCGGATCGAGAAGGGCCAGCAGCTCGTCCTGGTCGTACATGGTGTAGCTGCGCCGGAACGCGGTCTCCTCCGGCAGATCGGCGAAGGAGAGGAACCGCTTGGCGAAGCGCACCGACCGGTACCCCCGCCGGGACGTGGCGACCGGCAGCCGGTCCACGGCCCCGGACACCCCGCGGCGCAGTGGCCGCGGGACGCGCTGGTAGCGCAGCGCGAGCAGGTTGGCCAGGTGCTTGCGGTAGCCCGCGAACAGCTCGTCGGCACCCATCCCCGAGAGCATCACCTTGACCCCGGCCTCCCGGGCGGCCGAGCAGATCAGGTACGTGTTGATCGCTGCGGGGTCGCCGATGGGCTCGTCCAGGCTGTACGTCATCTGCGGCAGCAGGTCGAGCACGTTCGGGGCGATCTCGATCTCGTGCAGGTCGACGCCGAACTGCTCGGCCACCTGCCGGGCATAGCGCAGGTCGTCCGGCATCGCCTCGAACTTGGCGTCCTCGGCGCGGAATCCGATCGTGTAGGCGGAGATCCCGGGTTGGTGGCGGGCCGCGAGGGCGGTCAGATAGCTGGAGTCGAGGCCGCCGGAGAGGAAGGTCGCCACGGGTACGTCGGAGAGCAGGTGGCGCCGGGTCGACTCCTCGACGATGGCGGCCAGGTCCGGCTGCTCGCCTGCCCGGGCCCGCTCCTGGCCCTCGGCGGCGACGTCCTTCAGGTTCCAGTAACTGCCGCGCTCCACCCGGCCGTCGGGCCGGATCCGCAGCCAGCTCCCCGGCGGCAGCTTCTCCGCCTCGCGGAACGCGCAGCGCGAGTCCGGCACCCAGTAGTAGAGGAGCGAGGCCACCAGCGCCGCGTGGTCCACCTCCAGCGACCCGCCGGTCGCGGCGGCGAGCGCCTTGAGCTCGGAGGCGAACACCAGGCCCGCGCCGCGCCGGAGCAGGAACAGCGGCTTGATGCCCAACTGGTCGCGGGCGAGCACCAGTTCACCGGTGCGCTCGTCGAAGATGCCGAACGCGAACATGCCGCGCAGCCGGGGCAGGCAGTCCGTGCCCCAGCGCCGCCAGGCCTCGAGGAGCACCTCGGTGTCGGAGGTGCCGCGGAAGCGCACCCCGGCGGCTGCCAGCTCGGCACGCAGCTCGGGCGCGTTGTACAGCTCGCCGTTGTACGTCAGGGCGAGGCCGTCCGAGACCATCGGCTGGGCGCCGGTCTCGGACAGGTCGATGATGGCCAGCCGACGGTGCCCGAGCTGTACTTCGGCGTCACCGACGGGGTGGCCGTAGCGGCCCGCGCCGTCCGGTCCGCGGTGGGCGAGGGTGTCGGTGAGCCGGTCGGTCACGGCCTTTCCGTCCGGCCATCGGTAAGTGCCTGCGATGCCACACATGTGCTACCGCACCTCCTGGTCGTTGTCCGGACCCTGTGCGGCCCACACCGGCAGCCGTGCCGTGCGCCGTTGGCTCGTCCCGTTCTGCTGGGCCGGTATCTCGCTGCGGCCGCGCAGCGCGGTGTGCAGCCCGTCCCACAGCGTGCCGTCGGTCCGGTCACGCGGATCGGGGTCGATCAGCACCACACCGATCACCGGAATGCGCTGGTCCGCGAGCTGCCGCGCCACGGTGTGCAGCCAGGCGGCGCTGCCGTGCCCGGCCCGCACGACGAGCACGGTCTGGGTGCCGAGGTACTGGAGGTCGGTCCACGCCGTGCCGGGCGCCACCGAGCCGACGCCGATCCGGCGCTCCTCGGGCGACACGGTCGCGGCACGTTCACCGCTGACCACGGTGGGGTCTCCCGGCTTCTGGCGGCGCTTGGCGAGCTGCGGGCCGGGCAGGCCGTCGACGATGACCGCAGGCCCGTCCGCCGCCAGTGCCCGGGCGAGGCCCAGTGCGATCACGCTCGTGCTGCGCGCACAGCCCAGTTCCAGCAGCGACAGCGGTTCCGTGGAGCCGCGCACGGTGCGGGCCAGGGTCGCGGTGAGCCGTTCGCGTTTCACTCGGGTCCGTCGGCGCTGCCACAGCCTGCCCGACCGGCGGGGCAGTTCCGTGATGACCGAGGCGCCGAGGTTCGCCGCGATGTCCCGGCGCAGCACGGGGCGGTCCGCGACCACCACGCCGACCGCGGCCAGCGCGAGCCCGAGGAAGAGCCCGAGGACGAGTCCGATCACGGCGTCGGTGACGACGGCCTTGGGCAGGGAGTGCCGCACCGCGCGCGGGGCGTCCACGATCTGCGTGGCGGCGATGAGCTGGGGCGTGCCGATGCGCGCCTCCTCGGCGCGCTGGCCGAAGTCGGCGATCCGTGACGTGAGATCGGCCCGGCGGGCGAAGAGCGACTCGATGCTCGCCGACGCTTTCGGGTCGCTGTCCGGCGATCGGCCGCCGATCTCCTTGTTGACCGCGGTGAGCTCGTCCTGCATGCGGTCACGCTGGTCGAGCAGGCCCTTGGCCTCGGCGTTGGCGATGTCCCGTATCCGCTTCGCATGGTCCGCGACGAACGCATCGGCCAGTGCCTTGGCCCGGGCCACCGCTTCCTTCTCGGTGGCACCTGTCACGTCTATCTGGAGCACGTTGTTGGACAATCCGGTGCCCCGGTAGTCCCGCATGAAGTCCTCCGGTTTTTCCGGGGACTTGAGGGACCGCAGGGCCTGGTCGGCGATCTGTGTGGTGCCCAGCAGTTGGACGTCGGTGCGGATCAGCGTTCCGGTGTCGTTCGGCTGGTCCTCTGCATGCGCGACCAGCACCTTTGTCGACGCGGCCGGCGGTGGCGGCAGCAGGACCGCAATCGCCGCGCCGATCAGCAGTCCCAGCAGCGCCATGGCGCACCAGAGACGGCGGCGCCTGCGGACCGCGACCACCAGCGCCTGCAGGTCGATGAGCGGAGTGGCGGCCGACGACTCCGACGTCGTACTCGTCGTCACGCTGAACCTCCCGTCGCATGGCCGCGAACCGCGAACGTCAACGTGGCATCGTCCAAAGGACGCTCGACGGTCCGCGTCGGACCGGTGCGGACCGTGCCGGCGAGGACGATGCCGACGATCTCGTGCCTGCCGTCCGCACACGCCTCGGCGATGCCGGCGAGCTCCTCCGCGGTCCAGCTGCCCGCGCTGAGGACGACCACGGCACCGGACTCGGTGTCGCGGTCCGGCACGATCGGCCGGTCCACCGAGACCTCCACCACCCGCAGCAGCGGATCGCCCTTGGCCTCGGCGGCGAGCTGCCCGGCGGCCCGGCGGGCGACCTCGTCGCCTTCCGGCACGACGGCCAGCAGCCGCCGGGGAGCGGGCAGTTGGTCCCGGAGGCGGGCGCACACCCGCCGGTAGCGGATCCGCCTGTCGGCCTCGTCGCCGGACCTGAGTGGGGTCGGTATGTCCCACCGGGTGTCGACGTCGAGAAGCCGGCGGATCCGGGCCCGTGTGCCACGGCTTTCCGGCCGGTGTGAGCGCTCTTCACCAGGCACGTCGATGGTGCCGAGGAGCGCCGAGCCGAGCGCCGCGGCGATCTCCGGTTCGGTGCGCAGCCGACGGCTGACCCGTGCGGCGGCGAGATGGCCGATGATCGCGACCAGGAAGAACAGCAGCGCCCCGCCGACGATGAGCTGCACCCGCGTCGGTGCTGCCGCGCCGGTCGGCCGGGCCGCCGGCCCCATGACGACCATGCTGGCCTTGTTGGTCGCCGGGTCGGCCTCGTCCAGCTTCTTCATGGCGTCCTGCAGCGAGGTGCGCAGCTTCTCGAGCTCGGTGCGGGCCTGCACGCTCTCCACGGTCTGCCCCGGATCGGCCGCATTGGCCAGGTCGGTGATGCGGCGGTTGGTCTCCGCAACCTTCTTGCGCAGTGCCTCGGTCCCCGTGGCCACTTGGGGATCGGCACTGCCGCCCGCGATCCGCGCGGCGAAGGTGACGAATTGCTGGGCCACCTGGTCGGAGAGCCGCTGCGCGCGCTCCGGGGTGTCGGCCGTACCTGAGATCTTGATGATGTTCCCATCGGCAGCTTTGGCGCTCACTTGGTCCTGCAGTTCGACGCCGCTGACGCCCTTCCAGTCGAGCGTGGTGGCCGCGCGGTCGACCACCGCCGAACTGGTCGCGATGTCCACCTGGGTCAGCAGTTCGCGCTCCTCCCACAGCCCCGGCAGCAGTACCGATGCCGACGCCGTGTACCGCGGCGGAAACACCAGCACCGAAGTGCCGTAGCCGACGAGCGCGCCCAAAAGGGCGAGTGCGGCGAGAAGCCGCCACCGTCGACGGAGAATCCGTCCGATCGTGACCAGACGGATCGTGTCCTCACTCAATGGAGCGGCCTCTTCCCCGTACGGAGCGGCCCACCCGCCGACACCGGAGCATGGTCCCGGCAGGCAGCGGTGTAGGCGGCGAGCAGTTGCGCTTGCGAGTTCTGCCAGGAGAGCGGTCCGCCGATCCGCTCCTGGCCGATCTTGCCCATCCGGGCCCGCTGGTCCGGATCGTCGAGGAGCAGCGCGATGAGCCCCGCGAACTCGGCCTCGTCGTTGGCGGGCGCGTAGACGGCGGCGTCACCGGCGGAGACGCGCGCCTCCCGGAGGTCGAACGAGACGATCGGCCGGCCCATCGCCATGTACTCCAGGACCTTGTTCATGGTCGACACGTCGTTGAGCGGATTGCGCGGGTCGGGGGAAAGGCATACGTCCGCGGTGGACAGGTAGCGCACCAGATCGGCGTCCGGAATGCGCCCGGTGAACTGCACCTGTTCGGAGAGCCCGAGCTGCCGGGACAGCTCCACCATCGCGTCGAAGGCGTCGCCGGAACCGACGAACACCGCATGCCAGTCGGTGCGCCCGAGTTCGTCGCGCAGCTTCGCAAGGGCGCGCAGGGCGTAGTCGACGCCGTCCTGCGGGCCCATGACGCCGAGGTAGCACAGCAGATGAGGCTTGCCGCGCTTTAACTCCGGCTCGGGCGGCACCGGTTGGAAGCGGTCGACCTGGGGCGCGCTGCGCACCACGAAGACGTCCTCCGGCCGCTTGCCGCCACGGCTCAGCGCGACGTCCCGGTAGCTCTCGTTAGTGGCGAGCACGATGTCCGCGGCCCGGTAGGTCCGCCGTTCCAGCGCGCACACGGCGCGGTAGAGCAGGTCTTTGCCCCGGTCGAAGCGGGAGAGGTACAGCTCGGGTACGAGGTCGTGCTGGTCGAAGACGAACCGCGCGCCGCGCCGCCTGAGCCACCGTGCCGCCAGGAACAGCAGGTCGGGCGGGTTGCAGGCGTGGACCACGTGGACCGGGCCGACCTTGCGGGCCAGCCGGGCGGTGTGCCACAGGGCCGATCCGTACTCCCGCAGGTAGCCGGCCGGTCCTCCGGTGGCCGCGCGCAACGGGTAGCGGTGAATCCGCACGCCGTCGATGACCGCCTCCGCCTCCGTGTCCCGCTTCTCCCCCCGCGGACAGATGACGTGCACCTCCCAGCCCGCGTCGCGCAGCGTCGTGCACTCCTGCCACACCCGCCGGTCGAACGGCACCGACAGGTTCTCCACCAGAATCAGCGCGCGGCGGGCCGGCCCGTCGCCGCTTGTTGCGTTACCAAGCAAGGCCCACGTACCCCGGTTCGGCCCGGCGCACATCGGCGTCGGGAAGGCGGATGAGGTCGACGATCACCGGTCCGCCCTCATGGGGCAGCGACGACACCACGGCCGGGTCCTTGGTCCCGACCAGGCACACCTCGGCGTGCTCGAGCACCTCGTCGACGGAGTCCGCGAGCAGCTGCGCGAGGTGCGGCAGCCGGCTCTCGATGTACTCGCGGTTCGCGCCGAGCAGCCGGGAGAGGCTCACATTGGCGTCGTAGATCTTGATGTCGTAGCCCTTGCCGAAGAGCCGCTCCGCCAGCTCGACGAGCGGGCTCTCGCGGAGGTCGTCGGTGCCGGGTTTGAAGGACAGGCCGAACAGGCCCACCCGACGCTTGCCGGTGCGCTCGACCAGGTCCACCGCGCGCTGCAGATGGTCGGCGTTGGAGGCCAGCACGTGGGAGAGGATCGGCACCGAGACGTCGGCCCGCTGCGCCGCGTGGACCAGGCTGCGCAGGTCCTTGGGCAGGCAGGAGCCGCCGAAGGCGAAGCCGGGCCGCAGATAGGCGGGGCTGATGTTCAGCTTGCGGTCGGCCAGGAAGACGTCCATCACCTGGTGCGAGTCCACCCCGAGCGCCTGGCACACCGCGCCCAGCTCGTTCGCGAAGCCGATCTTGAGGCCGTGGAACGCGTTGTCCGCGTACTTGATCGCCTCGGCGGTCGGGACCGGCACCCGGAACACCTCACCGGGCAGGCCGTCGTACAGCGCCGACACCGCGTCGCCGCTTGCCGGGTCGAGCTCGCCGATGACGGTCTTGGGCGGGTCGAAGAAGTCCCGCACGCTCGTGCCCTCGCGCAGGAACTCCGGGTTGACCGCGACCCCGATGTCGACCCCGGCCGTGCCGCCGACGTACTTCTCCAGGATCGGCACCAGCAGGTTCAGGCAGGTGCCCGGGAGCATGGTGCTGCGGAACACGACGGTGTGCCGCCCACCGCGCTCGGCCAGCGCGGCGCCGATCTCCTCGGTGACCCGCTCCAAGTACGTGGTGCACAGGCTGCCGTTGGGCTCCGACGGTGTGCCCACGCAGACCAGCGATATCTCGCTGCCCATGATCGCCTCGCGGACGTCGCCGGTGGCGCGCAACGCCCCGGTCCGCACGACGTCGGCGATGAGCTCACCGATCCGCTCCTCGACCACCGGGGCCTTGCCGTCGTTGACCAGGTCGACCTTGACCTGGTTGACGTCCACCCCGATGACCTCGTGCCCCATGCTGGCCAGGCACGCGGCCGATACACAGCCCACGTAGCCGAGCCCGAAAACGCTGACTCTCATGCCCCGTCTCTCCCCCCAGGCAGGCCCTTTCGGCCTGCGGTCCACGCGCCGGTCGGACGACCCCCGCGCATCAGTACGCCCCCTGCCCGTGCAGCACGGCACGCAGCGTCTTCCACAAGATCACTGTGTCCAGGGCCAGCGACCAGTCCTCCACGTACCGCAGGTCGAGGCGGACCGCCTCCTCCCACGGCAGGTCGCTGCGTCCGCTGATCTGCCACAGGCCGGTGAGCCCGGGCTTGACCAGCAGCCGCCGCCGGATGTCCGGGCCGTACGCGGCGGACTCCTCCGGCAGCGGAGGCCGCGGTCCGACGAGCGACATCGATCCGGTCAGCACGTTGAAGAGCTGCGGGAGCTCGTCGAGCGAGTACCGGCGCAGCACTGCTCCCACGCGGGTCACCCGCGGATCCCGGCGGAGCTTGAACAGCAGGCCTGCGCCCTCGTTGCGGGCGGCCAGTTGGGCACGTGCTCCGTGGGCGCCGGTGACCATGGTGCGGAACTTGACAATGGTGAACTCGCGGCCGTCCTTGCCGACCCTGCGCTGGCGGTAGAACGCCCCACCCCGGCTGTCCACCAGTACGAGCAGCGCGACGAGCACCATCAGCGGCGCGAACAGCACCAGCAGGACCGCCGCGCCCACCCGGTCGACGACCTCTTTTATCGCCCGGCGGCCCCCGGTGAAGGTCGGCATGCTGACCCGCAGCAGTGGGATCCCGAGCACCGCGTCGACGTGCAGCCGTGGGCCGGCCACCTCCATCAGCACGGGGGCCACGACCATCTCGGCATCGCTGCCTTCGAGGTTCCACGCCAGCCGCTGCAGCCGCTCCGGTGACCAGTGCGGGTCCGGTGTGACCGCGACGACACGGTAGCCGTCGTGGCGGACGTGCTTGGCGACGTCCGCCAGTTGGCCGACGACCGGCACTCCGTCGAGTTCGTCACCGTCGCGCCCGCGACCGTCGGTCGTGCACACCGCGTCCACCCGCCAGCCGATGTGCGGGAACTTGCGGGTCCGGGTGATCAGGTCGGACACGGTGTCCGGGCTCCCGGCAGCGAGCACCGGTCTAAGACACCGCCCTTCCTTGCGCTGCTTGTGCAGCCACAGGCGGAGCAGATACCGCGCGGTCATGGTGACGAGCGCGATCGCGGGGACCGCGACGAATATCCAGAGCTTGATGTTGCGCGAGGTCAGGGCGATCCCGCCGAGCGCCAGGACGACGGTCGCCGTGAACAGTGAGCGGCCGAGCCGGCGGAATTCCTCGGCGCCCTGGCCGAGCACGGCCGGAGACCACGACCGGCTCACCGCAAGCGCTCCCAGCACCAGCAGCTGGGTGCCGAAGGCGAGTATTCCCCACTTCTCGTGCCAGTTGGCCGCGTCCCGGGCCCCGAAGAAGTCGCCGATCGCCGCCACCACGAAGGCGGTGGCCATGGTGTCGCTGATGATCACGGTACGGCGGTACCGATGCTCCCAGTCGATCGCTGGCTGGCCGATCGCCCCGTTCGCCAGACGCCCGCGCGCCGACGGAAAAGGGCCGACTATTCCCCCCTGCCGCACAGAACCCCCCAAGGTCCCCAGTGGTACGACGTGTTCGCCCAACACTGTTTCGCCCCCTGCGGGAGGCCCCCGCCCCCCGCACTGGTCCACCCCTCGGGAGGCCCCCGCCTCCCGCCGTGCTGTTCCCCCCTCGGGAGGCCCCCGCCCCCCGCGCATGCGGCTCTTTCAGAACTATGTGAACAACCAACCCTGGCGGCAGCAGACTTGCATGTCCTGCCAGGCGCTTGAGCTGCGTGGGAACCCGTCGAAACCTCGGGTGCTCCCGCACCCAAAGCCCCTCTCGGGCTCCAAGAATCCATCACCCCCACGTCAGGCGCCGGAGACGCAGCTAGTGGCTGTCCGTAGCGGCGGACCCATAGATCCCCATTTGTCGCCTCGTGTCCCAGCATGTGAGGCACGGTCAATCTAGACCATCAAGCCCCGTCTGAAGAGAGGGATGTGTGGAATTTGTGCCTACGTTTTGAAGATGAGGCCAAGGATCGGCGACCGACTGCGGGTGCCGTGGCGACGAAGGCGCACCCTGTGACCTGTGGTAACGCGTGTTCTCGGGGTCGCCGCACCGGGAACCCTGAGGCGTTTCGGCGCCGCCAACTAGGCCGTGATCATGCCCTGTTCGGCCGATTTTCATCGGTGAGCATGGGGCAGTCGACCGGCACGCGGGAACGGATCTTCACCACTCTGCTCGGGCGGGCAGACGCCGAGTGCGCCCCCGACCGGGTCATCACATCGGCTCCACAATCGTGCGCCCTCACCAGAACGCCTGCCCGCTCCCCCTCCGAACGGGCCGGAGACACCCACGCAGGCTTACTCCTCGCGAGCCATCCGAACTCACCTCAGCAGGCGGGGCGTTCATGCAGTGCTACACCAAGTCACCTGGCTCGGCATGCTCGTAGCGCCGGATGACAGGCCGGTGGCACGGGCTGAGGCGCGGACGGCTGGAGCGACCTGTCGTTCCAGCAGAGCCGCTCTCCCTATGTCCGCCCGCCTACCGCTAGTGCCGCTTGGGGCGCAAGGCGCTGTCCGGGCGCAGGGTGCCGTCCTCCTCGAGGTCGTCGAGCACGGCGGGCAGGCCCTTGGTGAGCATCCTGGTGCGGACGGTGCCGAGGATCTTGGCCATGAAGAATCCTCCGGCGCCGGTGAAACCGGTGTGGTGGTACGTGAAACGCGTCCCGCCATCGTGCGCTGCGAGTTGGTAGGCGACCTCCGTCACCTCGCCGCCGCCCTCGTCCTGCCAGGAGTAGCGCAGCAGCGAGGGCTCACATGCCTCCAGCACCTCGCACAGCACGACGCCGCTCCACCCCGGCTTCGGCTTCGCGATGAACTTGAACGTGGTGCCGGCCGTGGCCGAGAAACCCTCCGGGCGGGCACCGGCGCCGGTGGCCGTCCACAGCGGGATCAGTTCTGGATCGGTCACCGCACGCCAGACCTTCTGCGGCGGGTGAGGGTAGTCGCGGACGATGTGGATGATGCTCATGGCGGACTCCTCGGGCATGGGCGTCAAGCGCAGCACATATTTACAGTCAATGAAAACTTACAGCAACTGAACTTTTATTGGAACTGGACTACGCTGCACCAATGAGCATGCGCACTGTGGACTGGACGGCCTTGCGCCGTCGCGACGCGGAACCCGCCGCCGAGGGACTACGGGAGCGCAAGAAGAGGCTGTTGCGCCGGCAGCTGTCGGACACGGCCACCGAGATGTTCATGGAACGGGGCTTTGACGCCGTACGTGTCTCCGAGATCGCCGAAGCCTGCGGGGTGTCGGAGAAGACGGTGTTCAACTACTTCCCCACCAAGGAGTCCCTCGTTCTGGACCTGGGCGAGGCCACGTTGGGCTCCCTGCGGACCACGCTGGCCGATCCGGATCTGTCGCCGGTCGAGGCCGTGCTGGAGATCCTGTCCGGCGAGTTGGCGGCCATCACATCCTGGCTGACCGAACAGGACGACCTGGACCAGGCAAAGAACATGCTTCTGCGCTTCGGCCTGCTGATCAGATCCACCCCGTCCCTGCGGGCCTATCAGCGCGACATGGCCGACCAGCAGGTCGCCGTAGCCGCCGAAGTCCTGGCTCGGCGCAATGAGATGAGCCCGGACGACCCCGAACCACAGATCGCCGCAACCGCCCTGCTCGCCCTGTGGCCCATCCAGTTCCAGGCGCTACGCAGGCACCTGAACCGCGTCCAGACCCCCGAGCAGCTGCACGACATGGTCAGCGCCGACGTCCGACGCGCAGCCCAACTCATCGACACGGGACTGGCCTCGCTGGCGCCCGCTCGGCACAGCAAGTGAAACAGTCGGCCGCCAATGTCCTGCTGATGCCCGCCCGATCCTCAGACCGGTCGGCGCGAAGCAGGTACCGCTGCCGGGTCAGCTGACCACGATTCTCGGTCTTGTTGCTACCCGACAACCGCGAGCCGGCCCTATGTCAGTGGTTCAGCGCACCCTCCCCCGCGGCTTCAACGGCAGCGGCGGCAGCTCAGGAGCCGGCAGCGGATCCCCGTCGTACCCCTTCACCTCTCCGAACCGAGAGCCCGTCATCCAGTCCTGCCGCGCCTGCTCGATCTCCGTCTGGGACCGTCCGATCCAGTTCCAGAACATGATCAGCTCCTCATCGAACGGCTCGCCGCCCAGGAGCATCAGGCCCGCGTCCGACTCGGCGCGCAGCGGGAGTTCGGTGCGGCCGCAGCCGAGGTAGAGCATGGAACCCGGCAGGACCGGCACCCCGTCGACGTGGGCCTCGCCGGACATGGACAGCACCGCGTACTCGAAGTCCGGCTCCAGCGGCAGGCGTACGTCCGCGCCACGGGTGAGGGTCAGGTCGGCGCCGACGATCGGGGTGTACGTCGTGCCGGGCGAGGTCGCGCCGTCGAGGTTGCCGAGGATCAGCGTGGCCCTCAGGCCCGGTGCCGTGACGAGCGGCAGTTCGGCGTGGTGCTCGAAGTGCGGGTCGGTGTGGCGGTGGCTGTCGGGGAGGGCGACCCACAGCTGCGCGCCGTGCAGGAAGCGGGCGTGCGGGCGGGGGCTCTCCTCGGAGTGGCTGATGGCCCGGCCGGAGGTCATGAGCCCCAGTTCGCGCGGGCGGATGGTCTGCAGGCTGCCGGTCGAGTCGCGGTGCAGCACCTCGCCCTGGTGCAGCCAGCTCACCGTCTGCAGGCCCATGTGCGGGTGCGGCGGCACCTGCATGCCTGGCTCGTCGGCGATGTCGTCGGGTCCGTAGTGATCGACGAAGCACCAGGCGCCGACCATGCGGCGGCCCAGGTTGGGCAGCAGGCGGCGGACTTCGGTCGACTCGCCGAGCTTGACGCGGCGAGGGCTGAGGAGTTCGCGCACCGGCTCCGCCACCACGAAGCCACGGCCGCCGCACACGGCGGGAACCGCCTCGCGATCAAGATTGCTCATGGCGCCAACCTAGCCCTGCCGGGGGTGTCGCGTCAGGCCGTAGCCCGGCCTGTCTCGCGGCCTCTCGAATAAATAGTAGCCATGTACATAGTAGCCATGTACTGTATCCGTTATGAGCAGAGGCTCCGAGAAGGCGACGCCCGGCTTCCTGGTGTGGCGTCTGTCGATGAAGTGGCGGGTCGCCGTCGACCGCGCGGTGGCCCCGCTCGGGCTCACCCACGCGCAGTACTCGCTGGTGGCCTCGCTGTACGGCATGCAGCGCGGCGGGGAGCGCCCGAGCCAGCGCCGCCTCGCCGACCACACCGGGCTCGAGCCGCTGTACGTGTCCAAGCTGGCCCGCAGTCTGGAATCGGTCGGCCTTCTCGAGCGCACCCGGGATCCCCGGGACCCGCGCGCCGTGCAGCTGGCCCTCACCGAGCAGGGCCGCGAGGTCACCGGGCGCGCGATCAAGGTCGTACAGGGACTTCTTCAGCAGCTGATGCAGCCGCTGGGCGGCCTCGACGGCCCGCGTGCGCGGGAGTTCACCCGCGATCTGGCGACCCTGCTCGACGCACCTCTTGATCCGTTCAGCGAGAACAGTGAGAGCGAGAAGGAGCAGTGATGACCACCACCGCACCCACGCCCACATACAGCAGCGCACCCGCCGTAGACCCCCGCGTCATCGCCCTGGCCCACTACGCCGGGCGGGCCGTCCTGGAGCACGTACTGGCTCGTCACGGCGCCACCTTCCAGCAGCAGATCACCCTGCGCCCGCTCGCGATCGCGGACGGACCCGTCGAGCGCGAGGCGCTCGTCGGGCAGGTCGCCGGCGCGCTCAAGGCCGACACGTCCGAAGTGCAGGGCGTCATAGATGAACTGATCGCCAAGGGGCTGGTGGCCGCCGACGGGACCAGCGTCCACGCCACCGACGCCGGGCGGGAGTTCCACGCCACGGTGACCGGCGAGACCTCGCCGATCTCCGCCCGCATCTACGCCGGCATCCCGGCGGAGGACCTGGCGGCGGCCGGCCGCGTGCTGACCCTGATAGCCGAGCGGGCCGACGCGGAACTGGCCGCACTGACGGCCTGAGGGCCCCTCCCCGCCGTAGTGGAATGTTCAACGACCTCGTTCGGTTGAGTGCAGCGAAGGAGGTCAAGAGTGGAGATGACGTACTACGACCACGGGACACCGGCGGAGCGCTGGGAGCGCGCGCAGATGTTCTTCGACGCCAAGGACTACGCCGCGGCGGCGCGCGTGCTGGGCGGGCTGGTCGAGGAGGTGCCGGAGCAGACCGGACCGCGGCTGCTGCTGGCGCGTGCCTACTACCACTCGGCCCAACTGAAGCGTGCGGAGAGCGAGTTGCGCTTCATCGTCGAGCGTGACCCGGTGGAGCACTACGCCCGGCTGATGCTCGGCCGCACCCTGCAGCGGCAGGCGCGACACGAGGAGGCCGAGTCGCACCTGCGCATCGCCTCCGCGCTCGCGGGTGACTTCGAGCAGGTCTGAGCGAGGCCGCGCATACGACGGCCGGGGCCCGGTTCCGTGGAGGAGCCGGGCCCCGGCCGTGTCGCCGTCCCGTGCCGATGTGCTACGGCACGGCCGGGCCGGATTCGGGGGTACGTCGCCGCCGGTGGGCGATCTCGCCGAGGACGACGTCCACGACGATGAAGGCCGCGAGCGGGATGCCGAGCAGCGGGACGAAATAGCCGAGTACGGCGATGACCGCGACGGCCGGGACGAGGATCTGCGGCGGCACCTGCTGCCAGGCGCCGCGCGGGATCGGCCGGCCGAAGGCGGAGCCGCGGCCGCGCTGCCACCACATGCGGTAGCCCCAGACGATCAGCAGGATCAGGGCGAGCGCGAGGGCCATCAGGGCGATCTGGTTGACCAGGCCGAAGAGGACTCCGGTGTGCAGGTCGATGCCCCAGCGGGTCAGCTTGGCGAGCAACGGGTAGTCGGCGAAGCGCAGTTCGTCGGTGACCTTGCCGGTGGCGGGGTCGACGGCGACCGAGTCCTGCTTCTCGGGCCAGCTGCGCTGCACCTGCTTGACGACGTACGCGGAGTTCGCGTCGGCGGGCGGCACGATCTCCACGGGGTCGGACAGGCCCTTGGCCCGGGCCGCCGCGAGCACCTTGTCGAGGCCGACGCCGTGCTCGCCCGCCCCCGCCGAGGCGGAGGAGCCGTGGCCCGCGTGCTCGCCGCCGGCCGTGGCGGAGACGGACGGGGTGGCCTGGCCGAGGGAGGTGCGCAGTTCGTCGATGTTGGCGCCGGCGTAGGTCGACCAGGTCAGGCCGGTCGCTGACAGGAAGATGAACCCGGCGGCCGCCCACACGCCGACGGTGCCGTGCAGGCCGAGGGTGCGGCGCCGGCCGCTGGTGCCGCGCACCTTGCGCAGCGCGCGGCGACGGGAGAACCACAGCACCAGGCCGCCGCCCGCTATCACCCACAGCCAGCTTGCGGCGAACTCGCTGTATAGCCGGCCGGTGTCGCCGAGGTGCAGGTCGCGGTGGAGTTCGTCGATCCAGGTGCGCAGCGGCAGTGCGCCGGTCGAGCCGTACTGTTCGAGGGCGCCGCGCACCTTGGCGGTGTACGGGTCGACGAAGACGGCGAGGGTGTGGTCGGGGTTGACGCCCTTGACGCCGGACAGCATCACGCGGGTGGTGGCGTCGGATTCCGGGGAGGGCCGTACGGCCGAGACCGTGCCCTCGGGGTGCGCCTTGCGGGCGGCGGTGACCTGTTCGGAGATCGGCAGCTTGGTGTCGCCGACCTTCGCGACGGTCATCTCGTGGGCGTAGACGAGCTTCTCGGCCTGGAACGCGCCGGCGTACAGGAAACCGGTGACGGCGGCGATGAGCAGGAACGGGGCGACGAGCACTCCGGCGTAGAAGTGCAGGCGCAGGATCAGCGGGCGGAGCGGCGCCCATCTGCTGGGGGACGGCGCCGGTGCGGCGGCCGGTTGCGGGACCTCGTCCTTGGTGGTCGAGGGAGCGGTGGACATCGGCGGGCTTCTCCGGGGGACGGGGACGTGGTGGGGCGTAGCGGTCCAGTAGTCGGGCGCGGAGGGCGCCGAGTTCCCGGGGGCGCAAGTGGCGTGTGTCACACGTCAAGACGTCTGTCGCCGACGGTCATGGCATGCTGGCCCGATGGCAACTCCCCGTGACCACGCACCCCTTGCCGAGCAGGTCGAGGAACTCCTCGCCACCGGCGGCCCGTTGCCCATCGTCGCGGCCGGCGACCCGGTCCTGCGGCGGGGCACCGAGCGCTTCGACGGCCAGCTCGACCCGGCACTTCTGGCCCGTTTCGTCGAGGCACTGCGCGTCACCATGCACGAGGCGCCGGGTGTGGGGCTGGCCGCGCCGCAGGTCGGGGTGCCGCTGCGGATCGCGGTGATCGAGGACCCGGCACCGGTGCCGGAGGAGGTGCGGCTGGCCCGCGGGCGGGTGCCGCAGCCGTTCCGGGTGCTGGTCAACCCGTCCTACGAGCCCGTCGGCGCGGCCAAAGTCGCGTTCTTCGAGGGGTGTCTGAGCGTGCCGGGCTGGCAGGCGGTCGTGGCGCGGCCGCTCGAGGTGCGGCTGACGGGCGAGGACGAGCACGGGCGTGCGGTGGACGAGGTGTTCAGCGGCTGGCCCGCGCGGATCGTGCAGCACGAGACGGACCACCTCGACGGGACGCTGTACCTCGACCGGGCGGAGCTGCGCTCGCTGTCGTCGAACGAGGCGATGGTGCAGCGGTGGACGCAGCCGACGCCGGAGGAGGCGGCCAAGGCGCTCGGCTTCGAACTGCCCTGAAGCGCCGGGCTGTTGTGAAGCCCAGGACTCCCGTAGGCCTCGTGCTGCCGTAAATGAGAGGCGCTCGCGCAGCGCCCCTCGCTAGCCTGGCCGCATGTCTACGCCCCGAATTTCTTAGCTGAGGACCCGCTTCCACGCCACCCGTGTGTCCTCTTGCTGATTTTCGGAGTGTTTTCCCATGATCACCGTTCGTGGTGTCGACGTGCGCGTCGGCGCGCGTCTGCTGCTGTCCGGCATCTCCTTCCACGTCTCCCCCGGCGACCGCATCGGCCTGGTGGGCCGCAACGGCGCCGGCAAGACCACCCTGCTCAACACCCTGGCGGGCGCGGTGCGTCCGGCCGCCGGGACCGTGACCCGCACCGGCGAGGTCGGTCATCTGCCGCAGGACTCGCGAGCGGCGGACCCGGCGGTCACCGTCACCGACCGCATCCTGTCCGCGCGCGGTCTCGACCTGGCCGTACACGCGCTGCGGCGTGCCGAGGCCGCGATGGCCGACGGGTCGCAGCGGGCGATGGACGCCTATGTGCGCGCGGAGGCCCACTTCCAGGCCCGCGGGGGGTATGCGGCGGAGGCCGAAGCCGCTCGGATCGCCGCCGGGCTGGGCCTGCCCGACGACCTCCTCGGCCGTCCGCTGGGCACCCTCTCCGGCGGGCAGCGCCGCCGCGTGGAGCTGGCCCGCATCCTGTTCGCCGACCACGGCACGCTGCTCCTCGACGAGCCGACGAACCACCTGGACGTGGACTCGATCGCCTGGCTGCGCACGTTCTTGACGACCTGTCAGGCAGGGATGGTCCTCATCAGTCACGACACCTCCCTGCTCGCCGACACCGTCAACCGGGTCTTCCACCTGGACCCGCAGCGCGCCACGATCGACGTCCACAACACCGGCTGGGACGCCTACCTCGCCCAGCGCGCGGCCGACGAGCGGCGGCGGGCGCGGGAGCGGGCGAACGCCGAGCGCAAGGCTGCGTCGCTGCACGCCCAGGCGGACAAGATGCGCGCCCGCGTGTCGACGGCGGTGGCCGCGAAGAACATGGCCCGCCGCGCCGACCGCCTGCTCGCCGACCTCGAAGCGGTGCGGCGCGCCGACAAGGTGGCCCGCATCCGGCTGCCCGAACCGGCGCCGTGCGGGCGGATCCCACTGGGTGCGATCAGCCTGACGAAGTCCTACGGCGGCCAACGCGTCCTCGGCGGGGTGGATCTGGCAGTCGACCGCGGCAGCCGCCTGGTCGTCCTCGGCCCCAACGGAGCGGGAAAGACCACCCTGTTGCGGATCCTGGCCGGTCAGGTCGCGCCCGACAGCGGCCGGGTGGTGACCGGACACGGACTGCGGGTTGGCTACTTCGCGCAGGAACACGACACGCTGGACGCCGAGTTGACCGTCGCCGGGCATCTCGCGGCCGCCGCCCCGCATCTGACGGACGGTGAAGTGCGGCGTGTGCTGGGCTCGTTCCTGTTCGGCGGGGACGATGCCGACAAGCAGGTTGGTGTGCTGTCCGGCGGGGAGAAGACCCGCCTCGCCCTGGCGGGTCTGGTCCACTCCGGCGCGAACGTGCTGCTGCTGGACGAGCCCACCAACAACCTGGACCCGGCCTCCCGTGCCGAGGTCCTGGCGGCGGTGGGCACGTATCCGGGCGCGATCGTCATGGTCACCCACGACGAGGGCGCCGTAGCGGCGCTGCGCCCGGACCGCGTGCTGCTGCTGCCGGAGTCCGAGGAGGACCTGTGGAGCGAGGACTATCTGGAGTTGGTGGTGTCCGCGTGAATCCCCGCGCAGCAGGCTTCAGTCAATGAAGTCCCTTGCCGCGGAGTTCAGTTGGCGAGGGCGTCAGTTGTCGCGGTACGCCTCCAGCAGCCGCAGCCAGACCTCGCTGATCGTCGGGAACGACGGCACCGCGTGCCACAGCCGGGCGATCGGGACCTGGCCGGCGACCGCGATCGTCGCCGAGTGGATGAGCTCGCCGACACCGGGACCGACGAAGGTCACACCGCGCAGGATCTCCTTCTCGAGGTCCACGACCATGCGGGCGCGGCCGCGGTAGCCGTCGGCGTACAGGCCGGCGCCGGATGCGGAGGTCATGTCGACGTCAACGGCCCGCACCCGGTGTCCGGCCTGTTCCGCCTCCGCGAGGGAGAGGCCGACGGCGGCTGCCTCCGGGTCGGTGAAGACGACCTGGGGGACGGCGTGATGGTCGGCGGTGGCGGCGTGGGCGCCCCAGGGGTCCGACTCCAGGATCGGTACGCCGGAGGCGCGGGCGGCGATGGCGGCGCCCGCGATCCGGGCCTGGTACTTGCCCTGGTGGGTCAGGAGCGCGCGGTGGTTGATGTCGCCGACCGCGTACAGCCAGTCGCTGCCGGACACCAGCATGCTGTCGTCGACCGGTAGCCAGCCGCCCGGCTCCAGGCCGACGGTGTCCAGGCCGATGTCGCCGGTCTTCGGGCGGCGGCCGGTGGCGAAGAGGATCTCGTCGGCCTCGATGCGGTCGCCCTGGTCGGTCACCACCACGACGGTGCCGTTCTCGCGGGTGACCGACTCGACCGACGTACCGGTCCGGACGTCCGCGCCCGCCTCGGTGAGCGCCTCGGCGACCAGCTCCCCGGCGAACGGCTCCATGCGGTTGAGCAGGCCCTTGCCGCGGACCAGGACGGTGACCTGCGCGCCGAGGCCCTGCCAGGCGGTGGCCATCTCGGTGGCCACCACTCCCCCGCCGACCACCACGAGACGACCGGGCACGGCCTGCGCACTCGTCGCGTTCCTGCTGGTCCACGGCTTGACCTCGGCCAAGCCCGGCAGGTCGGGCAGCACGGCGTCGGTACCGGTGCAGACGGCCACGGCATGCCGGGCGGTGAGCACCTTCTGCCCGCCGTCCGAGCCCGTGACGGTCACCGTGCGCGGTCCGGTCAGGCGGCCGTGGCCGCGGTGGAGGTCGGCGCCGATGCCGTCCAGCCACTGGGCCGCGCCGTCGTCGTGCCAGTCGGAGGTGTAGTAATTGCGGTGCGCGAGCACGGCGGCCGCATCGAGGGGCCCCTGCACCGACTGGCGCAGCCCGGGCACGCGGCGGGCCTCCGCACGCGCGATGACCGGGCGCAGCAGGGCCTTGCTGGGAACGCAGGCCCAGTACGAACACTCGCCGCCGACGAGCTCGCTCTCCACGACCGCGGTGGACAGGCCGGCCGCACGGGTGCGGTCGGCGACGTTCTCCCCCACGGGTCCCGCCCCGAGCACCACGACGTCGTACGCGATGGTTTCCGATTCCGTCATGGGGTCAGTCTGGTGTCCTGTCGTGGTTCTGGCGAGCTTGGGTACGCGTGTCCGGCTGCCGTCGGCCCTTCGTCGAGCGCCACTAGGTGTTTGCGGCGAGCGACGCCTTCGAGTGCCGGCTGTCCGGGCGCAGGAGGATCAGGGCGACGTCGTCCGCGCGGTCCTTGTCGGAGCAGAGTTCCTGCGTGATGCGACGTGCTGCGTCTTCGGCCGGACGCCCGTGGTGCGTGCCGAGGATGTGGACGAGGGCTTGGATGCCGGTGGAGAGGTCGGTGCCGATGCGTTCGACGAGTCCGTCGGTGTAGAGGGCGAGCAGGGAACGCGGGGGCAGGGGGACTTCGCGCGAGGAGTAGGCCGCTTCCTTGGTGATGCCGAGCAGGAGACCGGCATCGAGGTCCAGGGTGGTCGCCGAACCGTCCGGCGCGGTGAGCACGGGTGGCAGGTGTCCGGCATTGGCCAGTGTGGCGGTGTGTGCGGCCAGGTCGATGCGTGCGTACAGGCAGCTGGTGAACAGGTCGGTGTTGAGGTCGGTCAGCAGGCGGTTGGTGCGCGCGAGGACCTCGTGCGGTGCGACATCTGCGGTGGCGTTCGCGTGGATGGCGGTGCGCACCTGTCCCATGAGGGCGGCGGCGGTGACGTTGTGCCCTTGCACGTCGCCGATGACGGCGGCCACGGTGTGCTCGTCCAGGCGGATGAGGTCGTAGAAGTCTCCGCCGATGTCCATGCCGTGGGTGGCGGGCAGGTAGCGGGCGGCCACGTCCAGTCCGGGCACGGTGGGCAGAGCGCGTGGCAGGAGGCTCTGCTGCAGGCCCTGGGCGAGTGCGTGTTCGGTGTCGTAGAGGCGGGCTCGGTCGAGGGCCTGGGCGATCAGGCCGCTCAGTGAGGTCATGGCCGCACGTTCCTCGGCCGGGAAGACGTGCGGGCGGTCGTAGGCCAGGACGCACGTGCCGACGGGGCGGCCGGAGGCCGTCAGGGGCAGGAAGGCCCAGGCGGCCATCCCGTCGTCCCTGCCGACGCGCGCCGGGTAGGTGGCCTCCAGCTCCGCGCGGTCGGAGAAGAATCCGGCGGTGGCCTTCGTCAACGCCGCCACGCCGGGTGTGGCGGACGTCAGGGGCGTGCCGTCGAAGCGCTGCATGGTCTCGGGCGGGTAGCCGTGGTAGCCCACGATGCGCAGGCGCCCGCCCTCCGCCGCCAGAATCACGAGTGCCTGAGCGCCGAAGGCCGGCAGCACGGTGTCCGCGACCAGGGCGACCACGTCGTTCACGCTGACGGCTTCGGTGAGTGCGCCCGCGAGGTGCATCAGGTGGTAGAGGGATCCGACTCGGGTCGTCGCCGCGGCGGGGGCCGAGGCCGGCGGTGCCGGGACGTCGTCGCCGGGTTGGGCCCCGGTGATGCGGACGCTGATTCCGGTGTCGTCGGGGTAGAGGTGGAAGTCGAGCCACCGCCCGTCGGGGTGGCGGGCGGTGAAGAGCGTGTTCTGCCTGCTGATGACCGCCGTGCGGTAGCGGTCTTCGTAGACGGGGTCGTCGAGCCAGCGCACGGACTCCCAGGGCAGGGTTTCCATCAGGGCCGACGCGTCACTGCCCAGCAGGTCGGCCGCGGCGGGGTTCAGGTGGACGATGCGACCGTGCAGATCAAGGGAGACACATCCCTCGGGCAGACGCCGTGAGAAGGCGGCGGCAGCCCCGTCACCGGGGGACGCCTTGCCCGGCGCGGTGTCCAGGGCGCGTGGCTCGTCCGACGGCTCGAAGGTGCCGGGCCCGCTGTGGGCGCAGTGCAGGACGGTGGCCAGCAGCGAGCACGCGGCTTCCATCCGGTCCCGCACCGGCGGGCTGAGCGGTCGTTGCCGGGAGCCGGGCCACATCAGCAGCAGGGCTCCCAGCACCGTGTCCTCGTACACCACCGGCGCGGCGGCGAGGGCGAAGTTGTACGGCAGGACGAGGGCGGCGCGCGGGTAACGGCGGGCCATCTCCTGCTGACTGTCCACTGCCACCACGGCCCGAGTAGCGATGGCATCGGTGACGGGCACCGCATGGGTCGGGGCAACCCGATGCCAGGGCGCGGCGAACTCCGGCGGCACACCGACGATGTTCTCCAGAGTCAGGACGACCTCACCGGGCGGCAGCAGCCACAGCCCCCCGGCATGGGCACCGGTCTGCTCGACCGCGTCGACGACGACGTGGTCCACCAGGCGTCGAGCCGCCTGCTGCCGGTGCACCTCCGCTGCTGTCATGCAGACCACCGGAGCCCGTCCATAGCGGGACAATAACGCCAAAGAGCCTGCACTGCGACGGTCGGTCCGGTGGGTGGTGTGCTCCGTGGCCACACGGGTAGGGACGCGGAATACGTGACCGGCCGTCCGTGTTGTGCCGACGGCTTCGCCCCCGACACCAGGAAGAGGGAAACACGCCATGAGCAGCACCGTGGAGCTCACCAAGGAGAACTTCGACCAGACGGTCACGGACAACGAGTTCGTCCTGATCGACTTCTGGGCGAGCTGGTGCGGGCCGTGCCGTCAGTTCGCCCCGGTCTACGAGAAGGCCGCCGAGGACAATCCCGATCTGGTGTTCGGCAAGGTGGACACCGAGGCGCAGCCGGAGCTGGCCGCGGCCTTCGGTATCCAGTCGATTCCCACGCTGATGATCGTCCGCGACCAGGTCGCCGTGTTCGCGCAGCCGGGCGCCCTGCCCGAGGCCGCCCTGACGGACGTCATCGGACAGGCGCGCAAGCTGGACATGGACGAGGTCCGCAAGGCGGTCGCGGAACAGCAGGCCCAGGCCGAGCAGAACGGCCAGTAAACCCCCCGATCCGGAAGATCTAGAAGGGGTACGGCGCCACGTCCCCGCGCACCGTCGTCCAGCGCACGTCGGTGAAGGCCTCCAGGTTGGCCTCGCCGCCGAAGCGGGCGCCGGTGCCGGACGCGGCGACGCCGCCGAAGGGTGCCACGGCCTCGTCGTTGACCGTCTGGTCGTTGATGTGGACGATGCCGGTCGGGATGCGCTCGGCGAGGTCGAGGCCGCGGGCCGCATCCCGGGTGACGATGCCCAGGGAGAGGCCGTACTCGCCCGCCGAGGCCAGGGCCGCAGCCTCGTCGGCGGTGGCGAAGGACCGTACGGGCGCGACCGGGCCGAAGACCTCCTCGGCGTAGGCGGGTGTGTGGTCATCGACGCCCGCCAGGACGGTCGGCCGGTAGAAGAGCTTCTCGTGGGTGCCGCCCGCGGCCAGTTTGGCGCCGCCGGCCGTGCTGGCCTGCACCAGGCCGTGCACCTTGGCGAGCTGGTTGTCGTCGATGATCGGGCCGAGGTGGACCTGCTCGCGGTGCGGGTCGCCGACCGCGAGGGAGTCGGCCTTGGCGGCGAGCCGCTCGACGTACTCCTCGTACAGGGACTGGTGGACGAGGTGGCGCCCGGTCGTCATGCAGATCTGGCCCTGGTGGAAGAACGAACCCCAGGCAGCCGTCGAGATCACCGCGTCCAGGTCCGCGTCCTCCAGTACGACCAGGGCGGAGTTGCCGCCGAGCTCGAGGTGTGCGCGCTTGAGGTGGCGGCCGGCCGCCTCGCCGACCGCGCGGCCCGCCGCCGTGGAGCCGGTGAAGGAGATGACGGGGATCTGCGGGTCGGCGACCAGGGCCTGACCGACGTCGGGGCCGCCCGGCAGCACGTGCAGGAGGTTTTCGGGCAGGCCCGCCTCGGCGAAGATAGCGGAGATGAGGAGACCGCCGGAGACCGCGGTGCGCGGGTCCGGCTTCAGGACGACCGCGTTGCCGAGCGCGAGGGCCGGGGCGACCGAGCGGATCGAGAGGATCAGCGGGGCGTTGAACGGGGAGATCACGCCGACCACGCCGACCGGGACGCGCCGGGTGTAGGACAGCCGGGGTGCCTCGCTGGGCAGGATCTGTCCGGCCGGGCGGGAGGCGAGGGCGGCGGCCTCGTAGCACTCCTGGGCGGCGACGTGCAGTTCGAAGTCGGCCTTGCCGGGGATGTTGCCGGGCTCGCGGACGAGCCATTCGCGCAGTTCGTCGGCGTGCGCGGCGAACAGGTCGCCGGCCTTGCGCAGCACTCCGGCGCGGACGAAGTGCGGCAGGCGGGCCCACTCGGCCTGGGCGGCGCGGGCGGCCGTGGCGGCCGGGCCGACGTCCGCGGCCGAGGCGAGGGTGACGGTGGCGAGGGTGTCCCCGGTGGCGGGCTCCGTAACGGCGTACTCCGGTCCCGACAGGGGACGGGACTGCCAGGTCTTCGGGTCGAGCAACGGCATGACGGCTCTCCGTTTCGTCACCGGCGGGACTCAGATCATGAGCGGAAGTCCCGAGTAGTTCGCGGCCAGTTCGGCCGCCGCGTGGCGGGATGCGGCGATCCGGCGCAGCCGTGTGAGCTGCAGTCGGTTCTCGAACACATCCCCATCTGGTTGAGCGTGCAACATCTTAGTCATGTCGTACGAGAATCGCGTGGCCTGCCACACGCGCTCGAGGCACATCTCCGAATAGGTGTCGAGGAGTTGCTCGGATCCCGTGCGGTGCCACTCGGCGAAGGCGCGGCCGAGGACGCGGATGTCGGAGACGGCGAGATTGAGGCCCTTGGCGCCGGTCGGCGGCACGATGTGGGCGGCGTCACCGGCCAGCAGCAGCCGGCCGTGCCGCATCGGCTCGTGGACGTAGCTGCGCATCGGGGTCACGGCCTTGGCGGTGATCGGGCCGCGGTGCAGGGTCCAGTCGGCGTCGATGGCGAAGCGGGCGGCGAGCTCGTCCCAGATGCGCTCGTCGGGCCAGTCGTCGGGGTCGGTGCCGTTGGGGACCTGCAGGTAGAGGCGGGAGACATGCGGGGAGCGCATGCTGTGCAGGGCGAAGCCGTTCTCCCCGCGCGCGTAGATCAGCTCGTCGCAGGAGGGCGCCACGTCGGCGAGGATCCCGAGCCAGGAGTACGGATAGTCGTGCGCGTACGAGCGGCCGACCTCGGGCGGAAAGGTGTCGCGGGAGATGCCGTGGAAGCCGTCGCAGCCGATCACCCAGTCGCAGCTCAGGGTCTGCTCGCGGCCCTCGTGCAGGAAGCGCACCACGGGTGAGGAGCTCTCCGGTTTCTCGATCTCGAGGGCCTCGGCCTCGAACAACAGCGGTGGCCCGTCGGCCAGTTGGAGGGCGACGAGGTCCTTCACGATCTCGGTCTGGGCGTAGATCGTGACGGTACGGCCGCCGGTGAGGGCCGGGAAGTCGATGTGGTGGCGTTCGCGCTCGAAGCGCAGCTCGATGCCCTGGTGGACCAGGCCCTCGGCCTCCAGCCGCTCGGCGGCGCCGCAGGCGCGCAGCGCGTCAACCGTGCCCTGCTCCAGCATTCCGGCGCGCTGGCGCTGCTCGACGTACTCCCGGTTCCTGGCCTCCAGGACGACGCAGTCGATGCCCGTGCGGTGCAGCAGCCGGGCCAGGAGCAGTCCGGCGGGGCCGCCGCCGATGATGCCGACCGTCGTGCGCATGCCCGCCTCCCGGGGTTCAGCTGGAGTCGCGGTGGACCATCGTGGCTCCCAGCACCTTGTGTGTCTCGGGCGCGGCGCCGGGGTTGCGGACCGCGCGGTCGACCAGTTCGGCGAGGTCGCGGCCGGACGGCAGCTCGATGTGGACCGTGCTCAGCCTAGGGCGCAGCAGCCGGCCGAGCATGAGGTCGTCGGCGCCGATGACGGCCGTGTCCTCGGGTATGCGCACACCCTGGTCCTGCAGGGCGCGCATCAGCAGCATCGCGTACTCGTCGTTGTACGCGAACACGGCGTCGAGGTCGAGTTCGCGCCAGCGGGCGGCGAGGCGCGCGGCGGACTCCTCCTCGTAGGCGAGGGGCAGTTCGGTGACGGTGGCGTCGGTGCCGTGCAGGGCGCGGCGCACGCCGTCGAGACGGGGCAGGGAGAATGCCTCCAGGCCCTCCTCCTCGGGCACGACGACACCGACGCGTCGCCGGCCGCGGTCGAAGAGGTGGCTGCCGGCGCAGTGGCCGACGGCCTCGTGGTCCATCAGCAGGGCGTGGGCGCCCTCGACGGAGTCGGGGCCGAGGGTGACGACGGCCCGGGCGCCGGAGCGCTTGAGCACCGTCACGCCCTTCGGGCCCACCAGGCCGGCACCGCCGGGCACCAGGACGGCGACCGGGCGCAGCTCGGCCCAGGCGCGGGCGGCCTCGTCACCGTGCAGGCCGACGCTGCCGTGCTGCACGACCGTGTAGTCCAGGCGGCCGAGCGCGACCTGCAGATCGCTGAGGAACTGGCTGTAGAGCGGCCCGACCGGGAAGGTCGGCGCGGGCATCAGGACCATGCGGCTGTGCCCGGCACGCAGACTGCGGGCGGCCGCGTGCGGCACGTACCCGAGTTCCTTCGCGGCCTCGTGGACCCGGCGCCGCGTGGGCTCGCTGATCCGTACGGCACTGGTGTTGTTGAGGACGTAGGAAACGGTCGCGCGCGAGACGCCGGCCAGGCGGGCCACATCGGCACTCGTGGGCACGGAGCTCGGTGCGGGCGACGAGGACGCGGGCGTTTTCGGTATCTGCACCATGACGTACGGCATCTTTGCAGAACCTTCGCCGACGGCTCCGGGTGGGGGAACTTCGCAATCAAGCCGTAGCGAGCGGCAGCCTCCGGCCAGGTGGCGGGCATCAACCCTTCGGGTATTTTACGAACATGTTCGTCACGAACTTGTTCGGAGCGAACATGTTCGTTAACGTGGAGGCATGACAGATCGCCCCGACACCCCGCGCAGCCGCCGTGAGCGCCCCGCCAAGCCCGCTCTGACCAGGGAGGGCATCGTGGCCGCCGCCGTTGCGGTGCTGCGGGCCGAGGGGCTGCAGAAGGTGACCATGCGGCGCCTGGCCCAGGAGCTCGACACCGGCCCGGCCTCGCTGTACGTGTACGTCCGCAACACCGCGGAGCTGCACGCCGCCGTGCTGGACGAGCTGCTGGGGACGGTCGGGCCGGCCCCGGCCGGGGGTTCGTGGCGGGAGCGGCTGGAGCAGGTGCTCACGGCGTACACCGCGATGCTCTTCGAGCACCCGAGCCTGGCGCGTTCCGCGCTGACGGCCTGGCCGAGCGGCCCTCACTACCTGAACCTGATCGAGACGCTGCTGGCCCTGCTCGACGAGGGCGGCGTTCCGCCCGCGCAGGCCGCGTGGGGCGTGGACCTGCTGTTGCAGCACGCCACCGCGACGGCCGCCGAACACTCCGGCGAAGGCCAGTCCGAGGAGGACTGGGACGCCCTGCGCCGCGCCGTCCGCGACATCTCCGACCGCACCCATCCGCACATCGCCGCGCTCCGCGGCGACCTGCTGTCGGGGGCGCCCGAAACCCGCCTGTCGTGGGGGCTGCGGGCGCTGATCGCCGGCATCGAGCGGACCGCCGTACCCGATTGATCCGGCGGACCGCCCTACCCGACCGACCTGAAGGAGTACGACATGACCACGCATCACCCCATAGCCGTCGTCGGCGCCGGTCTCGGCGGCCTCGCACTCGCCCGAGTGCTGCAGGTGCACGGCATCGAGGCCGCCCTCTTCGACCTGGACGCCTCCCCCGCCGCCCGCACCCAGGGCGGCATGCTCGACATCCACGAGGAGTCCGGGCAGGAGGCGCTGCGCGCGGCCGGACTGTACGAGGAGTTCCGGGCGCTGGTGCATCCGGGCGGCGAGGCCATGCGGGTCCTCGACAAGGACGCGGTGGTCCGCCTGGAGCAGGCCGACGACGGCACCGGCGGTCGCCCCGAGATCGACCGCGGCGACCTGCGCGACCTGCTGCTCGGCTCACTGCCCGAGGGCACCGTCCGCTGGGACGCGAAGGTCACCGCGGCGCGGCCGCTCGGCGGTGGTCGGCACGAGGTGGCGCTCGCGGACGGCACGGTGTTCACCACGGACCTGCTGGTCGGCGCCGACGGCGCCTGGTCGCGGATCCGTCCGCTGTTCTCGGACGCCCAACCCGTGTATACCGGCGTCTCGTTCGTCGAGGTGGACCTGCGCGACGCGGACGTACGTCATCCGCTGAGCGCCGAAGTGGTCGGCGGCGGCATGCTGTTCGCACTCGGGGCGGGCCGGGGTTTCCTCGCGCACCGCGAGACCGACGGCAGCCTGCACATCTACGTCGCACTGGAGGCCGCCGAGGAGTGGCTCGACGGCATCGACTTCACCGACACCGGGGCGGCCAAGGCGGCCGTACTGGAGCACTTCACGGACTGGGACAAGAGCCTGCGGGCGCTGGTCGACGACGCCGACGGGGCGCTGGTCCCGCGGCGCATCCACGCCCTGCCGGTCGGGCATCGCTGGGAGCGTGTCCCGGGGGTCACGCTGCTCGGGGATGCCGCGCACCTGATGTCCCCGTTCGCGGGCGAGGGTGCCAACCTGGCGCTGCTGGACGGCGCGGAACTGGGACTGGCCCTGGCCACGCACCCGGGCGACGCCGAGGCGGCCCTGGCGGCCTACGAGGAGAAGATGTTCCCCCGCAGCGAGATCTTCGCCGCCGAGTCGGCGCACAGCGGCGCGATGCTGTTCCGCGCCGACGCCCCGCAGGCCCTGCTGGACATGTTCGCCAGCCACGGCTGAGCCGAGGTCAGCATCCGGGTCGGGTGCCGGTGACGCGGTCGACCAGGTCGACCCAGCCGGCCTCCAAGCGCTCCATGGGCATCCCGCACTGCCTGGTCAGGTGGTGGATCAGGGCGGGGTCTAGATAGCCCATCAGCGTCTGGGCGAGGAGTTCGCAGTCCGCGTCCGGCACGATCTGCCGCAGCAGGACCAGGACGTGCGTGTGCAGCGCCCGCAGCGAGGGGTGGGAGAACCTGCGGGTCGGTTCCGGCTGGGCGGCCAGCTGCAGGTCCAGCTGCTCGACCGAGCGATAGAGCACCGCCACGCCGAACGCGCGCAGCCGGTCGATCGCCGGCGCGCCGGGACCCAGCGGTGGCGGCCCGCCGAGGAAGTCGGCCTGCAGCTTCTTCGCCGAGTGGTCGAGCAGCGCCGTCAGCAGTCCGGTGCGGTCGCCGAAGCGCCGGAAGACGGTCCCCTTGCCCACCTTCGCCGCCGCGGCCACGGCCTCCATCGTGACCCCGGCCACTCCGTGCTCCGCGATCAGGCGGGTGGCGGCCTCCAGCAGCCGGGCGCGGTTACGGGCCGCGTCGGCCCGCAGGCAGGGCTCGTCGGGGGCCGCCGGGCCGACCTCCAGCAACTGGGGCGTGTCGAAGGGCTCCTGGGGCTTCGGGAAGGGCGGCAGGGAGGCGGACATGAAGACAGCGTAAAGCATCGGGAACAAAACTGGACCGCGGTCCGCTTAGGGTGCTAGAAAGTTTAAGCGGACCTCGGTCCGGATCGTTACGGCAATGTTTCAGCCCCCTTGGAGTTCGCATGTCTGTTCGTATCCTCGCGCTCGTCGGCAGCCTCCGCGCCGGTTCGCACAACCGCCAGCTCGCCGAGGCGGCCGTCAAGTTCGCGCCCGAGGGTGCGAACGTGGAGATCTTCGAGGGTCTCGCCGAGATCCCGTTCTACAACGAGGACATCGACGTCGAGGGCAGCGTCCCGGCCCCCGCCGCCAAGCTCCGTGAGGCCGCGCAGGCCGCCGACGGCTTCCTGCTCTTCAGCCCCGAGTACAACGGCACCATCCCGGCCGTCCTGAAGAACGCCATCGACTGGCTGTCCCGCCCGTACGGCGCCGGCGCCTTCGGCGGCAAGCCCGCCGCCGTGGTCGGCACCGCGTTCGGCCAGTTCGGCGGCGTCTGGGCGCAGGACGAGGCCCGCAAGGCCCTCGGCATCGCCGGCGCCAAGGTGCTGGAGGACGTCAAGCTCTCCATCCCCGGCTCCGTGGTCCGCTTCGCCGAGACCCACCCGGCCGACGACGCCGAGGTCGCCGCGCAGCTGACCGAGGTGATCGCGAGCCTGCACGGCCACACGGGCGAGGTCGCTGCCGCCTGACCTGCGCGGACACACCACTGAAGGGCCGGAGCCGACCAGCTCCGGCCCTTCTGCGTAGCGGGGTGGTGGC
Organism: Streptomyces sp. NPDC001663; assembly: GCF_042893105.1. Classification (NCBI taxonomy): domain Bacteria; kingdom Bacillati; phylum Actinomycetota; class Actinomycetes; order Kitasatosporales; family Streptomycetaceae; genus Streptomyces; species Streptomyces sp. NPDC001663. Next base: position 25,342 of record NZ_JBIAUR010000010.1, on the reverse strand, counting down.
GCGCTTTCGGGGGCTGGGGTACGCGGGCCGCGTATCCGTTACTCGAAGGATCTTTCTGGTGCGGAGTGGGAGATCCTCAACGCGCCGGCGTACTAGACCTCTGAGCTCAGCGGAGTCGCCGGGACTTCGGGTGCGTGGGGGTAGGCGGCTGACCGGTGCTGGAAGGAAAGGATCTTCGGGTTCTGGACGACGCCGTCGCGGATCTCGATGGCCTTTCTGATCGTGACATCGGTGTCCCAGACCGCGGGGCCGCTCATGACCTTGCGCAGGTAGGGAAGGAGCGCCTCGCTGATTTCCCAGGTGGCGGAGTTCCACAGGTGGGACGGGCTGTGATCCACCGCGTAGTAGTGGCAGCCGGACCCCACCGTGGGCATGGGCTCGCCGAAGGTGGTCGGGTGGGCCCATGCGAAGCCCATACCCTCGTCGCAGGCGACGTCGATGAAGAACGTTCCGGGCCGGAAGAGGGCGAGTTCCTCGTCGGTGACGAACATGAGCGGCGCGTCGGTGTCCTGCAGGACGCAGTTGACGATGATGTCGAACCCGGCCAGGTACTCCGCCAGCGGCTGGGAACCGGCCGCGGTGACTGCCCGCAGGCGCGAGGGATCGTCCTCCTGCTCCTCGAAGTGGCCCATCACCACCGAGGGCATCGGTGACGCCACCGCTGCCGCGGCGCGCTGGGTGAGCACGGTGACGTCGGTGACCCCCATGGCGCCCAGGCCCGTGACCGCTCCGCGCGCCGTGGCGCCGAAGCTGATGACCACCGCCCGCAGGCGGCGCCCGTAGCTACCGGTCAGCCCGCCGAGCTGCAGGGCGTGCAGCACCGAGCAGTAGCCGGCGAGCTCGTTGTTCTTGTGGAACACATGGACGCTGAAGGCGCCCGTGGAGGTCCAGTGGTTCATGGCTTCCCAGGCGATCAGGGTCAGCCGTCGGTCGATGCCGATCTGGGTCATCTTCTCGTCCTGCACGCAGTGCGGCCATCCCCACAGCACCTGGCCCTCGCGCAGCGCGGCGATGTCGTCGTGCATCGGTTTGGGCAGCAGTACGACGTCGCACTCGGCGAGGAGTCGCTCGCGGGAGCGCAGGCCGGCCACGAGGGGGCGCAGCGCGTCGTCGGGGACGCCGAAGCGTCGGCCGTAGCCCTGTTCGAGGAAGATCCTCTCGCGCAGCTCCGGGGCGATCCGGTCGAGGTGGCTGGGGTGCAGAGGCAGTCGGAACTCGTTCTCCTTGTGGGAGGAGGCGAGTACTGCGAGGCTCATCAGGCTCATGTGGGGCGGCTCATTTCCGACCGGACGCGATGTGCTCCGGCCTTGCCGTTCCCCGAGGGCGACGCCGAAATGGATGACGGCGTGCGAGGTGCGCTCGGTACCGCCACCGTACTCCGGTGCCGACCGCTCAGCGCCCGCCGCTCGTTTGAGCTCGAAGGATCCACGGGTTCAGGTCTGGAGGACGTCTGACCAACGACAGTCCGAGCGCATCCCCCTCGGCCGACCTGCCCAACACGTTCACCTCGTCGCGTGCCACGCCTGACGATTGACCGTCATGTCCATCCTCGTTCAGAGGTAATCCGGCTCCCTTGGACACCGCCCATGAATGCACAGCCCGTCAGCATCCCCTCCTTGAACGACATCGCGTCTGCAGCCAGACGGATCCGCAACGTAGTGCGCCGCACTCCCGTGATACAGCTGGCGGCCGGGGAATTGGACGTGCCCATCCCCGTCACTTTGAAGCTGGAATTCCTCCAGCACACCGGCTCCTTCAAAGTCCGCGGCGCATCCAACACCCTCGCCCTCCTGCGCGCCGCGGAAGGCGGCGCCCCGACCGCGGGCGTCTGCTGCGCGTCGGGAGGCAACCACGGGGCCGCCGTGGCCTGGGCGGCGCGCGAAGCGGGCCTGCCCGCCGCCGTGTTCGTGCCCGACTTCTCACCCAGGGCCAAGACCGACATCATCGAATCGCTCGGCGCACGCCTGCGCCGCATCGACGGCTTCTACGCCGACGCACTGGCAGCCAGCCAGGACCATGCCCGCCACGAGGGCGCCTTCCACATCGACGCCTACGACGCCCCGCAGACGGTGGCGGGGCAGGGCACGCTCGGCCTGGAGCTCGCCGAGCAGGTACCGGAAGGGCAGCCCGTGCTGGTCGGGTGCGGTGGAGGAGGCCTGTACGCGGGGGTCGCCCTGGCGCTGGATGGACGCAACCGCGTGACCGCAGCCGAACCGTGCTCAGCGCCCTCGCTCACAGCGGCGCTGGAGGCAGGGAAACCAGTGGACGTGGAAGTCGGCGGGATCGCCGTGGACAGCTTGGGTGCCCGCCGGGCGGGCCGCATAGCCACCGCGGTCGGCCTCTCGCTCGGCATGAAGACCCTCACCGTCCAAGACGAGGACATCGCCGCCGCCCGCGCACTCCTGTGGCAGCGGCTGCGCATCGTGGCCGAACCCGGCGGAGCCACCGCTCTGGCCGCGCTGCTCGCCCACCCCGAACGCTTCCCGGACGGGGCCACCGTCGTCGTCTCGGGAGCCAACACAGCTCCCTAGTCACGTATGGGCTGCTGAGGAGCCGGTGCCGCATGAAATCCTGTGCGTCAGGCGACCGCAGTCGGCGCCAGTTCCCGCAGTTCCTGCAGCGCGGCCGCGACCGCGGGGCGTTCCCGGCCGCCGCGGCGGGTGCAGGTGAGCAGTTTGCGGTGCGGGTTGCCCGTGCAGCGCACGCGGGCGATCGGCAGGTGCGGGGTGAGGTGGGCCAGCCGTGGGATCAGGGCGACGCCGAGCCGGTTGGCGACGAGGTGGGCGGTGACGTTCCAGTCCAGCGCGTGATGGACGACGTCCGGGCTGAATCCGGCCTCGCCGCACGCGGACATGACGTGCGGGCGGCAGGGGCTGTCGGGCACCGGGGCGATCCAGGTCTCGTGCGCCGCGTCCGAGAGGTCGACCCGTTCGCGCCCGGCCAGCGGATGATCCTCCGGTACGACGAGGTCGAACGGGTCGTCCATGAGCGGCTGTTGGTCGAAGCGGGCGTCGCTCAGCGGCGGGTTGTGCGGGGTGGCCTCGACGATGGCCAGGTCGGTCTCGCTCTCGAAGAGCAGGTCGAAGCTCTCCGGCACCCCGGTTTCCTGGATGCGGACGGACAGCCGCGGATGACGTTCCTGCAGCCGGGCGGCCATCGGCGCGAGCAGCACGGAGACGGCCACCGGAAAGCCGCTCACGCGCAGCGGTCCGGCCGGGTCGCTGTGATCGGCCCGCAGGTCGAGTTCGGCCTGCTGCCACCGGGCCTCGATCGCGTCGGCGTGCGCCAGCAGGCTCTCGGCGGCCGGGGTGAGCCGGACCCCGCGGCCCTGCGGTTCGAGCAGGTCGACGTGCAGGTCGCGGGCGAGCTGGCGGATCTGCTGGGAGGCGGCGGACGGGGTGAAATGCAGGGCGCGGGCGGCCGCGGTGACCGTGCCGTAGTGGGCCACCGCCCTCAGGACGTGCAGTCGGCGCAGGTCAATCATGAAGCCCACGCTTCAAGGTGAGGTCCAGAAAGTCAACCTGGACGTGTACGAATCCTGTGCCGCACCCTGGTGGTGTCGCGACGGTCAACCGGACCCGACCATGAGGAGTTTGCCGCCATGACCAGCACCACCGGCACCGCCTGCCCGCACTGCGGCTGGCCCGACGGAGCCGAGCCCTTCCAGGTGGTGTCCCGGCACGCCACGGCCGCGGGAAGCACGCTGTGGACCCGCTGCGCCTGCGGCTCGCTGCAGGTCCGGATGGTCGACGGCTGCGGCATGCGCATCGTCTCCCGCAGCCGCCCCGCCGCCTGAACCAGGCCTGAACTCGCCCCGGAATCAGTCCAGTTCGGCCAGCCGCTCGACAGCCGGGGCGACGAAGCGCTCCATCCACGCGGACGTCTCGCCGAGCCGCGGCGACAGGATCACGGTGTCGATGCCGAGCTTCGTGTAGCCGCCGATGTCGCGAGTGAAGGCGCCGAGGTCGCCCTCGGTGGCCGGGTCGCCGGAGTAGGCGACGGTCTTGCGGATCGCGTCGTAGTCGCGCCCCTCGGTGTCGCAGTGCCCGCGCAACACGCCGAGCTTGTGGCGGACCTCCTCCGGCGAGGTCGCGAACAGGTTGCACGCGTCCCCGTACCTGGCGACCAGGCGGAGGGTCTTCTTCTCGCCGCTGCCGCCGATCATGATCTCGGGGTGCGGGCTGCTGACCGGCGCCGGTACGCACAGCGTCTCGGCCAGCCGGTAGTGCTTGCCCTCGAAGGGGCCGTTCGCCTCCGGGTCCCACATCTGCAGACAGATCCGCAGCGCTTCCTCCAGTCGCTCGAAGCGCTCCGCGAGCGGCGGGAAGGCAACGCCGAGCCCTTCGTGCTCCCGGTCGTACCAGGCGGCCCCGATGCCGAGGGTGGCGCGGCCGCCGGACAGCACGTCCAGCGTGGTGGCGATCTTGGCGAGCAGGCCGGGGTGGCGGTAGGTCACGCCGGTCACCAGCGCGCCCAGCCGGATCGTGGAGGTGTGTGCGGCGAGGTAGCCGAGGGTTGTGTAGGCCTCCAGCATGGGGTCCTCGGCGCCGCCGTTGAACTCCATCTGGAAGTAGTGGTCCATGACGGACAGCCAGCTGACCCCGGCCGCCTCGGCGGCGGCGCCCGCGGCGGCGAGTTCGGCGCCGAGTGCGGGCGCTCCGCCGCTGTTGTCGAACCGGTTGATGTGTACGCCCACTCGCATGCCCGTCTCCGTCCGCGCGGCCCATCACTGTCACCGTCTCCGGTGACGCTAAATCTTCGAGCGCTCTCGAAGTCAAGCGCCGGCGGCCAGTTGGTCGCCGAGCGTGCTGCGCCGATAGAGCACGCGGCGCCCATCCCGGGCCCGGGTGACGAGCCCCGTCGCATGCAGCACCTTCAGATGCTGGGACACGGCGCTGGGTGTCACCCCGAGCAGACGGGCGATCTCGACGGTGGGCAGGGGTTCGGCGAGCAGCCGCAAAACCGTGGTCCGCGGCGCGCCGAGCAACGCGGAGAGCGCCGAGGACTCGGGGTCGGGGGCCGCCTCCCACAAGGTGGCGGCGCCGCGGCTCGGGTAGGCCAGCATGGGAGGTTCTTCGGCGCCGAGCGGGGGCGCGGGCTTGTGCGCGAACAGGGACGGCACCAGGCGCAGCCCGCGCCCGGCCGCATCCACCCGGTGCCGGCCGATCATCCGGTCGATGCGCAGCACCCCGTCCTGCCAGCGCACGTTGCGGTGCAGGTCGGAGAAGAGGAACTGGGCGCCGCCCGTGGCCAGTTGCCGGGCCCGGTGGGTGATGTCGGCCTCCAGCACGAGCCGCATCCGCGGCCAGTCCGGCAGCAGCGCCAACTCCCAGTAACGGAACAGGAGTTCGCACACCTCCTCCAGCAACTCGGCAACGGGTGCATCGCCGGGTGCGACGATCTGTCGCAGCGCCTGCGGCAGAGGGTGCGGTGCGTGTGCCGCATACAGGTCGCGTCGTACGACTTCTTCGGGCGTGGTGCGTACGACGGCCAACTGGTCCTCGATCGTGGGCGCGAAGGTCGTCGGGCGGGGCGTGAGGAAGTCGGGCAGGGCCAGGGTCTCGCCGACCAGGGCCGTCAGCAGTCGGGCGTCGGCCGGGTCGAGCCGGGCGAGGACGGAGCGGCGCCAGGGGACGTGCAGCGGGAAGAGGGCCGGGGCGCGGAGGGCTCGCAGGCTGCCCATGACCTCGCGCAACGGGGAGATCGCGAACCGGGTGTCCGCGAGGTCCTCTACCTCGAGCAGGAAGCTGATCATTAAGCCTCCGGCTACATCCTTTGGCAACTACCGGTCGGTGCCGTGGACTTCGGCACATGACGGATCACAACTCCCGGCAGCCTACCGCCGGGCATCGGCTGATTCTGCTGCTGTCGCTGACCTGCGGGGTCGCCGTGGGCAACGTCTACTTCCCGCAGGCGATCAGCCCGTTGGTGGCCACCGGTCTCGGCGTCTCCCCCGGTGCGGCCGCCTCGGTGGTGACGGCGACGCAGTTCGGGTACGCGGCGGGGATCTTCCTGCTCGTCCCGCTCGGCGACCGGCTGGCCCCGCGCCGGCTGATCGTCACCCTGCTCACGCTGACCGGCTTCGGCCTGCTCGCCGCAGGCGCGGCGCGGGCCCTGCTGCCGCTCGCCGCCGCAAGTGTCCTGGTCGGTGTGACGACGGTGGTCGCCCCGCTCGCCGGCCCGCTTGCCGCCGGTCTGGTGCCCGCCGAGCGCCGCGGAGTGGTCGGCGGCACCCTGCTGAGCGGCTCCATCGCCGGCATGCTGCTCTCGCGCACCTTCGGCGCCGCCCTCGGCGACTGGCTGGGCTGGCGGGCCCCGTACGCCCTGTCCGCGGCGCTCTCCCTGACGGTCGCCGCCCTGCTGTCCCGCACGCTGCCCGCCACTCCCCCGCCCGCCAGGCACCGCTACCCGGCCCTGCTCGCCGAGCCGCTGCGCCTGCTGCGCACCGAACCCGAGCTGCGCCGCTCCAGCCTCTACCAGGCCGCGGTGTTCGCCGGCTTCTCCGCCGTGTGGACCGGCGTGGCCCTGCTGCTGACGGGTCCGGTGTACGGCCTGAGTGCGCGGTCGGCCGGGCTGCTCGCGCTGGTCAATGCGGCGACCATGCTGTGCACGCCGGTCGCCGGGCGGATCGTGGACCGGCGGGGACCGGATGCGGTGAACCTCGTCTGCTTCGCGGTGGTGGGCGTCTCGGCGCCGGTCCTGGCGTTTGGCGGGCTCGGCGGGGTGAGCGGCATGGCCGCGCTGGTGGCCGGCACCCTGCTGCTCGACGTCGGGATGCAGTCCGGGATGGTCGCCAACCAGGTGCGGATCTACGGCCTCGGCGCGGACGTCCGCAGCCGGCTCACCACGGCGTACATGACCTGCGCCTACCTCGGCGGCACGGCGGGCTCCTGGCTCGGCGCCCGCGCCTACGCGCGTTTCGGCTGGTCCGGGGTGTGCGGGGTGGTCGCCGCGCTGACCGCGGTGGCGCTCGCCCGGCACCTGGCGGCAACGCGAGTTCACAGGCAAGACCAAGTTCGTTCAAAGCGAGGACCACTTCCGGTCACGTCTGGAAGGGTGACCGGATGCAGACCCTCTACCGACGACTGCTCAAGCTGATGCCCCGACTGGGCATGCAGGTGACCGACCTCGGACCGGGTGCCGCGGTGGTCTCACGGCGCGGCGGACGGACCCGGACCCCGCTCGGGCCGGGCGCCGACCTGCTCACGAGAGACGACGGCAGGTATGCGGTGACGGGCGCCGGCAAGGACACCTGGGTGGTGGCGCGGACCAAGGCCCCGGGCCGGTGGCAGAGCGTCCCGCTCGGCGACAGCGGCGCACGGCTGCTGCTCGACGAGCAGGCCGGAGGGGACGAGCGCCAGCTGCAGCTGGCGGCCGCCGAGTACCTGTGCACCCAGCACGTCGCCGCGATGCTCGGCTTCTACGGTGTGAACTGTGTCTTCGACGTCGGGGCGAACGCCGGGCAGTACGCCAGGAGGCTGCGCCGGTTCGGCTACACCGGCCGGATCGTCTCCTTCGAGCCCACCGCGGACGCCTTCGAGCGGCTGTCCAAGGCCGCCGCCGACGACCCCGAGTGGCGGGTGCACCACCTCGGCCTGGGCCGCGAGGACACGGTCAGCTCCATCCACACGGGTTGGAACACCATGAACTCCCTGCTGCCGCCCAGCGATTACGGCCGCGGCCGCTACCAGCGGTTCACCAAGACCCGCACCGAGGAGATCCGCATCCGTCGTCTGGACGACGTGATGGATGAGGCGCTCGACGGCATCGACGAGCCGCGCCCGTTCCTGAAGATGGACACCCAGGGCTACGACCTCGAGGTCTTCGCCGGTGCCGGGGACCGCGTCGGGGACTTCGTGGGCCTGCAGTCCGAGGTCGCCGTGCTGCGGCTGTACGAGGGCAGCCCGAAGATGAGCGAGGCCGTGGCGACGTACGAGGACAGCGGTTTCGAGATCACCGGCATGTACCCGGTGACACGCGAGGCGGCCACCGGACGGGTGGTCGAGTTCGACTGCGTGATGATGCGCGCGAAGGCCGCCCCCGAGACGGACTGAGCCCGCGCTACGCGGCCTCGGCCGCCTCCTGCTTCGCCTGCCCCTCCTGCGTCTCCTGCTTCTTCGAGGCCCGCAGGCTGGTGATCGTCGTGATCGTCAGGACGAGCACGATGAAGCCGAGGGAGACCGGGATGGAGATCTCCGGGACGTGGACCCCGGACTCGTGCAGTGCGTGCAGCACGAGCTTGACGCCGATGAAGCCCAGGATGATCGACAGGCCGTAGCTGAGGTGGACCAGCTTCTTGAGCAGTCCACCGATGAGGAAGTACAGCTGGCGAAGACCCATCAGGGCGAAGGCGTTCGCGGTGAACACGATGTACGGGTCCTGGGTCAGCCCGTAGATGGCCGGGATCGAGTCTAGCGCGAACAGCACGTCGGTGGAGCCGATCGCGAGCATCACGACCAGCATCGGCGTCATCACGCGCTTGCCGTTCTGCTTGATCCACAGCTTGGTGCCGTGGTAGCGGTCGGCCACGCCGAACCGCTTCTCCACCGCCTTCAGCAGCTTGTTCTCCTGGTACTCCTCCTCGTGCTCCTCCTTGCGGGCGTCCTGGATCAGCTTCCACGCGGTCCAGATCAGGAAGGCGCCGAAGAGGTAGAACACCCAGGAGAAGGCGGAGATGATCGCGGCACCCGCGGCGATGAACACGGCCCGCAGCACCAAGGCCACCAGGACGCCGACCATCAGCACCCGCTGCTGGTACTGCGTCGGCACCGCGAACTTCCCCATGATCAGGACGAAGACGAAGAGGTTGTCGACGCTCAGCGACTTCTCCGTGATGTACCCGGCGAAGAACTCACCGGTGGGCCCGGCACCGCCGAAGGCGAGCAGTCCGACACCGAAGAGGCAGGCCAGAACGACCCACACGATCGTCCAGATGCCGGCTTCCTTGACCGACACGTCGTGCGGCTTGCGGCCGATGAAGAAGTCGACGGCGACGAGCGCGCACAGGGCGGCGACTGTCAGCAGCCAGACGGTGAGGGATACGTTCACGGGTGGTGCTCCTGGTGCGAGTGGGGGTTTCGAAAGCGTTGTCGTGGAAAGCGATCTCTGCCACCCCGCACAGGTGAACAAAAGGTCATGAGCTGGTATTGAGCGGCTACCCGCCGTTCGGCGGGCAGGTTCCGCCGGACGGCGGCGGTCCCGGCGGCGGCAGATGCAGCGACCATGGCGGACAAGAGCCGCCGCGCCCCGCAGGAGAGACCATGACCCACGTTCCGCCGCCGTTCGACCCCGAGCTCGCCGCCGCCCTGGAGCTGATCAAGGAGGTGGTACGCCCCGGCCTCACCCTCGACGAGATCGACCTGGTGCGTCAGGGGCCCGGCATCGAGCTGCTGGCCCAGCTCGACCTGACTGTGGGCGGCTTCTTCGAGGTCGAGGACCGTACGGTGCCCGGGCCCGAGGGCGCGCCCGACATCTCGCTGCTGATCTGCCGCCCCGCCGCCCGGTCCGACTCCGGTCCGCGGCCCGTCGTCTACCACGTGCACGGCGGCGGCATGATCATCGGGAACAACCGGGTCGGCGTGGACGTGCCGCTGGCGTGGGCGAAGGAGCTGGACGCGGTCGTCGTGTCGGTGGAGTACCGGCTGGCACCGGAGGCTCCGTATCCGGCGCAGATCGAGGACGTGTACGCCGGTCTGGTGTGGACGGCGGAGCACGCGGGGGAGCTCGGCGCGGACCCGGAGCGGATCGTCGTCGCGGGCGCCAGCGCCGGCGGCGGGCTGAGCGCGGCGCTGGCCCTGCTCACCCGGGACCGCAAGGGCCCGCAGCTCGTCGGCCAGGTGCTGATGTGCCCGATGCTGGACGACCGCAACGACACCCCGTCCTCCCACCAGATGGCGGGCCTGGGCGTCTGGGACCGTACGGCCAACGAGACCGGCTGGACGGCGCTGCTCGGCGCCTCGCGCGGCGGCCCGGACGTCTCTCCCTACGCCGCACCCGCCCGCGCCGAGGACCTGACCGGCCTGCCCCCGGCCTTCCTCGACGTCGGCTCCGCGGAGACCTTCCGCGACGAGGTCGTCGCCTACGCCTCCCGGATCTGGCAGGCCGGCGGGGTGGCCGAACTGCACGTCTGGCCGGGCGGCTTCCACGGCTTCGACGGTTTCGCCCCGCAGGCGGCCCTGTCGCAGGCGGCCCGGACGGCACATCTGGCGTGGTTGCGCAGGCTTATCGGCGGGTGAGGTACGCGGTTCACGAGCCGGGCCCGGATCCTCGTCCGGGACCGGGATAGCCGTCGTCCGTCGTTTCGCGGGCGACGGCTTGGCAGATGCGGAGGACACCCGGCGCGTGGCGGCGGTGTCAGCGCTGCTGGAGACGTGGCCGAGTGGCTGCACTGCCTGACGCGTGCCACGCGTCACGTCCTCACCATCCACGACGGCCGCCACCCGGTGTGATCCGGAACGAAGGGGTCCGGCGGGGGCTCCCCATCCCGGGACCCGTACCGCACCATGTGCGTATGAAAGAGCTGGCGGGACGACTGACCGCGCTGGATCCGGATGCCGGGGCCGCGGTGCAGGTCATCTCCTACTTCGATCGGCTGGCCGAGAGCAGGGCCGGTCTGGAGGCCCTGGTGCGCGGGGCGGCCGTGCTGGCCGGGTGTCCGGCGCGGCTGGTCGATGCCGGCCGGCGTGTGCGGGTGCGGGTCGAGCCCGACGGTGCGCGCAAGGACACCGACACCGCGCCGGACCCGGACTGGCCGTGTGCCGCGCTGGAGCCCGGCGGCCTCCCGGCGCTGTGGCTGGAGCGTGCCGCGTCCGAGCCGAGCGTGGTCGACGCGGTGATCCTGGAGCGGGCGGCAGGTGCCATCCGGCTGGTCCTGGACCGCACCCGGGGCCGCGCCCCGGCCTCCCCCGCCGACGACCCGGCGCTGGTGGAGACGCTGTTGGACGCCACGGTGCCCGAACCGGCCCGGCTGCACGCGGCCCGCCGCCTCGGCGTCGACCCCGCCGACTCTGCCGTACGGATGCGGGCCCTGGCACCGAGCGACGGCCGGCCCCGGATCATGGTGGCGCCTGCCGCGGCGGCCGAACTGCCCGCCGGGCGCCTGGGGGTGGGCCCCGCCGTGCCGGTGCTCGGCCTGCCCCGCTCCTGGGCCGAGGCCCGCACCGCCCTGCGGTTCACGGCTGAGGGCACTGCGCAGGATCCCGGCTCGCGGGTGGTGTACGCCGACGAGCTCGGCGGCATCGCGTTCCTCGCCGATCTCGTCGCACCCGGCGCCGAGCCGCCGCCCGACGTCCGCGCCCTCGAAGCGGCTGCCGCTGCGGTGCCCGGGCTGCTGGCCACACTGCACGCCGTGGCGCACACGGCGAGTCAGCGGGCGGCGGCCGGCGAGATCAACGTGCACCACTCCACACTCCAGGACCGGCTGACCCAGGCCGAGCACCTGCTCGGCTGGCCGCTGCGCACTCCGCAGGGCCGGCTGCGGCTCCAACTGGCGCTGACCATGCGGCACTTGGCGCGGGCCTAGCGGTCACCGGAACTCGTGCACGACCTGGATCTCGCCGACGATGTGGGCGTTGAACTCGTCGAGGTCCTCGGCCGGGACCCACAGCTCGAGGATCGTCTCCCCGCCCGCCTGCTGTACGGGGTAGCGGCTCAGGAACTCGGTGTCGACCTCGAAGCGGGTGACGTAGCCTGCGCCGTCGTGCTTGACGTTCCAGTCCCGCGCGATCTTGACGGCGTAGTCCTCGTTGAGGACCGGGTAGAAGATCGGCTGCTCGGGCAGCCGGGGCGGCCAGGCGCGCCACTCCAACTCGCGGACCAGGTCCAGCTCCATGGGTCCGGTGGGGCGCCAGAGTGTCGTGGTCGGTCGCGGGCTGGTCATGGGATCGCTCTCTCGCGCGAGTCGGCCGCCGGTGCGGTCGATCGGGGGTCCGGACCATACCGGCCCAACAGGCGTGGCGGCCAAGGGGTTTCGAGGGCGCGGGCGGCTCCGAACCCGCTACCGGAGGGCGAAGGACGCCCGGTGTTGCCAGTCGATTCCGTTGTGGACGACGAGGTCGATCGTCGGCACGCGTGCCGCGAAGGGGAGGCTGGGGCGGAGGTCGGCCTCGAGTTCGTCCAGCACGGACTCGTCCTGCCCCTGGGCGACGGTCAGATGCGGGTGGGGTTCGTACTTGCCGCCGTACGGCGGGGCTTCGGGCCAGCGGTCGACGACCGCCTCGGTGAGCCGGCGGAACGGCGCGTCCGGGACGGGCGCGAGGTAGAGGACGCCGGGAAACCGTCCGCACTCCTCGAACCGCACGTCGAAGGACTCATGACGTCCGAAGATCTCGTCCAGGACGGCGCAGGTCCCGGCGTCGACCAGGGACGCGTGCAGGAAGGGGAAGAGCACGGTGACGTGGGCCGGGACACCGGCGCGGGCCGCGGGGTCGAAGCGGTCCCGCCAGATGCGCACCGCGGGCTCCGCCTCCGGCACGGGCACCACGAGCGCCGTCTGCCCTGCCACAAAACCATCGGATTCACCGTCTGCCATGCCTCGGGTGTACCAGCCGCAGCCCGGTGTCCGCGACAGGACACCACTTGTATACGCGGAATACCTGCAGCCGCCGACAATTTCACAGATGCCATATCCTGGATCCCAGCCACTGCCGGACGGAGGACCCAGCCCATGACCGCGACGGACCCGGCGCTCACCGCGCTCGCCTCGGGCTGGTCCGCCCTCTCGCTGCTGCACGGCCGGATCGAGGCGCACATCGAGCGCGCCCTGCAGGCCAGGCACGACCTGAGCGTGCGCGAGTACTCCCTGCTGGACGTGCTGAGCCGGCAGCACGACGGGGACGGCGGCCATCTGCAGATGAAGCAGGTCGCCGACGCGGTCGTCCTCAGCCAGAGCGCCACGACCCGGTTGGTCACGCGCCTCGAGGACCGCGGGCTGCTGACCCGGTACCTGTGCCCCACGGACCGGCGCGGCATCTACACCAACGTGACCGAGGCCGGCCTGAAGCTCCTGGAGGAGGCCCGCCCGACCAACGAGGCTGCCCTGCGCGAGGCCCTCGACGAGGCCGCCCGGAACCCCGAGCTCGCACCGCTGGTCAAGGCGGTCGAGACGCTGAGCGTGCCCGTCTGACACCGAGCCCCCGCGAGCACGATCGTCGCGGGGGCTGCCGTATGCCCAAATGCTTGCGCACGACGCCTACCCGCTTCAGACACTCACTCCGCTTGCATTTATCCCGCGTCTGCAACTATTGTCGACGCTCGTAAGCGTCACACGCAATCTGCTGGAAGGTACTTCCCATGCCTCTCGCCCTCCTGGCCCTGGCCATCGGGGCCTTCGGGATCGGCACCACCGAGTTCGTGATCATGGGCGTGCTGCCCGAGGTCGCGGGAGACTTCGGCGTCTCCATCCCCACCGCCGGCTGGCTGGTCTCCGGCTATGCCCTGGGCGTCGTCGTCGGCGCACCGCTGCTGACGGTCCTGGGAACCAGGTTCTCCCGCAAGAAGATGCTCATGTTCCTGATGGGCCTGTTCGTCGTGGGCAACACGCTGTCCGCGCTCGCCCCCGCGTTCGGCGTCATGCTCATCGGCCGGGTGATCTCCTCGCTCGCGCACGGTGCGTTCTTCGGGATCGGGTCCGTGGTCGCGGCGGGCCTGGTCGCTCCGGAGAAGAAGGCCTCCGCGATCTCCCTGATGTTCACGGGGCTGACCGTCGCCAACATCGTCGGCGTCCCGCTGGGTACGTACATCGGCCAGGCCGCCGGCTGGCGGGTCACGTTCGCGGCCGTCGCCGCGCTCGGCATCGTCGGCCTCCTGGGGGTGGCCAAGCTGGTGCCCGAGACGGGCCGGCCCGAGAGCAATGACATCCGCAGCGAGTTCGCCGCCTTCCGCAACGTCCAGGTGTGGATCGCGATGGCGATGACGATCCTCGGCTTCGGCGGTGTCTTCGCCGCGATCACCTACATCACGCCGATGATGACCGAGGTCGCCGGTTACTCGGCCGGAGCGGTCACCTGGCTGCTGGTCCTGTTCGGGGTCGGGATGTTCCTGGGCAACCTGGTCGGCGGCCGGTTCGCCGACCGGGCCCTGATGCCCATGCTGTTCACGGCCCTCGGCGCGCTGTCCCTGGCACTGCTGCTGTTCACGGCAACCGCCCACAACAAGGTCCTCGCCGCGATCACGCTGACGCTGATCGGTGCGCTGGGCTTCGCCACCGTGCCGCCGCTGCAGAAGTGGGTGCTCGACCAGGCCTCGGCCGCGCCGACGCTGGCGTCCGCGGCCAACATCGGCGCCTTCAACCTCGGCAACGCGCTGGCCGCGTGGCTGGGCGGCGTCGTCATCTCGGCCGGGCTCGGCTACACCTCGCCCAACTGGATCGGCGCCCTCCTCGCCGGAGCCGCACTGCTGCTGTCCTTCCTGGCCGCCTTCCTCGACCGCCGCAGCCGGTCCGCTGCCGGCCGCGTCGTTGCCACGTCCGCTCCGGCCGACAGCTCGCCGGTCACCGCACGGCACTGACCCAACCTCCCTCCCCCGCAAGGAACTTCCGCACATGACCCCCACCGTCCCCACCCTCACGCTCAACAACGGCGTCCGCATCCCGCAGCTCGGCTTCGGCGTCTTCCAGGTCCCCGACACCGAGACCGGCGCCGCGGTCACCGCCGCCCTGGAGGCCGGCTACCGCAGCATCGACACCGCCGCGATCTACGGCAACGAAGCCGGCGTCGGCGCCGCCCTCACCGCCTCGGGCATCGACCGCGACGAACTGTTCGTCACCACCAAGTTGTGGAACGCCGACCAGGGTTACGACTCCACGCTGCGGGCCTTCGAAGCGAGCCTCGCCAAGCTGGGCCTGGAGTACGTCGACCTGTATCTCGTCCACTGGCCCACTCCGGCCCGCGATCTGTACCGCGAGTCGTGGCAGGCCATCGAGAAGCTGGTGGCCGAGGGGCTGATCCGTGCCGCCGGTGTCTCCAACTTCCAGCCCGCTCATCTACGTCGGCTGCTGGACGGCAGTTCGCTCGTACCGGCCGTCAACCAGATCGAGCTCCATCCCGGCCTGCAGCAGGGCGAGTTGCGTGCACTGCACGCGGAGCTCGGCATCGTCACCGAGGCCTGGAGCCCGCTCGCCCAGGGCGCGGTGCTCACCGACCCCGCGATCACCGAAATCGCCGAACACTACGGCAAGTCGCCCGCCCAGGTCGTGCTGCGCTGGCACCTTCAGCTCGGCAACGTGGTGATCCCGAAGTCCGTGACGCCCGCCCGTATCCGCGCGAACATCGACGTCTTCGACTTCGGCCTCGGCGACGAGGAGATGGCGGCGATCGCGGGCCTGGATCGCGGCCTGCGCACCGGACCGGACCCCGACACCCTCAACTGACGGCAGAGCGTTGGTGGTTCATGAGGGCGAGCGCGGCGCCGGCGGCCGACGGGACGATGTCCGGCTCGGCACCGGCGGCCGCCGCGACATCGGTGACCAGCCGGACGTCCTTGCGGAGCAGGGGCTCGGCGTGGGCGGCGAGGCGTTCCAGGGTGCCGCCCGCGGAGACGACCCGGTTCAGCGCGAAGCTCCCGGCGCTTCCCTTCGCGAGGTCCCGGCCGAGGGCGAGAGTGTCCGTGGCGGTCGCCAAGTTGGCGGTGAAGAGCACATTGTTGAGGAGCTTGGCCGGTTGTCCGGTGCCGAGCGGGCCCATGTGGACGACCGGGTCGGCGTACGTCGCGTGGACCGGCCGGCAGTAGGCGACCGTGCCGGGCTCTCCCCCGGCCATCACCACCAGCCGCCCCTCGGCCGCCGCCGAACCGCCTCCGCTGACCGGTGCGTCGATCAGCTTCACCCCGTGGGTACGGGCGCGGTCGGCCAGGCGCCGGCACCATCTCCGGCGCGAACCCAGCCGGAGGCATCGCGGCGGCTCTGCTGCAGCGGGAGCGGACCGGCGAGGCGTCGGTGGTGGACGTCTCCCTGCTCGGCAGCGGCGTGTGGGCCCTGGGGCACGGGATCGCCCTCTCCGTGCACCTGGACAGGCCGATGGTGACGCCGCCGCTCGGCGCCCACGGCTCCCCCACCAACCCGCTGTCCGGGCTGTACCGCACGGCCGACGAGCTCGCCGCGGGTCCGGTGCAGTTCGACGTCGCCGCACGCGAGTCCGGTGCAGTTCGATGTCGCCGCACCGGAGTTGGGGGCGGCTCCGGAGTTCGCGGCGCCGATCGAGGAGATCCTGCTGGAGCTGGGACTGGACTGGGAGCGGATTCTGGCGCTGAAGGCGGCCGGGGCGGTGACGTAACTCCGGTTGGGGAATGGCCCTCTTACGGCTGGACCCGCTTCAGGCTTACGGCTGGGCCCACTTCGGGGTCCAGGTGTCGCGCTCGGGCCGGATCGTGCCGAGGTGGGTGCGCAGTGCGGTAAGGGCCGGGTGCGGGTTGTCGGCGCGCCAGATCAGCGAGTGGGGGTAGACCGGCGTCGGATCGTGCAGGGGGATGCGGCGCAGGTCGTGGTCGGCGGGCCAGACCACGCGGGTCTGTTCGCCGACGAAGGTCCCGAGCAGCGGGGAGTCGGCGATGGTGTCGAGAAGCGGCTCGGTGCCGAAGTCGGGGCCGGTGACCTCGATGGTGAACCCGAAGGCCGCGGCCAGGTCGTCGTAGAAGGCGGCCCACTCGGTGCCGGCGACGTTGCCCGGCATCCAGATGCGGTGTCCGGCCAGCTGGGCCGGGGTGAGTGTGCGGGCGGCGGCGAGCGGGTGGGCGGGGCCGGTGAGCAGCTCGACGGGTTCGTCGTGGACGCGGGCCGCCTCGATGCCGTCGGGGAGTTGGCGTGCGGGCCGGGTGAGGGCGCGGAAGGACGCGTCGATGGTGCCGGTGCGTACGGCGGCGAGGGCCGCGTCGGCGTCGAAGAGGGTTACGACGTCGAGGGCGACCTCGGGGTGGGCGCGGTGGAAGTCGCGGACCAGGTCGGCGGGCGCGAGCCGACGGCCGATGACGTCGACGCGCAGGGCCCGGCGGCCGGGGCGCACGGAGGCGGCCGCCCGCTCCTCGGCGCGCAGGAGTTCGCGGGCGTGCGGCAGGAAGACCTGCCCGTCGACGGTGAGCCGGGCTCCGCGTGCCGTGCGGGTGAACAGCCGTACCTCGAGCTCCCGCTCCAGCGCGGCGACGCGCTTGGAGACGGCCTGCTGCGTGACCGCCAGGGCGAGGGCGGCCTCCCGGAACTGTCCGGCGTCCGCGACGGCCACGAAGGTGCGTACTGCGTCGAGATCCACGGGCCCTTTCTACAACCTCCGGCACCGGCCTCTCTCACAACTTCTGGTTGTGGGGTGCCGCGCGCGTCGGTTGTTTGATCCGTTGCCTCGTGACCGGCTTTGATGTCGCCGGTCGGTATTCGGGCGGTGCGGGGAGGCAGGCATGGGGGCCGGGCGATCACTGGGGCGGCGGTTCGGGTGGCTGTGGGCGGCGTACACCGTGAGCACGCTCGGTACTCAGCTCGCCTTCGACGCGTTCTCGCTGATCGCGGTGATCGTTCTGCACGCCGGCGCGACCGAGGTGGCGCTGCTGAAGGCCGCGGGGCTAGCGGTGGGGGCCGCGGTGGCGGTGCCGCTCGGGCCGTGGGTGGAGTTCCGCCACAAACGGCCCGTGATGATCGGGATGGACCTGATCCGGTTCGCGGCGCTGCTGACCATTCCGGCCGCCTTCGCACTGGGCGGACTCAGCTTCGTACAACTGCTGGTTGTGTCAGTGGTCGTCGCCGCAGCCGACATCGGCTTCATGGCGGCCAGCGGGGCCTTCCTGAAGTCGCTCCTCCCGTCGCACGACCTGCTCACCGCGAACGCGCGCTTCGAGGCGACTCAATGGACCGCCACCGTGCTCGGACCGCCGCTCGGCGGGGCGGCGATCGGTGTCCTCGGGCCGGTGGCGACCGTACTGGCCGATGCGGTCAGTTACCTGCTGTCGGCCCTCGGGATCCGGCAGGTCGGCGGGACGGAGAAACCCCCGGCACGGACCGGCCCGGCATCGGCCGGTGGCCTGCTCGAAGGCTGGCGGTACATCCTGACCCACCCGGTGCTGCGCCCGCTGTTCTTCAACGTGCTTCTGGTCAACGGCCTGATCATGGTGGCGATGCCCCTGCTCGCCGTGCTGATGATCGGCGATCTCGGCTTCGCGCCCTGGCAGTACGGGCTCGCCTTCTCGGTGCCCTGTCTCGGCGGCCTGGCCGGCTCGCGGCTGGCCCGCCGGCTCGTGACGCGGTACGGGCAGCACCGGGTCCTGGTCACCTCCGGGGTGGTGCGCGCGTGCTGGCCGATCGGCCTCGCCTTCGTCCGGCCCGGCGTCCCGGGGCTGGTGCTCGTCATGGTCGTGGAGCTGGGGGTGATCACCTCCTGTGCCGTCTTCAACCCGGTGTACTCCACCTACCGGCTCCAGCAGACGGACACGGGCCGGGTGTCCCGTGTCCTCGCGGCCTGGTCGGTGACCGGCAAGGCGACGACCGCCGCCCTGACCGCGCTGTGGGGGCTGCTGGCCGGCCTCACCGGACCGCGTACGGCGCTCGCGATCGCCGGTGCCCTTCTCCTGGCCACGCCGCTTCTCCTCCTGCGCCGCATCACACCCGCCGCGGAGATGGCGCAGGTGCACGCCGACGGAGTAGCCTGACTTCGGAAACATCATTCTCATTCACAGAGAAGATGCTTGACGGAATCGAGAGAAGGGTCTCCCGCGAATGCCCGTCACCGTTGCCGAACTCACCCCCACCACCGGCGTCGAGATCACCGGCCTGTCCGGGAGCCGCCTGGTCGACGGGGCCTGATCGTGAACATCTCCTCGTCATCGGCGAGTTGGACGAGGACGGCTACCTGACCATCACCGACCGCAAGGCCGACGTCATCATCCGGGGTGGCGAGAACATCAGCGCGGTGGAGGTCGAGGAAGTGCTCCTCCCACTGTCCGGAGTCGCGGAGGCCGCGGTCGTGGCCGCCCCGACGCACGTGGCCGGGTTCAAAGTCCCGCGATCCGTGGAGTTCCGCGAGGAATTGCCGCTCAACGCCACGGGCAAAGTGATGAAGGACCAATTGCGATGAGGACGGACGGGAGCCGCGACGCCACTCCCGCAGGCGAACGGAGATCCACCGTGACGACGAACCACGCAGCCGGCCTGACGGCGGACCTGTCACTCGACCAGCTCGACCGCCTCGACGACGAGATCATCGCGCTGCTGGCACGCCGGCGCGCAATGACCCAGGACCTCCCGCACCCGGCGCACGCCCGCGCCGCCGATCCGGCCTTCGCGGAGACCGTACGAGGCATAACAGGCCGCTACCGCAAGGAACTCGGCGGCGCGGGCGAACTAGTCGCCCGCGCCGTGATGGTGCTGTGCGATCCCAGCCGGGAGTCCTGACGGGTCCTGAGGTGTCCTGATCCTGAGAGGTCCTGAGAGGTCCTGGAGGCCGTCCCTCAGGCGAAGCCCACATCCGCCCCGGCGTGGGCTTCCTCGCGGTGGCTCGCGATGTGCAGCCGTGCCGACGATCCGTCATCCTCCAGGCCGCCGCAGGCCAGGAGTTGCTCGCCGCAGAAGACGGGCTTGAGCAGCCGGTAGGAGAGGGTGCGGACCTCCCGATCCGGCTGCTGTCGGCGCACCAGCTCCAGCATGGCGAGCACCAGCAGTGGGCCGTGCACCACCAGGCCGGGATAGCCCTCGACGCCGGTCGTGTACGGGGCGTCGTAGTGGATGCGATGGGCGTTCGCGGTCAGGGCGCTGAAGCGGAACAGCAGGGTGGGGTCGGTGCGCCAGGTCTGCTGCCAGGGGGACGCGTCGGCGAGAGGCCCGTTCTCGGATTCCGGGAGGGGCACTGCGAGGGTGGGTGCCTGGCCGCCGCTGCGGTACACCAGGTCCTGTTCCTCGGTCAGGCACAGCCGCCCGTCCTGCCGGTAGTCGCTGCGTACGGTGACGAAGAGCAGGTTGCCGCTGCGGCCCCGTTTCGGCCGCACCTGGCTCACCCGGCTGTGCTGCTCCGCCGGGCGGCCGAGGGTCAGGGGCGCGGACACCTCCAGCCGCCCGCCGGCGAACATCCGCCGCCGCTGCGGGAGCGGCGGCAGGAAGCGGCTGTCCCGCGGGTGCCCGTCGGGGCCGAGTTCGGTGTGCCGCGGCCAGGACAGGAAGTGGAGCCAGTGCCAGAGCGGCGGCAGCGGCTCACCGTCGAGCGCCGCGGGGGCGGGCAGGTCCAGTACGGCGGAGAGGGCCGCTGTCGGGGCCGGGTCGAGGGGGTCGGTCGTACGGGCGTCGTCGGGCCGCCAGGTGTGAGCGATCTCTTCGAGGACGGCGAAGTCGGCGGGGGTAGAAGAGACAGGGGCGGAATCGGAGTGGGGCAACGGGACTCCCGAGGGCGTGCCTGACGAGGTGCCGCGTGGTGGCGTACGGATTGTTGCGTACAAAGCTGCGTACAAAGCATCGGCATTGTGTGGATGTCGTCTTCGCCACGTCGAGGCAGTGCGGTAAGACACAGGTCACCGTGGCGGGTTCGCCGTTGACAGGCTCGCGGATTTGGCCGTACAAATCTGGCGGAGAGGCGCTCTCGGTCGTACAAATCCGAGGAAGGGAACCTCTTGGCCGTACGAGGAGCAGGCATCGAACCCCTGGGGGACCGTTGACCGTCGCCCGGGCCCTCGCCCAGTGGGCCCATGACCACCGTCCGACGCCGGACGACCTGGCGCTCGCCGAGCGGGCGTTGGCCGACACCGTCGCCGTGGCGCTGGCCGCCCGCAGTCATCCCCTGCGCGCCGTCTCCGCTCCGCTGCCGGACGCGGCCCGGTGGGCGGCGATGGCGCACGTCCTGGACTTCGACGACCTGCACACCGACACCACCACCCATATCTCCGTGGTCACCGTGCCGGCCGTGCTGGCGGTGGGCGGCGACGCCCGCGCGTATCTGGCGGGCGCGGGGGTCATGGCGCGGCTGGGGGCGATGCTCGGCTGGGAGCACTACGCGGGCGGCTGGCACGCCACGTGCACGGCGGGCGCGCCTGCCGCCGCCGTCGCGGCGGGAGTCGCGCTCGGCCTGGACGCGGAGGGGCTCGCCACCGCGATGGCGCTCGCCGTGCCCGCGGCCGGGGGTGTCCAGGAGGCGTTCGGGACGCACGGCAAGTCGCTGCAGGTCGGGTTCGCGGCGGATGCGGGTGTACGGGCCGCGCGGCTGGCGCGGGCGGGTGCGACCGCGGATCCGCGGGCCCTGGACGCCTGGCTGCAGCGGGTCGGCGGCACACCCGCCGGCGACTTCCCGGCCTCCCCCGCCGTCCCGGGCGGACTGGCCGTCAAGCTCTTCCCCTGCTGCTACGCCATGCAGCGGCCCATCGCCGCCCTGCGCACGGTGCGTGACCAGATCCGCGGCGAGATCACGGCAGTCACTGTTACGACGCCTGCCGGAACCGTTCAGCCGCTCATCCACGACCGTCCGGGAACCGGTCTGGAAAGCAAGTTCTCACTGCCGTACGCGGTGGCCACGGCGCTGCTCGACGACTATCCCGGCTTCGACAGCTTCACGGACGCGGCAGTGCTGCGGCCCGAAGCACAGAAGCTCCTCGGTCTGGTCCGGGCCGACCTGCTGCCCGGCGAAACCGGCACTCTGCTGGACGGCCGGGTCGCGTTGCGCGTCGATCTCGCCGACGGCAGCGAGGTGTACACCGAACTGGAGTTGCCGCCGGGTGCGCCTCAACGCCCTTTGTCCGAGGCTGACTTGGGTGCCAAGGCCGCCTCCTGCGGTGCGGATGTGCCGGCGCTGCTGGAGGGGCTGACGTGGGCGGGCGCGGGCGAGGTGCTGCGCGAGCACTTCCCGCACGAGGACTACTCGCACGAAAACATCCCGCACGATGGCTTCCCGTACGAGGACCAGGAGGCATGACGGTGCAGCAGCTTCCCCTGTCGGGCATCACGGTGGTCAGCCTGGAGCAGGCCGTGGCCGCGCCGTATGCCACCCGGCAGCTCGCCGACCTCGGCGCCCGGGTGATCAAGGTGGAGCGGCCGGGCGAGGGCGACTTCGCGCGCCGCTACGACACGACGGTGCACGGCCTCTCCAGCTACTTCGTGTGGCTCAACCGCTCCAAGGAGTCCCTCACCCTGGACCTCAAGGACCCGCGCGGCCAGGAGATCCTGCACCAACTCCTCGACGGCGCCGACGTGTTCGTACAGAATCTCGCGCCGGGCGCCGCCGACCGCCTGGGCCTCGGCGTCGACGCACTCGCCGACCGCTACCCGCGGCTGATCCCGTGCACGATCTCCGGCTACGGCACGACCGGCCCATGGGCCGACCGCAAGTCGTACGACCTGCTGGTGCAGTGTCAGACCGGCCTGGTCTCGCTGACCGGAACGGCCGACGAGACCGCCCGGGTCGGGATCTCCGTCGCCGACATCGCCGCCGGGATGTACGCCTACACCGGTGTCCTGACCGCCCTGTACACGCGGGCCACCACCGGCCGGACGCATCCCGTGGAGGTGTCCCTGTTCGAGGCGCTGGCCGAGTGGATGGGCCAACCCGCCTACTACACGCGCTATGGCGGCACCCAGCCCGCCCGCCTCGGCACCCAGCACGCGACCATCGCACCGTACGGCGCCTTCCCGACCGCCGACGGGAAGCAGGTTCTCTTCTCCATCCAGAACGAACGCGAATGGGCCGCCCTGTGCGCTGAGTTCCTGGAGCGGCCGACGCTGACGGACGATCCGCGGTTCGCCACCGGCTCCGACCGCGCCGCCCACCGCGACGAACTCAACGCGATCGTCGCCGAACGCCTCGCCCACTCCGATGCCGAGGAGGCGCTGAAGGACCTGGAGGAGATCGGCATCGCCTGTGCCGGGGTCAACGACGTCGCCGCGTTCCTCGACCACCCGGTGCTGGCCGCGCGCGAACGCTGGACCGAGGTGGGCGTGCCTGGCGGCACGATGCAGGCGCTGCTCCCGCCCGCCGACCTCGCCGGACTGCCCGCCCGCATGGATCCCGTACCGGACGTGGGCGAGCACACCGACGCGATCCTCGCCGAACTCGGCCGTACCCGCGACGACATCGAGGCGCTGCGCGCCGACGCCGTCATCTGACCACGCCGATTGACCACGACGATGTGGAGCCCCTTCCGATGAGCGCCCTGGACCTCCTGCCCGATGACGAGCAACTCGTCGTCCGCACCGTGCGCGAGTTCGTCGACAAGGACGTCAAGCCCGTCGTCCAGGAACTGGAGCACTCCAACACCTATCCCGAGAACCTCATTGAGCGGATGAAGGAACTCGGCATCTACGGACTGGCAATCCCCGAGGAGTACGGCGGTAACCCCGTCTCCACGCCCTGCTTCGTTCTCGTCACCGAAGAACTCGCACGCGGCTGGATGAGCCTGGCCGGAGCGATGGGCGGACACACGGTCGTCTCCAAACTCCTTCTCCTGTACGGCACTCAGGACCAGAAGCAGCGTTATCTGCCCCGCCTGGCCACGGGAGAGGTCCGCGCGACGATGGCGCTGACCGAACCCGGCGGCGGCTCCGATCTGCAGGCGATGACGACGGTCGCGCGCCGCGAGGGCGGGGAGTACGTCGTCAACGGAGCCAAGACCTGGATCACCAACTCCCGCCGCTCCGGCCTGATCGCGCTGCTGTGCAAGACCGACCCGGCCGCCGAGCCCCGCCACCGGGGTATCTCGATTCTCCTGGCCGAGCACGGGCCGGGCCTGGTCGTCTCCCGTGACCTGCCCAAGCTCGGCTACAAGGGCGTGGAGAGCTGCGAGTTGTCCTTCGAGGACTACCGGGTGCCGGTCGAGGCGCTGCTGGGCGGTGCGGAGGGCCAGGGCTTCGGCCAGATGATGAAGGGGCTGGAGACCGGTCGGCTCCAGGTCGCGGCGCGGGCGCTCGGCGTGGGACGGGCGGCCCTGGAGGACTCGCTGCGTTACGCCCAGGAACGGGAGAGCTTCGGCAAGCCGATCTGGCGTCACCAGTCGATCGGCAACTACCTGGCCGACATGGCGACCAAGCTCACGGCCGCCCGTCAACTGGTGCTGTACGCCGCCCGGGAGGCCGACGCCGGACGCCGGGTCGACATGGAGGCGGGCATGGCCAAGCTGTTCGCGTCCGAGACGGCCATGGAGATCGCGCTCAACGCGGTGCGGATCCACGGCGGTTACGGCTACTCGACGGAGTTCGACGTGGAGCGGTACTTCCGCGACGCCCCGCTGATGATCGTCGGCGAGGGCACGAACGAGATCCAACGCAACGTCATCGCGGCGCAGTTGGTGGCGAGGGAAGGTCTCGATGGCTGAGCAGCCGCAGCAGGAGACACAGCAGCGGCAGTCGCAGCGGGAAGCCCCGCGGGAGAGCACCTATTTGCGGCTCGCGCGGGAGCTGCGGGCGGCGATCCTGCGACACGACTACCCCGACGGGGTCCGGCTGCCCACCGAGGCCGAGCTGGCCGAGACGTACGGGGTGAGCCGGCAGACCGTGCGGCGGGCGTTCCAGGATCTCGTCGCGGAGGGGCTGGTGTACCGGATTCCGGGGCGCGGCACGTTCGCGACGCCCCGGGAGGAGCAGTACCTGCGGCAGTTCGGTTCGGTGGACGACCTGATGGGGCTGTCCATCGACACCCGCATGGACGTCGTCACGCCCCTGCACCGCCGGGTCGACGTCGATGCGGCCGGACGGCTCGGCCTGCACACCGATCGAGTGCACAAGCTGGCCTTCCTACGACTGCACGAGGACATGGCGTTCTGCCACACGTCGGTGTGGCTGCCGCCCGCCGTCGGTCAACTGCTGGAGTCGGTCGAGGAGTTGATGCTGCCCGGTACGCCCAATGCCTTCACCGTGATCGGGCTGCTCGACCAGCGGCTGCCCGAACCGATCGCCGAGGCCGAGCAGAGCATCACCGTCGCCGAGGCCACCCCGGAGATCGCCAAGCACCTGGGCTGTGAACCGGGCCGCGCGCTGCTGCGCATCGACCGTGTCTACCAGACGGTCGCCGGTCAGCTCGTGGAGCTGGCCATCAGTCACTTCCTGCCCGAGCACTACTCGTACCGCGTGCGGCTGCGGCGCAGCGGTCAGTGATCATCATTGATTGATGAAGGAGAAAGAGTCTTGAGCTTGAGGATCGTTGTCACTGTGAAGTACGTGCCCGACGCCACTGGCGACCGGCACTTCGCCGATGACCTGACCGTCGACCGGGACGACGTGGACGGTCTGCTCTCCGAGCTGGACGAGTACGCGGTCGAGCAGGCGCTGCAGATCTCCGAGAACTCCGACGACGACGTGGAGATCACCGTGTTGACGGTGGGTCCGGAGGACGCCAAGGACGCGCTGCGCAAGGCGCTGTCGATGGGCGCGGACAAGGCCATCCACGTCGAGGACGACGACCTGCAC